>SVPQ01000004.1 GCA_015065845.1 Oscillospiraceae bacterium
ATATTTTTCACGGCTATTCAAGGCAGAAAAAGGAATAAACTTCAAAGTTTATCTGAACAATATGCGCTTTGAATATGCAAAAAAACTGCTTGAGCACACAGACATGACCGTGCTGCAGATATGCACGGAATGCGGATTCAACGACTATCCGAATTTCATAAGACGTTTTAAACAACACACAGGATATTACCCTGTTCAATACAGAGAGTTGTTTGGATAAAACTAATATATAATTGAATATTATAAACCTTTTAAAAACGAAAAAGAGCAAAAACCGATTTGGTAACTTAAATAATGCAATTTTTACAATCTTCAAAGTGCAGTCTAAACCGATAAAAATCACATATTTTCCGTTCAATTTTTCTTAAACGACAATACATAATAAAAACTAAATCCATTCGACAAAAGTTAATTCTTAACGGTTTAGAGCGATAAGAATTAACTAAAAACACCGTGTCTTGAAACGCAATAGATACAAAAATTTCTGACTATTACCTAGCGTAGAGTTAGAAATTGGATTTTTGTGAATAATCTCTCCGCCGTCGGTTTTGCCGACGTTTCGCCGCCGAAAAGGTTATAGGGTGAACCGTCACTTTCTCGATTCGGACAAATTTTCGTAACCCCACAAACCCATACAGAATAAAGAAAAAAGCCAGGGAACACATAGTGTTTCCTGACTTTGTTTTTATGGTCCGAGTATTCATAAGGGATTACTTAATGGCGGTGTTTATTCCCATTACTATTAGGGCTGATTCTGACAAAAAGAAACTGCCCTCAGACAAGATTTTCTATCTGCTTAGTCAGAGAAGAGGGAGCGTGAACCTTTGCAATTATCTCTTCGTCCGCATCTTTATCTATAATGAGTTTGTATTTCATCGCATCAAATCCTTATTGTTTTTTCATTTGTCTGAGAAAGCTGAGAACAGCTATCGCAGTTATAAATACACTGTACAGAATAATGGGCATAACGTGAGTTATGGTAAGCTCAAAGTTTCCGCTGAATAAAGCTTTTTCCATTTCTGCTGCGTGAACAAACGGTAGCACATTCGCAATTTTTTCGAAAAATCCACCCACAAGTTTCAAATCAAACCATACTCCGGATAAACATGCAGAGAGATTGGTAAGTAATGCACCGCAAATACCGCCGACCTGTTTAACACCGAACAAACTGCCGCACAAAAGCCCTAACGCAATATTGAAAACAGCCATTGGTATTATACCTATTATAGCATAAACAATGTTTATGCTGACTGTCAACCCCAAAGGAATAGCGAACAGATAACAAATAATCATTTGACCGACGGCAAGAGGTAAAAGAGGTAGCATATATCCGAGAATAAAATCAAAACCTGTAAGTGGTGTTGCATATAATCTCTGCAAAAAAGCACTTTCTCGGTCTTTGGCAATCAGCGTTGCAGAAAAAAGTGTCATGAATGACAGCCCGAACACAGTAATTCCGGGGGTAAGTGTATCAATATCAAACAATTCTGCGGGGATATTTTTCTGCAAGCTACTCAGAAGTAATAGTAACACCAAAGGAAAACCGAGACCGAAAGCAAGGTTTATCGGGTCGCGTAGAATCTCCTTTGTACACCTTTTTGCAAATGTAAACATTCTCATAATGCACCCTCCTTCACTATAGAAACGAAGGCTGATTCAAAGTTATTTGTACCTGTCATTAGCTTTAATTCTTCTGTAGTTCCTACAGCAAGAAGATTACCGTCTTTCATGATGCCTATGCGGTCAGAAAGCGATTCTGCTTCTTCCATATAATGTGTTGTAAGAATAACGGTTACTTTGCCCTTCAACGAGCGAATCATATCCCAAAGTTCATGCCGTGCAATAACATCCAAACCAAGAGTAGGCTCATCCAAAAAGAGAATGTGAGGTTCACTGATTAGTGCCATAGCAATACTTACACGGCGTTGCCATCCACCCGATAGCTTACCCGCCTTTCTCTTCAAAACAGAATCTACAGCAAATTGCTCGGTAAGCTCTTTGATTTTTGCATTGCTTTTTTCTTTAGAAAAACCATGAATACCACACATTAATTCAAGGTTTTCCTTTACAGAAAGATTAGGAGCTACTGCAGTTTCCTGAGGTGATACACCAATCAATCGCTTTACCTGTTCGGGTTGCTTGGTTACACTGTATCCACCTATAAATGCATCGCCATCCGTTGGTTTTGTTATACAGGTTAACATCTTTATTGTTGTGGTTTTTCCTGCTCCGTTAACACCTAACAGAGAAAATAGTTCACCTTGATGTATTTCTAAATTGAGCTTATTCACAGCAGTAAGATTTTTGTATCTTTTGACAAGTTCAACTGTTTTTATTTCTTGCATTTACGTTAGCCTCCTTTTTATTTGCAGTACCATCATAGCAAATATAAAAGAGGAAATGTTGATTTTTATTTAATCGGTCATTTATCGCATCTCATCGGTTGCAAAAAGTATATCTCATTAACACCCTATATTTCAAATTACATATCCTTGTACTTTAAGTTTCAGTATGAGGATTTTTTAATGCAAAATTTTTAGTAAAGGAAGTGAAACAATGCTTTAGCGAACCAACCGAAAAAACAATAAAAAAGCGTGGGATAAGTCATAGCAAGCATTGAATTTGTGCATACAAATCCCACTTGTTAGGGACTGCTCCCTAAAACCCGAAAAGACAGGAGGTGAAAAAACTGAAGCTGACAAAAACCATATTTTTGTATCTGAATGAGAAAGAATTTTCAATGCTTACAAAGGATGCCCAAAGAGCAAATATGAGCAGGTCACGGTATATCAGGCATCAGATTGATAATGCAAAAATGAAGCCCACATTGGATATGGACTATGAGAAATATATCAATCTGCTTGAGCCTATATGCGACAAGCTGAGTATTATCTCAAAAAGAGTGTGGCAAACAAAAATGCTGGATGTTGTAATGCTTCGTGAAGTCTTGAAAAGCACAAATGAAATTATGCCCGAAATCATAAAAGCAAAGGAGGTGGCACAGTGCGTACAAGAGCGAGAAGAATCGCAGTTAGAGTAAGTGAAGAGCAGTATAACAAAATCAGTCGTTTGACAGAGCGTAGCTTTTTCACAAAGGAACAGGTTCTAAGGGATATTACTCTCGGCTACCCGATTCAAGAAGACAGAAAGCCTGAATGTATGGAGTTTATTCTGAAGCTCCGTGGAATTGCAAGCACCTTAAACAATCTTTTCAGAAACTACGGCTTATCAGATTTACCAATCGGTAAGGAAATGAAGCAGACAGCTGATGCGGTTGAGTGTACAGAGAATATAATTGAAGATTGTATTTTTATCACAAGAAAGAAAAGGAGAATTAAATGAATAAAGAAGATAATTTTATTAACACCCTGTTTGAGAAAACAGAAGAATCAGAGGCAGTAAAGCCTCAGACTACAGAAATCATAAAGATGCCTATGAGCAGTATTGTTCCCAATTTTAAGAATCCGTACAAGTGCCGTGAAGAGGATATGAAGCCGTTGGAAGACAGTATCCGTGAAAACGGTATTATCCAACCGCTTATGGTACGGAAGGATGATAAGGCAAATGTGTATGAAATCATATCAGGTCACAGAAGATTCCTTGCAGCAACAAGGCTTAAACTGACAGAGGTTCCCGTTGTTATATTGGACATAAGCAAGGAAGAAGCAGACATTATCCTTGTTGACAGTAATCTGCACCGTGAGCATATTCTGCCCTCGGAAAAAGCCTTCGCCTACAAGATGAAAATGGATGCGATTAAAAGGCAAGGTAAACGCACAGATTTAACTTCGGACCAAGTCGGACCGAAGTTATCTGCGGGTGAGGTTTCTGATACCGACAGTGCATCTCAGGTGAAAAGATATATCCGTCTTACTAACCTGATTCCAAGGCTTCTTGCTTTGGTAGATAGCGGTAAAATCGCACTTGGTCCTGCTGTTGAGCTTTCATATCTCAGCCAAGGTCATCAGAACTTTTTGTCTGAAGCTATTGAAAAAGAGCTTGCTACACCGTCTCTTGCTCAGGCACAGAAATTGAAGAAGCTGGAACAAGAGGGAAAACTTGATGTCGGTACAATTCTTAGTATGGTTAAACAGCCTAAACCTAATCAGGTTGTTACGGTTAAAATCCCCGAGGATAAAATCAGCAAATATATGAAATCTAATGCTACCGTAAAGGAAAAGGAAGATTTTCTTGCAAAGGCTGTTGAATATTACGGCAAGCATCTTCAGAGACAGAAAGACAGAGGTGCGAGATAATGAAAAAGCTTAAGGATTTTTACGGTCTTATCGGTGAAGAAGAATATGTTATTGGCGGTGTTCGTTACAAGGTTTCTTCTAAGTTTGCACCCGTTAATATCTGTAAGATAGAGAACACCATAAGTGACAAAGCACAAAAATATGTAGGCAGTGATTTTGCACATTTGACAAGTGCCGATGATAGAAATACAATGAATGCAGAATATGTATGTTTGACTGCCGGAAAGGAGGACTAATGCAGTCTGATGCAAATATCGGAATTACTGCTATCTACTGCCGATTATCAAGAGATGACGGTACAGAGACAGAGAGTAATTCAATCGGCAACCAAAAGAAAATGCTGACACAAAAAGCAAAGGAATTAGGCTTAACAAATACCAAGTATTATGTTGATGACGGCTATACAGGCACAAACTTCAACAGACCTGCTTTTCAGGAGCTCCTTGATGATATTGAAATGGGGTATATCTCAGTTGTTATCGTCAAAGACCTTTCCAGATTAGGACGTGATTATGTTTCGGTTGGTCATTATACAGATAACTATTTCCCTGAGCATAACGTAAGGTTTATTGCTGTTAATGATATGGTTGACAGTGACGAAGGTGAAAATGAAATCGCACCTTTCAAAAATGTTATGAATGAAATGTATGCGAGAGATATTTCAAGAAAAGTACGCTCCGCACACAGAATCAGAGGTAATATGGGTGAACCATTATCTCAACCACCTTATGGGTATATGAAAAGTCCTGAAAACAAGAAGAAGTGGATAATCGATACCGAAGCAGCAGAGGTGGTCAGGGACATTTACAGAATGTGTCTTGGCGGTATGGGTAACGAAGCTATCGCAGGAGAATTGCAAAGGCGTGAGATTCTTATCCCAATGGCATATTGGCAAAGTAAAGGCTTAAACCGTGGTGGTAAGAAAACACAGTCGAATCCGTACAAGTGGTGCAAGACTACTGTTCAGAAAATACTCTGTCAACAGGAATACTGCGGTGACGTTATCAACTTCAAAACCTATTCCAAAAACTTTAAGAACAAAACCCGTATTGATAACCCTGTAGAGAATTGGAAAATCTTCAAGGATGTTCACGAGCCAATTATTGACCGTGATACTTGGGAAACGGTACAGAAGCTCACATCAAGAACAAAACGCAGGACTCCTAAGAAAGAGAATGCAAGAAAGCATATTTTCAGCGGTCTTATACGCTGTGCTGATTGCGGCAGTAATATGAGTTATCATACCAATACTGTCAACAAAGATATTCACTATTTCAGTTGCAGTAATTATGTAAAGGATACCCGAGGCACCTGTCAGGCTCGACACTATATCCGTGCAGATGCTCTTGAACAGATAGTTGTCTTTGAACTGAAGCGTCTTGCGATAATGCTACAACAAGATGAAGAGCTTCTTGTAGATATTCTTGAAAAGAAAACTAACAAGGATTTCTATGACGAGAAGAAGCATCTTGAGGAGCAGTTGCAGAAAGCAATAGTCCGTCAACAGTCAGTTGCTTCTCTATACGAGAAGCTGTATGAGGATAATGCAACAGGCAAGGTTACGGATGAATGGTTTACCCACCTGTCCCATAAATATGAGGTTGAACGAGCAGAGTTGAAGGTCAAGATATTTAACCTGAGAGAAAAGGTTGCAAATATGCAGACAGTTCAGCACAGCAAGGATATGTTTATCGGTGCAGTAAGAAAATTCTTGGATATGGATACGATTACAGCACCACTCATTCACGAGCTCATAGACCACATTGATGTTTATGAGGCAGAGGGCAAGGGTAAAAACAAGACACAGAGAGTAGTGATTCACTACAACTTTGTAGGCTATCTTGAAATACCTGAAAATGATGAGCCTTGCTTCACGACAGATACCCGTCAGGGAGTGGCAATAGGTTATATCTCAAAACCTACAGAAAAGTCAGCATAACAAAAAGTCGCACTCCGAAAGGAATGCGACGATACATAAAACTATTAAATTAAAATTATATACAAAACTCTATTTTAAGCAAAAAAATTGAGTATTCACAGGTCAAATCCCTTATGAATACTCAATATGGTTGCGGGGGCGGGATTTGAACCACACGACCTCCGGGTTATGAGCCCGACGAGCTACCAAGCTGCTCTACCCCGCGATATATTCACTTCACTTTCAAAGTGCTTTGCTATTATACATAAATTATACTCACTTGTCAAGAGTTTTATTCAAAAAATTTCAAAAATAAAAACGGGTGGAACTTTACACCCGTTTTATACTATTTCATCATACATTATTTTAATAATTTTCGTACTATTTAAACAAATGCCTGTATTATTGCTATGATAATACGCAACGAGCATATAATCTACACCCTCATAAATTGCGGGATAGCAATAACCATTATTTAAATCATCTTCAATATAATAAAGATGCTGTTTAGTAAAAGTTTTACCATTATCTTTACTTACTGCCATTACATAAGGTGTTCTGCCCCAAGGTTCGTTGTCTTCTCTTAAAATATGCTCAGGCACAGGATTAAAAATTGCAACAGTATTTTTACTACATTTTTTTACAAGCATTGGTGAACACGCAGAAGAAAAGAATAGATTTGGTTCGGGTAAAGTGAATGTTTCGCCATTATCTTTAGAAAAACATTCATACTGAAAACCAAGACCAGTTCTTATGTAACACCAGATTTTACCATCTGGGAACTGAAATAAACCAGGTTCTTCATAACCATCAGGATTATTCGGAAACGGACATTTAAAAACAGTTTCAGTTTTTCTGAAAGTTTTACCATCATCGTCAGAAATAAAAAAGTGTATTTCTCCAGGTTCAAAATCTTTGTCAGTATTACGGACTGTATGTTTTGCAACCGAAAAAAGAATCCTGCCATTTTTAAGTTTTAAAACCCTGTCGTTATTTAAAACGAAATAATCCTGGGTTTCTAAACATTCCATACAATTTATTGGTTCAGACCAAGTTACACCTTCATCTTTTGAACGGGTAAAAACAATTTTATCAGTTCCATCAAGATTTTTAACTATGTAAAACGCACCTAAATCATCATTATTCATTCTTAAAAATGAAAGACTCATAATATTTTTTGAGTCATAAGGTCTTTCAAAAAGAACTTTTTTATCTGACCAGGTTTCACCATCATCTTCTGATAATATATAAGAAATTCTGGCACAAAAATCATCGTCCCAGTCATTACCTATAAACTCAGTAAAACCGAACATTATAGAGCCATTCTTTAGTTTAATAAATGCACCCTCGCCATTTCGCTGATTAAATTCACTAGTACCCAGGAAATTTACTTGTCTTCCTATTTTCTTCATTTATATCTCCAACAACTCAACAATTTTCTCTTTTGGATAAGCACCGACAGCCTTATTTATTAATTCACCATCTTTAAAAACTAAAAGTGTAGGAATACTAGAAACACCATATTTAATTGCAACATCAGGTGTTTCGTCAACATTAATTTTAAAGAATTTCACTTCAGCTTTTTCATTTGAGATTTCTTCAATAATCGGTGCTATCATCTGACAAGGCATACACCAGTCGGCAAATAAATCTACAAGTGCTACACCCTCACCATTTAACACTTCACTCTGAAATTCACTACTGTTAATTTTTTTTACCATTTGTTATTCCCCCATTATTTTGATTTATAATAAAGCATACAATGACAGTAACCCTCAAACTCAGGGTCAGCTATCTGCGCTTTAAATTCTTCACACATACATTTATTTTCCGGTAATTTGCCTAACTTACAAGGGCAAAAACCATCTTTTTCTTTTAAACCGTTTTTAATTCTTTCTACAACAGATTTGTCTTCATTGAGTTTTACTGCCATTTTTAACACCTCTTTTTTTATTATTATAAGTTATTTTCTATATATAATCAAGATTTTTTAAAAAAGTTATTATTCAAACAATATATTGTAAAAAAAGAGAAGAAAAACTTGAAATATTTTCAAAAAAAACTTGCTTTTTATAAGTGTTCGTGGTAATATATACAACTGTATGAAAGCATAACGGAGGTGAATTCTGTGCCAAATATTAAATCAGCAAAGAAAAGAGTTCTTGTTAACCAGACTAAAGCTGCAAAAAACAAAGCTGCTAACTCTGCTCTTAAAACTGCAATCAAAAAAGCAAACGTTGCTATTGATTCAAATGACGCTAACAAGGCTGATGTTGTTAAAGTTGCTGTTAAGAAAATCGACCAAGCTGCTGCAAAAGGTCTTCTTCACAAAAACAACGCTGCTCACAAAAAGTCTGCACTTGTTACAAAGCTTAACAAAGCTAACTAATTTAATATTAGTTTGAGGAAAAGCCGTGGCATAGTGCCACGGCTTTTCCTTTTTATAATATCACCCGAACAGAATTTTTTGAAACTCTGTTCGGGTGATAAATTTATCTTGGTAAGAAACCTACTTTTTTCATTACTTTGTCGAGAGTTCTCTGTGAAAGTCTTGTTGCCATTTCAGCACCATTTCTCATACATTCTTCAAGATATTTCTTTTCCGTTATAAGTTCTTTATATTTTGTCTGAATTGGTTCTAACTCTTTAACAACCGCTTCACCTACTGCAGTTTTAAAATCGCCATAACCCCTACCGTCAAATTCTTTTTCAATTTCTTTAAAAGATTTACCAGTGCAACAGGAGTAAATTGTCATAAGGTTATTTATACCATCTTTACCCTCTGCAAAACGAACACAGGCTTCGCTATCTGTAACAGCACTTTTAATTTTCTTCATAATTACATTTGGTTCGTCAAGCATTGAAATGTATGATTTTGGATTATCGTCAGATTTACTCATCTTTTTAAGTGGGTCCTGAAGCGAGGTAATTTTAGCACCAGCTTTGCCGATAAATGGTTCTGGCATTTTTAAAACATCACCATAAATTGAGTTGAATCTGTCGCAGATATTTCTGGCAATTTCAAGATGTTGCTTTTGGTCTGCACCAATCGGAACAAAATCTGCATTATAAATAAGAATATCTGCCGCCATAAGAATAGGATAATCAAAAAGACCAACTGTAATATTATCTTTATGTTTTTGACTTTTCTCTTTAAATTGAGTCATTCTTGCTGCTTCACCAAATTGTGTGTAGCAGTTTAAAATCCACCCCAATTGCGCGTGTGTTGGCACATGGCTTTGTACAAACACAATATTTTTTTGGGGGTCAATCCCTAACGCTAAAAGTAATGCATAAAGTTCTAATGTATTCTTTTTTAATTGCTGTGGGTTATCGCGGAATGTTGGCACTGTAATTGAGTGCAAATCCGCCACACCATAAAGACAATTATAATCATCGCACATATTAGCCCAGTTCTTTAAAGCACCTAAATAGTTACCTAAAGTTGGTGTACCAGTAGGCTGAATACAGCTTAAAACAATCTTTTTCTTTTCTTGTGTGTTCTCCATAATATATAAACCTTTCGACTAATTTACTAATAACTATTTTATTATAATTTCATTCCAAATGCAACATCATATTTAGTTTTTTCCAATTCTGTAAAACCATATTTTCTGTAAAATGCGAGTCCTACTTCATTTTCAGCGCTACAACAAAGCATTACACCTTTTATACCTTTATTTCTGTAATGCTCAAAAAGTGCATTTAAAAGTTTACCACCCGCACCAACTCTTTGGTATTCAGGCAAAATATTAATATGAAAATGTGCCGGATACTCCTCTTTGAATTTCTCGTGAATATCTGTTGATTCTCTTGACCAGTTATAACGTTCTTCACCTAAATATTTATTCATTTCACAATATTCTTCGTGAAGTGCTTTTTTATACGGCTCAAAGCTTTCGGCAGAAATTATAAAACCCACTGCCCTGCCATTATCATCAACAACAAAACAATTGTCTGGCTCGCGTTCGATATAATATTCGCAAAATGTATGTAAAACTAAGTTTGCAGTATCTTCATCAGTAATACTGTTATACCCTTCTGCATTAAGACATGCAAACTTAACATTCTCAGCGTCTTTCTGTTCGTATTTTCTTACTGTTACCATTTATAAAATCACCGCTATATATAATAATAAAATTTGAAGAAAAAAGCAATAGCAAATTGAGAGTTGAAAGAAAATTATTATAGTGTATAATATAAATCGGGTGATAGATATGAAATTTAATAAGATTACAAGAAAATCAATAGAACTCTTAGGAAAATTTATTGTTCTTGCAATGCCTAAAAAAACTTTAGCAAATGAAGAACTTTCTGCAAAATATATGAATACAGGTGACGAGAAGTTTGATTTTTCAAGCGGTGAATTTTTTACTTGTGGTTTTTCTAAAGAAATTTTAACACCAGATGATATTAAAGAACACAAATATTTTATTGCCGGTTATGATTCAAACAATAAAGCTGAAGATGTGCTTGACGATATGTATGCTAGAGCAATTTATATTGATGATAACAAATGCAACGGTGGAATAATTATATGCGCTATCGACGCAGTCGGAATGAGTCGTAAAGATATAAATGACATAAGAAAATTGGTTTTGGAAAGTGACGAAATCGGTAAATTAAAATCTTTAAATATATGTTGCACCCATACTCACTCTGCTATTGATACACAAGGACTGTGGGGTGAAAAGATTTATAAAAGTGGCAGAAATGAAGAGTTTATGACAAAACTCAAAAAGAAAACTGCAAAAGCAATTATTAGTGCATATAAAAACAGAACTGACGGAAAGTTATATTTTAGTAGCACTGAAACGGAAGATTTACAATATGACTGCAGAACACCTGAAACATTCGACAGAAACTTAAACAGAATTCATTTTATACCAACAAATATAGATAAAAAAGAAATTTACCTTGTTAATTTTGCTTCACACGCAGAACTAATGGGTAGCAAAACTAAAAAAGTCAGTGCAGACTTCCCCTGCTATATGATTAAAGCAATGGAAGACGAACACAAAAATTGTGAAGTTGTTTACATAAATGGCGCTATTGGTGGAATGATTTCTGCAAAAGAAATTAAGAAAGTCTATCGCAACACAATCGACTGCGAAGAATACACGAAAGAATTTGGTAAAAATTTAGGTAAACTTGCAATTAATTTAAAAAATGATGAAGAAATCGAGCCGATTATAAATATAAAATCAAAGCAAATAAATGTACCCGTTGAAAACTTTGTTCTCACTCTTGCAAGATTTTTAAAAGTTTTAAATAATGATTTTTTGAAAAAAGGGTCAAAAGCATTTGTAATATCTGAAACAGGATATTTAATTTTAGGGAAAAGTCAGGTTGCTATGTTTTTAATTCCTGGTGAATTATTCCCCGAACTTTACAATGGTGAATTTTTAGATGCAGAAACTTCTGCAAATAAATGTGAAGCAGAATACACACCACTTACAAATATGACCAGTATAAAAAACAATTTCGTTGTTGGTCTTTGTAATGATGAATTAGGTTATATAATACCTAAAAATGATTTTTATTTAAATGAAAAAACTCCGTACATCAATTCTGCAAACGACAGATTTGAGAGAAATCATTATGAAGAAACAAACTCTGTGGGGCCAAGAACAGCAGAGACAATACTTGATACACTTTCAAGTATTGTGGTCAGTGGTCAGGGACTGGGGACTATGAAAAAGGAAGCAGGAAACAGGAAATAGATTATATAAAATGCGTTGCAATCGATTGGTTTATTGTAACATAAAAATCACTCCCACTACCACGGGCGACTAAAAGTCTGCCCCTACCATAGTGGGAGTTAATTTTTTGTTTCATTTTTGATTTTTTACATTCAATTGTGCATTATGCATTGTGAATTGTGCATTTTTATGATGCCAACGAAGTTCCGACAATTCCGGATTACGCATTCAGAATTAGAACAATCCTACAATCTTTCCGTCTTCGCTTACATCAATTTTTTCTGCTGATGGAACTTTTGGAAGACCAGGCATTGTCATAATTTCGCCAGTGAGAACTACAATAAATCCTGCACCTGCTGAAACTTTGACATTTTTTACAGTTACTCTGAAGTTTTCAGGTGCACCTAATTTTGTAGCATCATCAGAGAAGCTATATTGTGTTTTAGCAACACAAACTGGAAGTTTGTCAAAACCGTTTTTATAAAGTGCCTGGAGCTGTTTCTGAGCATTAGGTGCAAAGTCAACTCCAACGCCACCGTAAACTTTTTTAACAATTGCTTCAATTTTGTCCTCAATTTTAGCATCAAGTTCGTAAGAGAATGAGAAATTGCTGTTGTCTTCTTCGTTACAAAGTCTGACAACTTCTTTTGCCATTTCTTCGCCACCAGCGCCACCATCTGCCCATACAGTTGAAAGAACAGTATTAACGCCTAATTCTTTACACTTTTTAATAATGAATTCAATTTCATTATCTGTATCTGTCGGGAATCTGTTTACAGCAACAACACAAGGAAGTTTATAAACATTTTTGATATTTGAAACGTGACGAAGAAGATTTGGAATACCTTTTTCAAGTGCTACTAAGTCTTCGTTACCTAATTCATCCTTTTTAAGACCACCGTGCATTTTAAGAGCACGAACTGTTGCAACTACTACAACTGCAGATGGTTTTAAATTAGCCGCTCTACATTTAATATCAAGGAATTTTTCTGCACCCAAGTCTGCACCAAAACCTGCTTCTGTAATAGCGTAATCTGCCGCACCCATAGCAAGTTTAGTTGCAAGAACTGTGTTACAACCGTGAGCAATATTTGCAAAAGGACCACCGTGAACAAATGCTGGTGTACCTTCAAGTGTCTGAACAAGATTTGGTTTTAATGCATCTAAAAGTAATGCAGTCATAGCACCTTGTGCATTTAAATCACCACAAGTAACTGGTTCGTCATTGTAATTATAAGCAACAACAATTCTTGAAAGACGCTCTTTAAGGTCTGTTATAGAAGTTGAAAGGCAGAAAATCGCCATAATTTCACTTGCAACTGTAATGTCAAAACCGTCCTCTCTTGGTACACCATTCATTCTGCCACCAAGACCATTTACAATATTACGGAGTTGTCTGTCGTTCATATCAACGCAACGCTTCCAGGTGATTTTCTTAACATCTATATTAAGAGCGTTACCTTGTTGAATGTGGTTGTCAAGCATTGCTGCTAAAAGGTTATTTGCCGCACCAATTGCGTGGAAGTCACCTGTAAAGTGTAAGTTAATATCTTCCATTGGTACAACCTGAGCATAACCACCACCTGCTGCACCGCCTTTGATACCAAAAACAGGACCTAAAGAAGGTTCGCGCAAAGCAACGCAAGTTTTATAACCTAATCTGTTCATACCATCTGCAAGACCAATTGTAGTGGTTGTTTTACCTTCACCTGCTGGTGTTGGTGTTATAGCAGTAACAAGAATAAGTTTGCCTTCTTTTTTATTATTTTTTAAATATGAAAGGTCAATTTTTGCTTTATACTTGCCATAAGGCTCTAAATATTCATCTGTAATGCCTATTTTTTCTGCAATTTCACCGATAGGCTTCATTTTACAACTTTGTGCAATTTCAATATCTGAAAGATATGCCATTTAAACTCTCACCTTTCCAATGAGTTTGGTAATCTGCAAAATGCAGATTACCTACTCTTAAATCTTATTTAAAATATTTAACTGCTGATTCGAACATTCTGATGTTGTATTCACCATCAACATTCTTATAAAGACCAGCACCAATTCTTTCTGAGTGTCCCATTTTACCGAATACTCTACCATCTGGTGAAGTAATACCCTCAATAGCAAATGCTGAGTCATTTGGGTTAAACTGAACATCAGTTGTAGCGTTACCGCTTAAATCAACATACTGAGTTGCGATTTGTCCATTTTCTGCGAGTTGTTTAATTAAATCTTCACTTGCATAGAAACGACCTTCACCGTGTGAAATCGGAACATTCACAATATCGCCAACATTCATAAGAGAAAGCCATGGAGATTTGTTAGAAGCAATTCTTGTTCTTACAATCTTTGATTGGTGACGAGAAATTGTATTATATGTGAGTGTAGGACAATTTTCGTCTGTATCTATAATTTTACCGTAAGGAACAAGACCTAATTTAATAAGTGCCTGGAAACCATTACAGATACCACACATAAGACCATCACGATTATCTAAAAGGTCTGTAACAGCAACCTTAACAGCGTCATTTCTGAAGAATGCAGTAATGAATTTACCTGAACCGTCTGGTTCGTCACCACCTGAGAAACCACCAGGAACAAAAATCATCTGACTATCATTAACTGCTTTTGCAAATTTTTCAACACTTCTTGAAATGCCATCAGCAGTTAAGTTGTTGATAACAATAATTTCTGCTTTTGCACCTGCATCTTCAACTGCTTTTGCACTGTCAAATTCACAGTTTGTGCCTGGGAATACAGGAATTACTACTTTAGGTGTTGCAACTTTAATTGCTGCAGATTTATGTTCGCTTACACTGTACTCGAAGTTTTTAATTTCTTTTTCTTCGTGAGTAATGTTACAAGAATATACACTTTCAAGTTTGTCTTCATAATCTTTTTCAAGTTCACAAACACAAACTGATTCATCACCAAATGTGAGAGCGTATTCTTCAGTTGTAGAACCTAACACTTTACCAACATTTACATCATCAGTAACTTCAAGAATAAATGAACCATAGTTATATCCGAACACATCATTTAAAGTAATACCATCTGCAAATCCGAAACCGATTTTATTACCTAAACACATTTTAAGAACTGCTTCTGCAATACCACCTAATGTTGGTGTGTAAGCAGCAAGAACCTTTTTAGCTCTTACTAATTCAGCAACTTTATTGTAGATAGTAACGAGTGAAGATGTAACAGGAAGACCATTTTCATCAAAATCCGGTGTAAGAAGAACAACTTTGCTACCTGCTTTTTTGAATTCAGGTGAAATTACATTTTGAGTTTTATCAGTTGTAACTGCAAATGAAACGAGTGTTGGTGGAACATCAATTTTTTCAAATGAACCACTCATTGAGTCTTTACCACCAATTGAGCCGATGCCTAAATCGAGCTGAGCTTTATAAGCACCCAAAAGTGCACTAAGAGGTTGGCCCCAACGCTTAGCATCTTTATTTGGTCTTGGGAAATATTCCTGGAATGTTAAGTAAACATCTTTAAATGGAGCACCTGTTGCAATAAGTTTTGAAACAGATTCAATAACTGCTAAATAAGCACCGTGATATGGGCTTTTTTCTGTAATGAACGGGTTATAACCCCATGACATAAATGAGCAGTTATCTGTGTGTTTTTTCTCCATAGAGATTTTTTGTACCATAGCCTGAATTGGTGTTCTCTGATATTTACCACCAAAAGGCATAAGAACTGTTCCGGCACCGATTGTTGAGTCAAATCTTTCTGAAAGACCACGCTTTGAGCAGATGTTAAGGTCAGAAGCTAATTCTTTCATATTATCAGCGAATGAACCTTTAACTTCTTTAGCATAGCACTCGCCTTTTTCAACAATAATGTCAATATGCTTCTGAGCACCATTTGAGTTAAGGAATTCACGACTGATGTCAACAATTTTGGCACCATTCCATTCCATAACAAGTCTTTTTTCTGCCTGAACTTCTGCAACAACAGTTGCTTCAAGGTTTTCGCTTTCAGCGAGTTCTAAGAATCTCTTAACATCTTTTGGTTCAACAACAACTGCCATTCTTTCCTGAGATTCACTTATAGCAAGTTCTGTACCATCAAGACCTTCATATTTCTTTGGAACTGCATTAAGATTGATTTTAAGACCATCTGCAAGTTCACCAATAGCAACTGAAACGCCACCTGCACCGAAGTCATTACAACGCTTAATCATCTGACAAGCTTCTTTATTACGGAAAAGTCTCTGAAGTTTTCTTTCTTCAGGTGCGTTACCTTTCTGAACTTCTGCACCGCAACTTTCAAGAGATTGTAATGTGTGAGATTTTGAAGAACCGGTTGCACCACCACAACCATCACGACCTGTTCTACCACCTAAAAGAATAACAACATCTTCCGGAGCAGGACATTCTCTGCGAACATTTTCTTGTGGAGCTGCTGCAACAACTGCACCAATTTCCATTCTCTTTGCAGTATAGCCTTCGTGATAGATTTCATCTACAATACCAGTTGCAAGACCAATCTGGTTACCATAAGAAGAGTAACCTGAAGCTGCAGTAGTAACAATTTTTCTTTGTGGAAGTTTACCTTCCATAGTTTCGCTGACTTTCTTGAGTGGATTACCTGCACCTGTAACACGCATAGCACCGTAAACATAAGAACGACCTGAAAGCGGGTCACGGATTGCACCACCAATACAAGTAGCGGCACCACCGAATGGTTCAATTTCTGTTGGGTGATTGTGTGTTTCGTTTTTAAAGAGAAGTAACCAAGGCTCTTTTTTGCCATCTGCTTCTACTTCAATTTTTACAGTACAAGCATTGATTTCTTCTGATTCATCAAGTTTGTCGAGTTTACCCTCTTTTTTAAGAACACGAACAGCAAGAGTTGCAATATCCATAAGGTTTACTGGCTTTGTTCTGCCTAACTCTTCTCTTTTTGCAATATAATCTTTATATGCTTCTTCAATAAGTGAATTCTCGAACTTAACATTATCAATAGTTGTTAAGAATGTTGTATGACGGCAGTGGTCAGACCAGTATGTGTCAATCATTCTGATTTCTGTTAAAGTTGGGTCACGGTCTTCTTTACGGAAATAATCGCGACAGAACATAAGGTCATCGTTATCCATTGCGAGTCCATATTCTTTAACAAATTCTGCAAGTTCTTCTTCATTCATTGAAATGAAACCTGTGAGTGTTTCAACAGTTTCAGGAATATTGTAATTCATCTTTAAAGTTTCATATTCTTCGAGTGAAGCTTCCTGTGACTCAACAGGGTTAATAAGATGCTTTTTAATTCTTAAAATTTCCTCTTCAGAAAGTTCGCCATAAAGAGCATAAACTTTTGCGGTTTTTACAAGTGGTCTTTCTTTCTGTGAAATAATCTGAATACATTGTGCCGCAGAGTCTGCACGCTGGTCAAACTGACCAGGTAAAAATTCAACTGCAAATACAGTTGCATCACCAAAATTTAATTCACCACTTACATTGTCAAGTTGTGGTTCTGAAAATACAGTTTTTACTGCATAATCGAATAACTCTTTTTCAATATTTTCAACATCGTAACGATTTACAATGCGAACATCTGTAAGTGATTTAATACCGAGAAGATGGCGAATGTCATATCTTAAAGATTTAGCTTCTGCTTCAAGACCTTGTTTCTTCTCTACATAAACGCGATAAACCATATCTTTTAACCCTCCAGAACCTCTAAAGCTTTTTTACCAATATCTTTTCTGTAAAATGCATTTGAGAAATTAACTTTATTTACTCTTTCATAAGCTAATGAAAGCGCAGATTTTAAATCATCTGCTACTGCGGTAACACCTAAAACTCTGCCACCAGCAGTAAGAAGTGTGTCGTTTTCGAGCTTTGCTCCTGCAATGTACACATTATTTTTAATATCGTCAGAAATTACAAGTTCTTTACCAGTTTCATACTTTTGCGGATAACCATTTGAAGCCATAACAACACAAGCAGCACTATTTTTACTGAATTTAACTTCTGTTTCTTTTAATGTACCATTGGTTGTCGCCTTCATTATTGTGAATAAATCACTCTCGAGTAATGGCAATACAACTTGTGTTTCGGGGTCACCAAAACGACAGTTATATTCAATAACTTTTGGGCCATTCTTAGTAATCATTAGACCGAAATAAAGGCAACCTTTAAATGTTCTGCCTTCTTCTTTCATACCCCTGATTGTAGGTAAAAAGATTGTTTCCATACAAATCTTTGCAACATCATCTGTGTAATATGGGTTTGGAGCAACTGTGCCCATACCACCTGTATTAAGACCTTTATCACCATCAAGTGCGCGTTTGTGGTCCATTGAAGAAATCATAGGAACAACAGTTTCACCGTCTGTGAAAGAAAGAACTGAAACTTCAGGACCTTCTAAGAATTCTTCAATAACAATGTTGTTACCGCTTGCACCGAAGACTTTATCTTCCATAATTTCTTTAACTGCATTTTTTGCTTCTTCTAATGTAAATGCAATTATAACACCTTTACCGAGTGCTAAGCCATCTGCTTTTATAACAGTTGGAATCGGTGCAGTTTCAAGATATTTAAGAGCACTTTCCATCTCAGAAAAAACTTCATACTGAGCAGTTGGAATGTTGTATTTTTTCATAAAGTTCTTTGAAAAAACTTTACTACCTTCAATTATAGCCGCATTTTTCTTTGGACCAAAGCAATGAATCCCCTTTGCTTCTAATTCATCAACTGCACCTAAAACAAGCGGGTCATCTGGTGCAACAACTGCGTAATCAATTTTTTCATTTACCGCAAATTCTACTATTTTTTCTATGTCTTTTGCACCAATGTTCACACACTCAGCATCATCTTTCATACCGCCATTACCAGGGAGTGCAAAAATTTCAGTTATAACTTTATTCTCTTTAAGTTTTTTAATGATAGCGTGTTCACGACCGCCACCACCTACAACCATTACTTTCATAATTTCCTCCGACAATGAATATTAGTGATGGAATAATCTCATTCCTGTGAATGCCATAGCCATATTGTACTTATCAGCACATTCAATAACTAAATCATCACGGATTGAACCACCTGGTTCTGCAATATATGAAACACCACTCTTTTTAGCGCGTTCAATATTATCACTGAATGGGAAGAATGCATCTGAACCGAGAGCAACACCTGTAATTGTTGCAAGATACTCGTCCATCTCTTCTTTGGTAAGTGGAGCTGGTTGTTCTGTGAAATATTTCTGCCAGATACCATCTGCACAAACATCTTCTTCGTTTTTATTGATATAACCATCAATAACATTATCTCTGTCTGCTCTGCCAAGTTCTGCTTTAAATGGAAGGTTAAGAACTTTTTCGTGTTGACGGAGTTGCCATGTATCTGCCTTTGTACCTGCAAGGCGTGTACAGTGAATTCTTGATTGCTGACCTGCACCAACACCGATAGCCTGACCATCAACTGCGTAGCAAACTGAGTTTGATTGTGTATATTTAAGAGTTATAAGAGCAATTATTAAATCGCGTTTGGCTGACTCTGGTAACTCTTTATTTTTCGTAACAAGATTTGAAAGAAGTTCTTCATCAATTTTAAAATTATTTCTGCCCTGTTCAAATGTGATACCAAAAACCTGTTTTGTTTCTTTTTCCATAGGAACAAAGTCAGGGTCAATTTTAACTATGTTATATGTACCTTTTCTCTTTGATTTGAGAATTTCGAGTGCATCATCGTCATAACCAGGAGCAATAACACCGTCTGAAACTTCTCTTTTAATAAGTTCAGCAGTTGTTTTGTCACAAACATCTGAAAGTGCAACCCAGTCACCGAATGAACACATTCTGTCAGTACCTCTTGCTCTTGCATAAGCACAAGCGAGTAGAGAAGCGTCAAGTCCTTCTATATCATCAACAAAGCAAGCTTTTTTGAGTTTATTAGAAAGTACAGTACCAACTGCAGCAGATGTAGGACTGACATGTTTGAAAGATGCAGCTGCAGGAAGTCCTAAAATTGTTTTTAATTCTTTAACTAATTGCCAGCTGTTAAAAGCATCAAGAAAGTTAATATAACCTGGTCTGCCGTTAAGAATTTCAATAGGAAGTTCACTACCATCTTCCATATAAATTTTTGATGGTTTCTGATTTGGGTTACAGCCATATTTAAGTTCAAATTCTTTCATTTCGATATGCTCCTTATTTGTTTTTATTTACGATTCTCGAATCATACTTGCCAGTTTCTAAATCAATGTATCTTACAAAGAGTGAAACTTTGTTATCTTCATTTAAGTTAGTCCAAATTAAATCTGTTAATTCGTCAATAGAAACATCAGGTAGTTCGAGTGTTTTGGGTTCGCCTTCAAAACTTGGAAGTGGATTGCCATCACATTTATAAGTATGAATAAACTTAGCTTTACCAGGAAGTGGATTTGAATATGCATAAGTATATCTCTGACAAGATGAACCATCACCATCAGCAGATTTTAAAATTGACATTGCAAAATTCATATCACCATTTTCATTATGAATAATACCAGAAATACGAGGTGTGAAGTTTGGTGCATCATCCTCAAACTCACGGGTACGAAGTGATTGCTCAAATGTCATTTGTTTATCCATAAGTTCATAAATAGTATCTGTCTGGTCACCATTTGTAACAATAGTTTTGTTACCTAAAACACGAACAGGTGCATAGATAATAAGGTGTGGGTCTGTCATTTTTGATTCATCAAAAGCCTGAGTTCTAATACCTTCACCATCTTCAATAAATACTCTGTTACGGCTGTTTTCACTTCTACCCATAATAAAATATGCAGTAACTGCTTTTTTACCGTCAGCACTTTTACCAATCATAATTCCTCTGCCGTGATAAGCTAAAGAATTAAGTTCATCAACAATAGTTTTAATTTCCATATTATCTATACCCTTTCAGTTAATTTATTTCGAAATAATTGTCTTACCATTCTCTACTGTGATTTTATCATCACAGAAAAGTCTGACTGCTTCAGGAAGAATTTTCCATTCTGCGTTTTCCATAATTCTTTTTTGCAAAATTTCAGGTGTGTCACCTTCAAGAACTTCGACCGCTTTCTGAAGAATTATAGGACCAGCATCACACTCTGCAGTAACAAAATGAACAGTTGCACCAGATACTTTAACACCTTTTTTTAACGCTTCTTCGTGTACATGAAGTCCATAAAAACCTTTTCCACAAAATGAAGGAATTAAAGCAGGATGAACATTTATCATTTTATTCGGGAACTCATCACAGACATTTTCATCAAGAATCGTCATAAATCCAGCGTAAACAATAAGGTCTGCTTTTTCTTCTATAAGAGCATCTCTCATTGCTTTGCTGTATGATGCAATATCTGAATAATCTTTTCTTATAAGAGTTCTTGTTTTAATGTTATTTTCTTCTGCTCTTGTGAGAGCGTATGCACCTTCTTTAGAAGAAATAACACAAGTAATTTCACCATTACCTAATTCACAGCGTTTACCCGCATCAATAAGTGCTTGTAAATTTGTGCCACCACCCGAAACAAGAACAACAATATTTTTTTTACTCATAGTAGCACCTATTAGTCGACAATGATAATTTTATCGTCAGATTTAATAATTTCACCGATTATGTATGCATCTTCGCCATTTGCTTTGAGAATTTCAATTGCTTTTTCTGCATCTTCTTTATTAACAACAACACTCATACCAACACCCATATTAAATGTGTTGAACATATCTCTTTCAGGAATATTACCTGTTTCCTGAAGAAGTGTGAAAATAGGAAGAATTTTAACTGCACTCTTATTAACTTTTGCTCCAAGTCCATCTGGAATACTTCTTGGAATATTTTCGTAGAAGCCGCCACCAGTGATATGTGAAATACCTTTAACTTTAACTTCTTCTAAAAGTGCAAGGATTGGTTTAACATAAATTTTAGTAGGTGTAAGAAGTGTTTCACCGATTGATTTACCACCAAGTCTTTCGAGCGGTGTTTTAATATCAGCGTTTTCAACATCAAAAACTTTTCTTACAAGTGAGAAACCATTTGAGTGAACACCGCTTGATGGGAGAGCAATAATAACATCGCCTTCCTGCATTTCTTTGTTATTAAGAATTTTTTCTTTATCAACAACACCAACAGAGAAACCTGCAAGGTCATATTCATCTACTGGATAGAAACCTGGCATTTCTGCAGTTTCACCACCAATAAGAGCAGAATCTGACTGAACACAGCCTTCTGCAACACCTTTAACGATATCAGCAATTCTCTCAGGAACATTCTTACCACAAGCAATATAATCAAGGAAGAATAATGGTTTTGCACCTGAACAGATAACATCGTTTACGCACATAGCAACACAGTCAATACCAACTGTATCGTGCTTGTCCATAATAAATGCTAATTTAAGTTTTGTACCAACACCATCAGTACCACTAACAAGAACAGGTTTTTTAAGACCCTCTGGGAGTTCAAAAAGACCACCAAAACCACCAACATCTGAACAAACACCTTCTGTTACTGTTCTTGCAACATATTTTTTCATAAGTTCTACTGCTTTGTAACCAGCGGTAATATCAACACCCGCTGCTGCATAACTTTCTGATTTTGAATTATTCATAACTCTTTCTCCTTCAAATAAATTTAAAATTAATCTTCTTTACCGCTCCAGCAATAAGTACAAACTCTGTCTGCCGGAAGACCAATTGCTTTAATAAGTCCATCAAGAGACTGGAATTCAAGGGATGCAAAATGAAGTTTATCACAAATCACTTTTCTCATTTTCTGACCGCGTTCAGTTGAAGCATCGCTATATTCGTCAAGATGTTTAGCACCTTCTTCACCTTCAAGTTCATAGATAGTGCTTCTTGTAATAAGCTCCATTTCTGAATTTGCTCTTGAGAAGTTAAGATATTTACATCCAAACATAATTGGTGGACAAGCTGAACGCATGTGAACTTCTTTTGCACCATTTTCATAAAGGAATTCAACAGTTTCGCGAAGTTGTGTACCACGCACGATACTATCATCAACAAAGAGAAGTTTTTTATCCTGTATAAGTTCATGAACCGGAATCTGTTTCATTTTAGCAACCATATTGCGTTCCCTTTGATTTGATGGCATAAAACTTCTTGGCCATGTTGGAGTATATTTAATAAACGGTCTTGCAAAAGGAATACCACTTTCATTTGCATAACCAATCGCGTGTGGAGTACCAGAATCAGGAACGCCACCAACATAGTCAATATCTTGTGCAACGCCTTTTTCTCTGTCAGCCTCAGCAATAATTTTACCATTTTTATATCTCATTGCTTCAACATTTCTGCCTTCATAACAAGAAGTTGAATAACCGTAGTAAGACCAGAGAAATGCACATATTTTCATTTTATCTCTTGGTTCAGATAAAACTTTAACACCCTTACTTGTGATTTCAACAATTTCACCTGGACCCAACTCTTTATAATCTTCGTAAGCAAGTTTCTTGAAAGCAAAATCTTCGAATGAAACACAGAAGCCATCATCACGCTTACCAAGAATAACAGGAATTCTACCCATTTTATCTCTTGCAGTAATCAATTTACCACTTTCAGTAAGAATAAGAATTGAAGCAGAACCCTCAATTACATCCTGAGCAAATTTTATTCCCTCAGTAAAACTGCTTTTCTGGTTAATCATAGCAGCAACTAATTCGCAAGAATTTATCTTACCACCACTCATACCACTGAAATGACCACCACTGAATGATAAATACTGCTTAACAAGTGCATCCAAATTATTAATAACACCTACCATACAAATTGCATAGTTGCCCAAATTAGAACAAATAAGCAATGGTTGTGGGTCTGAATCACTTATACAACCAATAGCAGCATTACCACTCATTTCATTCAGAATGTTTTCAAATTTTGTTCTGAATGGAGAATTTTCTATTTTATGAATTTTTCTTTGTAAACCAATTTCAGTATTCACTGCTGCCATACCTGCACGCCTTGTACCAAGATGTGAATGATAGTCAGTGCCGAAAAAGGCATCAAGTACTGCATCGTTTTCTGATACAACACCAAAAAAGCCACCCATTTCAGTTCCTCCGTTTAGTTGTTAAATTTTTCTTCAATCGCTTTGTTTTTCTCTAAAACAGCTGCGGTATCGTTCTGTCTTTTAGCAATAAGTTTTTCTGCTAAATCATCATCAGCTACTGCTAAAATTTCAAGTGCTAAAAGAGCAGCGTTTACGCCACCATCAATAGCGACAGTTGCTACCGGAATACCTGATGGCATCTGAACAGTTGAAAGCAAAGCTTCCATACCACCCAAATTTGCAGATTTGACAGGGATACCAATTACAGGAAGTGTTGTATTAGCTGCAATAGCACCTGCAAGGTGTGCTGCCATACCCGCAATAGCAATAATTGCACCAAAACCATTCTTTTTTGCGTTCTCACTGAATTCTTTAGCTTCAACAGGAGTTCTGTGAGCTGAGAAAACATGAACTTCAAAAGGTACATTAAAATCTTTTAAAGTGTTTATTGCTTTTTCTGCAATTGGAAGGTCGCTGTCACTACCCATAATAATAGCAACTTTTTTCATAATATTAACATCCTTTCGATGAATTTTTTTAAAAAACAAAAAGGCGCACTCGTCCAAAAAACAAGTGTGCCCAGACGGTCGGCAATATAGCCTGAAAGTTCCGTGTGGTGCTCCACTCGGGAATTTTTATAGTCCCCTTTCCGTCAGTAACATTCAGACAAATTTATAATATAAAAACTATGTTTAAATTTTAACATTTTACGAGTTTAAAGTCAATAGAATACTTGATAAAACAGATGACGAAAAATAGAATATTAACACCCTAAATTTGTACACCTTGCCAAATATTTTAAAATTCCCAAAAAGAAAACAAAAAAGAGTGAATATTATCCACTCTTTTCATCATCTTTATTTACTACATTAAGTTTTTCATAGCAAAGTTTTTTGAAAAAATCAAAATTTTCTTCACCTAAAATATCTCTATTATTTATAAGAGATTGTTGATAATCATCAAACATTTTCTGTTTTTGTGAAGCAGATGATTTTTTCTCTATATCAATGACCAAATCAGAAAAACTTTCGTTAATAAACCCTTTTATAATCGCATCTTTCCTGTTTCTTAAATCTTCTAATTGTTCCGTTGGTTTGTTATCAAAACGCCAGTACGGTTCTATTCTCACAAGATTTTCGGTTGTAACAATCAACTCTTTTAAAGACTTAAAAAACACTTGTGGAAATTTTGTTGTATTAACATTCTGTGCGGCAATTGAACCTATTCTTATATTTCTTGCGACATATTTATATGTAAGTTTCGTAAGTTTTTCTTGTGGTATAAGTTTTCTTGTAACAGGTGTACCCGAAACAATCTTCTGAAGCGCAATACGCTCTTCTCTGTCGTATTCTCTAGGTTTAAATGAATTGTCGGTGTCCGACTTTTTCTTTTTTTTAAATAACATTTTTGAATTCCTTTATAAATTTATAAAATAATTTTAACACATAAAATGTTTTTGTCAATAGAGATAATATTCAGTCTGCAAGTTGCATACTCTAAATCTCTGCTGTCGGTCATAGAGTGAAGAATACTATAAATATTTCTCAACTCGTTTTTAATTTCATACACATCTTTGGTACTTGCATTGCTCTTTTTGAGTTGCTTTGCGTAGTCCGTCAACTGTTCTTCACTGGGTACATAGTCTTTTACAAGTTTGAACTGTGACTGAAGATATAAAAATGCTGATTTCAATTCAGGATTTTCTTCAAGCACCTTTTTCGCATCCGGAGAGAGTTTTAAAGATTTTTTAATTTCTGCATTATTTTGCTGATTTTCATTGACATTATCAGAAACCTGTGATAAACTACTTTTTGCAAGGTTAATGATTCTTGACCGCTGGGAAGGTTGAATTCCTATGGGGGCAAGCAAATCGTTAGCCTTGTTTTTATTTATTATAACAAGTTTCCCGTTTTCAGCATTTTTCCGTATTATATTCGCGAAATCATCAAGCGGATATACGCTTTTAATTTGATTAACAAAATCATCATCCATTTTCTGATTTTTCATAATACCAGCAATAATATATGATGGTTGACCTTTGGAATCAAGCATTAGTGAATCAGTTATAACTGTAACTTTTTCTCCATTATCAATAAACATTATCGCATCGTTTATTTTTTGTGGTAATTGCTCAAAGAATTTTCTTTTAACTCCGTGTTTTGAATAATTCTTATTCTTAGTAGTCGTTCTTCTTGATTTTCGATAATCACTTTGATTCATTGCAAAAGGATAATTACTAAAACCAACTTGTATCAATGAAGCAGGTGCTTCACCAATATAAATAGCATTACTACCATTTAACTTTTCATTTTCAACAAGTTCGATTTGTTGGGCATAATCCATATTTTTAGTTTTCTTTATAGAGTACTTCACACCACCATCTTCAGTGGTGTTATTTTTTTGCTCCCTGTTTTCTGCAGTTGACTGCAATTCTGCGTTTTTCGCTTTTTGTGCGTTCTTTGATGCAATTTCTAATTCATATACAAAAATATTATTTATATTATCTAAAAGAGCTTTCATATCCCTCAGTGCTTCCATTTCAGGACTGTTATGATAATTCTTCATCATATTTCTGATTTCACTTAAAAGTTCTTTTATAAAATCGCAGATTTTCTGTGCAAGTGTTTTGTTTTCTTTTACGAGAGTATTTACAAAACGCTCATTAGAGAAAACATCAAACATACAGTCCGCAACAATTTCTGAATGAATTGCATCTATTTCTTCAAATACATTTAATTTGTAAGCCTTCGCGTAGCGCTTACCCCTTGAAAGCGCCACAAATAGTGGTTTTACTTAAATCAAGATTTTCAAGAATTTTCAATTCTTCTGGTACTTCAAGTAGTTTAAAGAAAGGGTATAAAATCGTTTTTTCACCAGAAATATTCAGAATCAATTCATTTTCTTCAATCTTTTCAAAATCGGCAACCATATCATAATATTTCTCGTTATAAATTCCACTATTGCGTGTTACAATTGGTTTTATACCATATTCAGAAAAGCAACTATTTTCCCAATCGCTCGTATCAGTTTTACTATTCGTTAAAACTGATATATTTTTAACAAATGGAAATATCTCCGTTATTTCATACAAAAGTGTCAAATCATAATCAACAATAAGTAAACTCAGGCTTATAAATTCTTTGCTCTTTAGTTTATTTTTTAAACTTTCAAACAATATCTTCTTTTTAAACGGTTTTAAATCAAACAATATATCTTTTAACCAATCAATTTTTTCTAAATTTTCAGAAGCAACAACAGAACCTTTATATCTTGATATAAGTTTCTGGAATTCTAAATCTTCCAATGTATCTTCAGAAACCGAAATTACAAAATGCGGTTTGTTATTTATAACTATACCTGACCTTGAATAGTCGAAAAGTTTTTCACCCATATCTTTTCTTTTCCTGACTTTGCGCTTTTTTCTTTCGTTTTTTACTTCTCTGTCCAACTTTAATATAATCATAAAAACTCCCCTTTTTCAAAATATATGAAAAAAGGGAGTAATTTATTAAAGTTTATTAACCATAAATTGGAAGATTTGCAGGTTTTGAAAGATAGTTCATCGGATTAACCCAACTACCATTTATCATAAGACCAAAGTGTAAATGAGCACCAAAAGAGTAACCTGTATTACCAATTTCACCAAGTTTTGTACCTTGTGTTACATAGTCACCAACATTTACAGTAACGCGTGACATATGTGCATAGTAAGTTTTAACACCATCACCATGGTCAACAACTACATAAAGACCAAAACCACCGTTGTAACCACTATGATAAGCAGTTGTAACTTTACCTGCTTTAACCGCAACGATTGAAGAACCATAAGAAGCAACACCATCACGGCAAATATCAATACCATTGTGTTGTTTTGTAATACCGTTTAAAGTTCTCATTTTGTATGAAGAAGTAACACAAGTATTACTGTACGGTACAGGCCAAATCATATTACCTGTTGTACCACTACCGAAACTACTGTTTTCACCAGAAAGTTTGTGCTCATATTCGAGAATTGCAGATTCACCGCGCTGAATTGCTTTTTCATACTCTTTACTTGAAGCATTAAGTTTATTAACAACACTCATAACTTTATCGAGGTCTGCCTGAATTTCATCTTCAGCATCCTGAATAACCTGACGAGCCTCAACCTGTTCTTGTTTTTTTGCTTCAAGGTCAAGAACCTTAATGTCCAAATCTTCAATTTTCTCATTTTTCTCGACTTTTGTAGCTTCAATTTCTTCAACTTTTTCCTGAAGTCTTACAATATCGCCTTCCAGACCTTCAATAACAGAGTTGTCATGTTCTGAAATTCTTTCAAGAAGTTCAATTCTTTCAAGATATGACTGAAACTGAAAATTATCAGAAGTAAGAAGATATTCTAACGAAGATGCAGAACCTGACATATAAGATGCACGGATTCTTTCACCTAAAATGGTATAGGTATCAGCAATATCCTGTTGAATTTCAATTACTTGTGAATCAAGCTTTTTAACTTGCTTGTTAAGTGCTTCGATTTCGTTTTTAATTCCGGTAATTTCATCTTCAACACCTTTAATATCAGCATCAATTAAAGCGATTTCCTGATTATAAAGATCGATTTGTGATTGAAGTGCATCTATTTTATCCTGATACCCACCAATTTCATCATCATAGGTGGATGCCTCATCACGAAGTGCCTGAATTTTTTTCTTATTTTCCGCAATTTGCTCACGGATTTCTTCAATTTTTTTATTGTACTCTGCTTTTTCAGAGTCAGTGACCGCATAAACAGACAATGAAATTGACGAGAACACAAGAACAAGTGCAACTATTAAAGAAATAATTTTACTGCTCTTAATTTTAGTCATTTTCGACAACATTATTATGCTCCTTTAAATATTTATTAAGTGAAATAAGACTACCTGTTGTACCAATTACAACACCAATAAAACCAAATACCGCAAGGAAGAACCAGATACAATCTAGGAATTCAACCGGTGTTCCTCCGAGTGTTGACATAAGGTCTGCAAACCAGATAAGTGCTATTGAATACACAAGATATAAAAGTGCTAATGACACAACAGCAGAAATTATACCTAAAAGCATACCTTCAACAAGGAACGGCCAACGAATAAATGAATTAGTCGCACCAACCGCTTTCATTATACTGATTTCAAGTCTTCTGTTGTAAATTGTGATTCTTATAGTGTTTGAAACGATAAACATTGAAACTAAGAAAAGAATTGCAACAATACCTAAACTTATATATGAAACAGCATTTCTGATTGTTTCAACCTTACCTGCCAATTCGCTATTCTCATGAACTTGTAAAACCAAATCCATATCTTTGATTTTACTAACAGTGCTGTCAAACATTGAAAGGTCATCAACAACAACCTTATATGCATCAGGAAGAATTTCAGCCGAAAGACCTTCTAAAAGTGCAGCTTTATCACCAAATTGCTCTTTTTGATTTTCAAAAGCAACTTCACGGGGAACAAATTCAACATTTTTTATGTTGCTCATACCTTCAAGTTGAAGACCAAGTGATTCAGTTTCGTAATCAGTTGCTTCGTCCTCTACATATACCATTACAACATTCTGTCCCTCAATTAAATCTAATAAAGAATTAATATTAAGGAAAATAAGAGAACCTGTACCTACAATAATAAGACAAGCAACAAGAACTAACACTGTTGCAACTGAAAGAAAGCGGTTTACCCAGATGTTTTTGAAACCTTCTCTTGTGAGATAACCTAATCTTAAACCTTTCATTGGTCATCCTCCTCTCCGAATACAGATGAGTATGAGTCAGCAGGACGGAAATTTTTAGGCTCTGTAGGAATATCTACATAAGGATTATCGTCTTTTGCCTCAATTGTTTCTACACCATAAGTTTTCATGAGGTAATCAAAATCGACAGTTGTGTCATTTGAATAATAATTACTAACTTCATCTTCCGGTGTATCAAAACGATATGGTTCAACATCAATATGTGAAGCATCCGGATAATCGGATTCGAGTTTACCGTTTTTAATGGTAATAACTCTGTGATTAAAGCTCTTAACAAGGTGGTAATCGTGAGTAACCATAATAACAGTTGTACCGTCAGAATTGATATGATTAAGAAGATTAACTATATCATAAGACATTCTTGGGTCAATATTACCGGTAGGCTCATCGGCAATAATCATACTAGCATTATTGGCAAGAGCACGAGCAAGAGCAACACGTTGCTGCTCACCACCAGAAAGTTGGTTTGGAAATGAACGCGCTTTTGAGTTAAGACCAACAAGACCTAAAAGATAAGGAACTCTTTTTCTTATTTCAGTTTCTCTCGCACCGATAACACGCATAGCATACGCGATATTATCATAAACATTCATAGACGGAATAAGCCTGAAGTCCTGAAAAACAATACCAAGGGTTCTTCTGAAATAAGGAATCTCTCTCTTTTTAAGATGATTGAGCTGATAACCATTTATTTCAACTGAACCAGAAGTAGGAACTTCTTCTCGCATCATTAATTTTAAGAATGTACTTTTACCAGCACCTGAAGCACCTACAACAAAAACAAATTCGCCATTATCAATTTTAATATTAAGGTCAGAAAGTGCTTTTGTTTGTGTATCTTCATACACTTTAGAAACATTTCTGAATTCTATCAAATTTCAACACCCAATTCTTTAGTAATTATTGCGTCGACAAAAAACACAATATAAAATGATTATAGCACATTTAATTACAAAATGTAACCCCTTGTAATTAAAATGTGCTATTTTTAATTTTTTGTTAACATTTAGTTCTATACAAGAACTATTTTTGTGAAAAATGCAAATTAATATTTAACCGGATTTGCTTCAAGATACTTCTTAACCATAAGAGCAACTTTGAAAACTATCGCGTCATCAAATTCGCGTAAATCAAGACCTGTAAGCTTTTTAATCTTTTCAAGTCTGTAAACAAGAGTATTTCTGTGAACAAATAATTTTCTAGATGTTTCTGAAACATTAAGGTTATTTTCAAAGAATCTCTGAATTGTAAACAATGTCTCCTGGTCGAGGGTTTCAATAGAACCAACTTTAAAAATCTCTTTTAAGAACATTTCACAAAGAGTAGTCGGAAGCTGATAAATAAGTCTTGCAATACCAAGATGTTCATAGCTTACAATATTTCTTTCAGTATCAAATACCTTACCTACTTCAAGAGCAACCTGAGCTTCTTTGAATGAACGAGCAAGGTCTTTAACACCAGTAACAGTAGTACCGATACTGATAAGAGAATGTGTATAAAATTCAGAAGTAAGAGCATCAGAAATTGAACGAGCAAGTTTTTCTAAATCTTTGCCTTCAATATCACTCTTAACCTCTTTAACAAGAGCAATGTCACTTTCACTGATGTTAATAACAAAATCTTTTGACTTGTCAGGGAAAAGATTCTGAATAACATCGTAAACAAAAACATCATTTTTATCAAGAAGTCTAATAAGAATTACAACTCTTGAAGCTTCATTATTAAAGTGGAGTTCTCTTGCCTTGAGATAAATATCGCCAGGTAAGATATTATCGAGAATAATATTTTTGACAAAATTGCTACGGTCGTATTTTTCATCATAATACTGCTTAATGCTTGAAAGAGAAACACAAAGCATACCAAGATAACCTTTAGACAATTCATCAGTACCTTCAATAAAAGCGGCACATTCAGGATGAACATGAGTACCAAAACTCTGATATGTACAATTTTCTGTTGTAACCGGTGAATTAGATGAGAAAATAGTACTTAAATTCAAGTTTCTTACCTCACCAATTTTACTGAGGTCACTACAAGAAATAACCGCACCGGTTTCGTCAATAACACCTATGGTCTTATCAACAGCTTCCCTCATCTGATGAATTACACTTTGAAATAATCTATTGGACATTAAATATACCTCCAAAACAAGATTTGAACAAAATGACCATTTAACAATTATACATAATACACAACTTTGCTAAAAAAAGCAAGAGTTTTTTAGATTTTTTCTTCACTTTTTTATGCAAAATGTTAATTTTATGCTAAAAAACGACACAAATAATAAAAAATTGCACATACTTTTGTCAAAAATTTCTATGGTAAAAATCACCAATATAATTCTAAAAAATAATATTATTACACAATATTATGTGTTATTTGTGTAATTTTACTTAACTCTTCCTGGGTTAACAAACGAGCTTCACCATCTTTTAATTTTTCATCCAAACAAAGTTCACCGATTTTAATTCTCTTTAGTTCAACAACCGTAGAACCGAGCGAAGCAAACATTCTTTTAACCTGATGATATTTTCCTTCGTTTATAATTACTTTATAGGTAGGTATATCATTATTCTCAATTTTTTCCAAATCAGCAGAAAGCAAAACAGTGCCATCCGCTAAGACCACCCCATCTTTAAATGCTTGTCTTCCTTTTTCAAAATCAATATCATCACTGAGTTCTGCGATATATGTTTTTGAAACATGGTGTGCAGGTGTTAAAATATCGTGTGCAAAATTACCATCGTCTGTAATAAGGCAAAAACCCGTTGTATCCTTGTCCAGTCTGCCGGCAGGAAAAAGATTTTTACGCTTTAAATCATCAGGTAAAATATCAACCACTGTTAAATCCTTATTATCATTCGTTGCACTGACAACACCTTTGGGTTTATTAAGCATTATATATACATACTTACCTTTCCTCAAAGGTTTGCCATCAACCTCAATTTCGTCAATTTCGCAATCAAATTTAAGAGCTGCGTCTTTAACTGTAATATTATTAACTTTAACTAAACCTTTTTTAATTATTGTTTTAACTTCGCTTCTTGTTAAAAGACCTGAAGAAGCAATAATTTTATCTAATCTTTCTTCACTCATAAACTACTCTTTTCTGAAAGTATGCATAAACCCTGAAAGTTCAGTAGAGCAAACATCCCCACCTATAACCATACCATCAAATATTAAAAGATTTATTCTGACACAAGTATCATTTTCGGTATAACCGGGATAATTTTTAATTATATATGTCCAGCGTTTAACTCGCATACCACAATAATCTCTTAAATCACAATTCTGCCTTAATTGTATTTCATTATAATTATTATAAACATCATCGAATTCCTGTGGGATTATAATTTCAGCAACTTCTTCTGGTTCTTCATTAACTTCCCAGCCAAACTGAGAAATAAACTCAAGTCTTTCTTTGTTGTTCCCCGCTCTGAAATTAACCGAATCACTTTTAATTTCAACAGATTTTGCATTAAGATTTTTTAAACGCACTCTTGAAACTGTCGTTAAAACACCTGCACAAATCACAAGTAATAAAACAATTGAGATGTACTTAATATTTTTTGAAGTAATTGAAAAAACAAACATTGTAATCCCCCGCAACATTTTAAAGTTATGTCTATAAAATATATGCAAAGGGACTGAGCAAAATGTTAAATAAACATATTTAAATACCAGTCAAAAATATATTCGCCCACAAAAGCACAAATACCTATACCAATTGCAAGAAATGGTCCAAATGGAATTGCACCACGCATTGCTTTTTTTGAAATAATTTTTCTGCCGATTGCAAATAAAACACCTGCAAATGCACCGAAAAACAATGAAACAATTACAGCTTTCCAACCAAGAACAAAACCTGCAGCAGCCATAAGTTTAACATCGCCACCACCCATCCAGGCACCTCTAGATACTGCACCAATCAAAAAGAAAAGACCCGAAATTGCAAACATTCCTATAATTTTACCAATAATATAATCTTTAGAAAACTCGCCTTTTATTGCAGCGTCTGCTACTATGAACAACCCACCGACAAATATTGAAATCCACATTGAATCAGGAATTATCTGATGTTCGAAATCAATCCATGCAGTTACAATAAGACAAGAGAAAACAACCATATAACCAATAAGTGTTAAATTCAAACCATCAATTGCGTTTCCGCCACAAAGCAAGAAATAAATCAATACATAAAATATACCGTTCAACGCTTCTACTATCGGGTATCTCGGAGAAATTTTTGATTTACAATAACGACATTTACCACCTAGAAATATCCAACTGAAAAGCGGAAACAAATCATACCAATGAAGACGATGTTTACAATCAGTACACATTGAATTGGTTTTTACAAACTCAAGACCTATCGGCAAACGATAAATCAAAACATTTAAAAAACTACCTATTACTGTACCGAAAACAAAAATTATTGCAGCGATATAGATTGTTAAAAAATCCAACATTTCAGGTTGCACCCTTTCACTCACATCAATCTTTTTTTATTATATGATTATTTTCGTCTAAAGTCAACAAAAATTATCATTGTATTTTATTCATTTTTCACCTTAGTTTTTCTTGCTAAATTTAGAAAAATATGTTATATTTTATTATGTATTATATTGTATATTATTTAAGGAGGACTTTTTCAATGAAAAAGACACACAAGAGAGTAATTGCTTTTCTTCTTGCGTCAACATTTGTTTTTTCTGTAATGACTGCTGGCGTATATGCGATAGCAAGTTATCTCAATCCAAATTATAGTACTTCAACTTCATCTTATATGAGTGTAAACAGTGTTGATGATTTTATCAACCTTGTTGAAAACTCTGCAGATTTCTTTACAAGTGTTGAAGAACCACAAAAATATGATGCTCCTCAGGAAGATATAGCTCCAACTATTATTATTCCTGGTATCAGCCAGTCAATCTCATACCTTGCAGATGAAAACGGTAACCCAGCTGTTAATGCAAATGGAGAAGAACTTTCAGGCGGTCTTCTCATTATTGACTCTTCAGAGCTTCCTGGTGTTCTTGCTAATACAGTTGCCGGTCCGCTTGTTACTTCACTTTTAATGCAGGCTGATATGGGACTTTCTGATGCTGTTTACTCTACAGTTACTCAGCTTTTCTCAATTCAGGCTTCAGGCAAAGATGGTAAAGCAAAAGAAAATCTTCAGACTATTACTTACGAATATCCTATTTCAGAAATGTCACAGGATGACAGAGATTATTTCTACAGAATGATTCCTATGAAATCTGTTGTTGATGAAATCGGTGGTGAAGACAACCTTTACTTCTTCACATTCCCACTTATTTCTGACCCATTCATTTCTGCAGCAAAACTTGACAAATACATTCAGTTAGTAAAAGAACAGACTGGTAAAGATAAAGTTAATATTGTTACAATCTCTCTTGGTGGTACAATCCTCACTGCTTATCTTGAAATGAAGAGAGAAGCAAATCAAGGTAAAGATGTTTACTTCGAAGATATAAACAAAGTTCTTAATGTTGTTTCTTGTCTTGATGGTACAGATGTTATGGGTGACTTCTACTTAAGAAACTTCAATATTGAAGACCAATTCTTCTTCCAGGAGTTCTTACCAATGGTAATGAAAGAGATGAATGGTTACGCAACATTAGGTCACCTTATAAATATTGCTCTTAAGATATTCCCTCGTTCAGTTATCGAGTCTATTCTCACTGCTGCAGTCGATGGTATTCTTGATACTTTAATGCTTAACTGTCCTCAGTTCTGGGCAATGATTCCAAAAGACAGATATGATGATGTAATTGAAAAATACAGCTTCATCAAAAATGACCCTGAATACTCAAGACTTTATGCAACTGTTTCACACTTCCAAAATGCAAGACTTAATCTTAAAGATAATCTCCTTAAATTAAATCAGGAAGGCGCACTTGTTCATAATGTTTGCGGTTATGACCTTGATTACAGTTCACAGGACTACTGCTTCTTTGCAGCTATGAAGTCTTCCCTTACAACAAACAGTGATGCTATTATTGATATTGACTCAACTTCACTTGGTGCTACTTATGTAAAAGCTGGTGATGTTCTTTCAGAGGAATATATTTCAACTCATGACCCTAAATATATTTCTCCAGACGGAAGTATTGACGCTTCAACATGTCTCTTCCCTGACAATGTATGGTTCTTCCACGGTCAGCATCACGAAGTTGGTAGAAACGATGTTGTAATTAAACTTATTGCAAAACTTGCTTCAAACCAAATCAACTCAACTGCTGATATGGCAGAAAAATTCCCACAATTCAACGGTAACAGAAACACAAGAAACATCACTCGTTGGTGCTTCGACGATGCTGATAGAGTATTTGCAGAGTACGCAGAAGATCCTACTCTTTACAATGAAGAGGATATTGAGGAACTCAGAGCAGTTTATGCAGAAGCTGAAGAGTACCTTGAAAATACAATCTGCGAGCCAACTTCTGCTAAAGTTTTATTGGAAAGATTTGAGTATGCTCTTTACAGAGTCGGTGTAGGTGATGCTCCTGCAGACACAAGCACAGACGAAGCACTTGAAATCATCTGTAAATTCCTCGATGAAACTATTTATAGTGTATTCGGTGCAGACGGTTTCTCAGATCTCAACGATGGTAACATTGAAATCACACCACCTGTTGTTTTACCATAAAATATGTGTTATAATCGTTTCGGAGTTTATTCTCCGAAACGATTTTTTTAGGAGTCTATATATATGAAAGTGTTTTTTACCACCTTCGGTTGTAAAGTTAATCAATATGAAACACAAGAAATGAGCGAGTTACTCTCCTCTTCAGGTTATACCATTATGAACAATCACAAAGAAGCGGATATTATAGTTATTAACTCGTGCACCGTAACAGCTGAAGGTGTCAGAAAGGTAAGGCAAACAATAAGAAAATTAAAGAAAGAAAACCCTTCTTCCATTATGGTTTTAACCGGATGCGCCTCACAAGCGGAACCTCATATAATAAAAGATTTGCCTGAAATAGATATACTTATGGGTAATAGAAACGATACTGATATAGTTAATGTTATCAGCAACTATCTTGCTACACATACATTTTTAAATGCACACCAGAAGCATTTAAAAGGAGATAAATTCAGTGGTACAGGTATCACAAAATTTGATGGCCACACAAGAGCATTCTTGAAAATTCAGGATGGTTGTGATAGATACTGTTCTTATTGTCTTATTCCATATGCGCGTGGTTTTTCTCGTTCAAAATCACTAGAGTTAATCGACAAAGAGCTAAATGCTCTTAATAACAATGGTTACAAAGAAATTGTATTCGTAGGAATTAATCTTTCTGATTATGGTAAAAACACCCCCTATTCACTCCCCGATGCTTTGGAACTGGCAGAAAAATACAATAACATTGAAAGAATTCGTTTAGGGTCACTTGAACCTGACCATTTAACAAAAGAAATGATTCAAAGACTTGCAAAAATAACTAAACTTTGCCCACAATTCCACATTTCTTTACAAAGTGGTAGTAATTCTGTGCTAAAAAAAATGAACAGACATTATACTGCCGAAGACTATGAGGAGTTAACTATTAATTTAAGAAAAGCTTTTCAAAATGCAACTATAACTACAGATATTTTGACAGGATTCCCGACAGAAACTGAAGAAGAGTTTTTAGAAACAGTAGAATTTGCAAAAAAAATCAAGTTTGAAAAAGCTCATATATTCCCCTATTCAGTAAGAGAAGGTACAAAAGCTGCTATTTTGCCACAACTGCCAAAATCAGTTAAAGAAGAAAGAGCAAAAATCCTGACACTTGTCACTAATGAATCACGCAAAGAATACTTGAAAAAACAGATTGGTAAAACTGTTAATGTGCTTTTTGAAACCGACAAGCAAGATTATTCTGAAGGTTATACTGAAAATTATACACCTGTAAGAGTTTATGACACAATTCACCGTGCGGGACAAATCTTAAAAATAACTATAACAGATTCAACTGATGAATTTTGTATTGGAAATTAGTTGTTAGTGTAAAAGTAGCAAGTTACAAGTAGGTGCAGATATCAGAAAAAGTTCTATCATTTTTAGTTTACAAAAAACTTTAAATGATAGAACTTTTTTATATATTATATTTATTTCTGCACTGTGAATTATGAATTATGCGTTTCTGACTCCGCACTCAACACTTGCAGTCTGTATTATCTTTTAACACTCGCACTAGATTTATAAGTGCTAGCATTTTTTCCATTAACCGCCTTTACAGTATAGCGGTATTTAACGCCTTTATTTGCGGATTTATCAGTATACGACTTTGAAGTGGATTTTGCAGTTTTTACTGATTTCCAACCGCTCCATTTCTTAGTATTTGTGTTATACTCTCTTCTGTAAATTTTGTAACTAGTTGCACCAGCACTTTGTGTCCAAGTTACTTTTATACCATTTGAAACAGTTTTAACAGCTACATTTGGTTGTGCAAGATAAAGTGATACTGTACCACTCTTATTGTAGCTACTTGCAAAACTATTATATTTTGCTCTTACAGTATATTTATACTTAGTACCACTCTTTGCTTTGGTATCAGTCCAACTTGTTGCAGTCACAGTACCTCTGTTAGTCCATTTTGACCAACTTTTAGTTTTTTGATTATATGCAGAACTATATACTGTGTAACCTGTTGCATTAGCAATAGTGTTCCAACTCACCTTAATACCATCAGATACTATCGCAACTTTAACATCAGGCGTTACATTATATTTCAAAACAGATGTTGCTTTATAACCGCTTTTCGATTCACCATTAGCTGCCTTAACAGCATAGCTATAAGTAGTACCAAGTGTTACTGTTTTATCAGTGTAACTTAAACCAGTGTATGAATTATTGAGAACTTTCCAACCTGAATATTTCTTTGTTGATTCGTTATAAGTTCTTCGATAAATTACATAACTTTTTGCATTATCAGTTGCCGACCATTTCAATTTCATCCCAGAACTGGATTTTTTTACTGTCACTGCTGGAACCCCAGGAAGTTTCGGAATGGAAGAGGTCTGCAAAACACTGTTGCAAACTGTACATTTTTTAACTTTTGTACCTTCCGAACTAGTCGTTGCTTTTTTAGTTGTGACCCAATTGCCTGCAATATGTTTTCCATTAGCCGGGATACTTTCAGTTTTAAGAACAGTTTTACAAATTTTACATTCTGTGTGTTTCGAACCTGGATTTCTGCAATCAGGAGATTTATCGGTAATCCAATCCGATTGAGAATGGTTACTCTTTATAATGTTTTTATTTGTATGTTTAGAGTCTAACGCTCCAAATTCAAATATAATATACTCATAGGTAAATGTACAATCGATATATGAAAGTCCCCAGAAAGAGCAGTTAACATTATTTTTTCCTACATATTCATCAGGTGTTTTCAAAGTATATTCTATAACTTCTTCTTTTGTTACAGGATTCAGTTTAAAAATCTGAGTCGGAGTTGAATAATATAAATATTTACCATCCGCTGCAAGTTTTGTAAATGAATTTATACCTGTACCTTGCTCGGTAAACATCCATTCACAAGGAACATTTTTAATTAGTGTTGCATCACTATCATCAGTTTTATTAAGTTGCATAATTTTTTTATTTAGGTTATCAAAATAATAAATTTCATTATTTAAAAGTTGAAAACCTGTTGAAGAATTTTGCCAGAAATAGTTGTCATAGGCTGTATTGGTCGGTGTAGATTTATAATCAATTGAACCATCTTGATTGTTAACATGACCGGTTTCGATCATACCTTGTGTTGACCTCAAGAAATTATTATGATAAACCTTACCCTCTTCAGTATAACCTGAAGCATCGTCCCATGTAACATCAACATGGTAAGGGATATTATTTATGTAAACAATATTCAGCCATGGTCAAGATATCTTGAAGAAACATATTCACTCTTAATACCAACTAAACTGAGAAGATACTGGTATGCATTAGCATATCCCTGACAAACTGCCTTTTTAAGAACAATTGCACCATAAGTACTATGTGCAACATTCTTTTCGTATCCTTTTGGATAACCATAACTACAACTTAAAGCCAATCTATCATGAATTAAAAGTGCTTTTTCTACATCATTCAAAGAAGCATTACCTTTAATCCCCGCTAAAAGTTTATTAGTTTCAATTTCTAATTGTTTTTGTTCTAATAAAGTATCAGTTTCTGTGGCGTTTGCTACAACTGGTACAGAAAGCGGAATTGCTAAAAGCATTAAAACAGATAAAATAAATGCAAATAACTTTCTCGTGACTTTTCACCCTTTCTGATTCACTTAATTTTCGCTAATGACGCATTCTTATAATTATCGTCATCGGTAACTTCTTTAATAATTTTTATTTGCTCTGGGAAAACTATTTCAGCATTTTCATCAGATAATTCAATTTCTAAAATTGCTTTATCGTTCCAGAATGGGTATACATCTATTTCAAAATACTGATTATCGGACATCAGACAATACCGATTTTTCCGAATTTGTCTTTTTTCAGTATCTGCTTCCATAAGAAGAGTCAGGTATTCGTCTTTAGAAAGTCTTTTTTCTATCTCAATACGCTTTAATTCATCAACTTTTCGTTTTATAGTCTTAAAATAGATATAATTACCATTCAATCCTCTCTGACGAACTCTTATTTCTTCTTTTTCTCCCGACTTCAAATAAGTTTGTATAATTTCAATCTTTTTACAGTTAAAGGAATTTTCAAGCCAATCAATATCAGGGTATTCAATCAAGAATTTTCTTTCAATCTCAAGTGGTTCGGGTTCACCTAAAAATGAAGATATTTCTGCAATAAGTTTCTTGATTTTGTTATCAAATGTAGTCGAATTATCAATAACTCTTAAGTGTGGATGACCAGTCCAGGCAGAAAGAAGTTTTCTGTCAAGTTCAATTGCCTCAGCCGGTGTTTCAGTCCTTGCAGTATTATTAGCTGTTGTGTAAAACTCAACTGCACCATCAGCGGCAGTTACAAGGTGAAATACCGCATCGTAATTATCACGAATTTCAACTTCATTTAAATTAAGTTCTGAAAGAGCTTGCGAGAATACATCTTGCAACATATAAGCTTTATTATCAAGCATTCCCCTGTCACAAACCAATAAAACTTTTTCTGACGGCATAGAACTCGCGGCAAGTTCAAAAATTTTTTCCTTTTCAATTTGCAATTTCATTAAAAATTTCTGAAAATCATCACTGGTCTTACAAGTCCAGGGTGCAACACCACCATTTATCAGTTCAGTCGCAGTTTCAGGAACAAAAAGAACAGTGTAACCTAGCTCAGTAAATTCTTCCTGAATCCGACTTAATGCTGTCGACTTACCTGCACACGGACCACCCGTGATTACAATTTTAGTTAATTCCATAAAACACCTTTATCTGTTATTTTCTTCTCTGAATTGCTTTGGTGAAACACCTGTTAATTTTTTAAACAATCTTGTAAAATAATGAACATCAATAATACCGCAATACTGCGCAATAGTCTGCACCTGTAAATTAGTTGTTTTTAAAAGTTCCTGTGCTAATTCAATGCGCTTTTCGTTAACATAACCGGTAATTGTTTTTCCTGTTTCTTTTTTGAAAACTGTAGAAAGATAACTGGCATTTATATTGAGCGTATTAGCTAACTCACTTAAAGTTAAATCAGAAGCAAGATTACTTTCAATCATAACTATTACTTTTTGAACTGTCGGTGAATAATCTTTAACGGAATATTTATTTACAAGTTGACAATAAACTTTTACCATCTCGTAAACCAATTTTTGAATATCTTCAACACTGGAACGGAGTTCAATTTTTTTAGCAAACTCACTCGATACACTATCTATATGAATCGGATGAACACCACCCCGCTCAACAGATTTTCTGAAAAGCGTATTAATTATAATACAATAATTCTTCATATCTCTTATAGGATCTGTGTTTCTTTGGTCAAACTGAATACTGCCAACCTGAGAAATTAGATGTTTTGCCTTTGGGTAGTTCCCCTGAGTTACCGCAAATAAAAATTCATTTTCGTAAGCATATCTTGCTTCAATAAGCTTACTATTCCAGGTAAGACCATCGTGTTCAGAAAGGGATTTATTTATAATTGATGTAACATTCTCAAAAGATGTTTCGAGTTCATATTCCGCAAACTGATAATTAGAACTGCCATTCCAGATAAATTCACCGAATGTATCAACTAAAGAAATAAGTTGACCCTCATCACCCACAACAGGTAACCCATTGTAAAAACTTTCAAAATCACGCATTTTTGCAACAGGAACAACATTCTTTTCTGCAAGTTCAAGAATCTCTTCATGATTAAAGCTTTTAATCTGATAAGGCCCAATAACGAGCACATTTTCCAATACATCACCAGGTAATTGAAGATAAATATACTTACACTCATAACCGTCAGTAAGAAGGTGTATAGTGTTCGGCAAAACCTCACCCAACACTTCTATAAGCGGTTTTTCAAATGCATCCTCAATTTGTAAGAGTGCCCTCAGTCCTAAATCAAGATTACTCTCAGGATGTTCATTGACATTAATTAATTGCGTCTGAACCCTGCATTTTTTTAATACACTTTGAAGAAAGTGCAACTCAGAATCGTAAAACAATTCTTTTACCCCCTATTTTAAACAAAAATATCCGCTTCTTTTATAACATTATAGTATATTTCTATCAAATTTTCAACACTTTTAAGAAACTAAATATAAAAATAGTGCAACAACCCCTAAAAATTTTCATAACAAAAATATAATTTTATTGCTATAATAAAATTAAAATAAAGAAATTTAATTTTTTGAAGGGATAGAGTCCGATGCGAAAAATTTTAAACATTAATAATGATTGGGTTTTTACTAAACCTGGTTCTGCTCCTGAAAATATTAATCTTCCACATTCATGGAACGCTATTGATGGTCAGGATGGTGGTGCAGACTACTTCCGTGGTACTTGTAAATACACAAAAACTATTTCAAAATCTGATTTACCTGATACAGATTTAATCTACCTTGAAATCAGAGGCGCAAACTCATCTGCGGATGTTACTGTTAATGGCAAAAAACTTGCACATCACGATGGTGGCTACTCAACATGGAGAGTTAATATCTCTAATGTAATCAAAGATGAAAATATTATTGAAATAGATGTTGATAACGCTGAAAATAACAGAGTTTATCCACAAATGGCTGACTTTACATTCTACGGTGGTATTTACAGAGATATAAACATTATTGGTGTAAACGAAAAACACTTTGATTTGGATTATTATGGTAGTCCAAGTATTAAAGTAACCCCTGAAATCAAAGAACAAAATGCTGATATTGAAATTGAAGTATTTGTAAGAAATATTGAAAATCCGACAATTAAATATGTAATTAAAGACGCAGACGGTGCAGTTGTTACTGAAACTGTTTCAAATAATAAAAAAGTTAATTTAACAATTTCAGATGTCCACCTTTGGCACGGTAAAAAAGACCCTTATCTTTACACTGCTGAAGCATTCATTTTAGAGGACGAAGAAATTGTTGATAATATTTCTACTCGTTTTGGTTGCAGAACATTCAAAATTGACCCGAATAACGGTTTCATTCTCAATGGTGAGGAATATCCGCTTCGTGGTGTTTCTCGTCATCAGGACCGTTGGGGTTTAGGTAACGCACTTCTACCAGAACATCACAGAGAAGATATTGAATTGATATTAGAGGTAGGCGCGACAACAATCCGTCTTGCACACTATCAACACGACCAGTACTTCTATGATTTATGTGATGAAAAAGGGCTTGTAATCTGGGCTGAAATCCCTTATATTTCTAACCACATGGCAACTGGTAGAGAAAATACTATTTCTCAGATGAGAGAACTCGTAATCCAAAACTACAACCACCCTTCAATTGTTGTTTGGGGTCTTTCAAACGAAATTACAATGGCTGGCGAAAATGACCCTGATTTAATTGAAAACCATAAAATTCTTAACGACCTTGTACACGAAATGGATAAAACAAGACTCACAACAATCGCTTGTGTTTCTATGTGTAGTATGGATAGTCCATACCTTCAGATTCCTGATGTTGTTTCATACAACCACTATTTCGGTTGGTATGGTGGCGATACAGATATGAATGGCCCTTGGTTCGATAAATTTCATGAAAAGCATCCAGATATTCCGATTGGTTGTAGTGAATATGGTTGTGAAGCACTTAACTGGCACACATCTGACCCAACTCAAGGTGACTACACAGAAGAATATCAGGCATATTACCACGAAGAACTTATTAAGCAACTCTTTACACGCAAATATATGTGGGCAACTCATGTTTGGAATATGTTCGACTTTGGTGCAGATGCAAGAAACGAAGGTGGCGAAAACGGTCAGAACCACAAAGGTCTTATGACATTTGACCGTAAGTATAAAAAAGATGCCTTCTACGCATATAAAGCATGGCTTTCAGATGAACCATTCGTTCATATTTGTGGTAAACGTTATATTGACAGAGTTGAAGAGACAACAAAGGTTACAGTTTACTCTAACCTTCCTGAAGTTGAACTTTTCGCTAATGGAGTTTCATTAGGTAAAAAGACTGCAAGTGACCATTTCTTCTACTTTGATGTTCCAAACAACGGCGAAACAAAGCTTGAAGCAGTTGCCGGTGAATGTAAAGACGAAAGCATCATTAAGAAGGTTGATACATTCAACGAAGAATATCGTTTAAAAGAAAAAGGTGCAATTCTTAACTGGTTTGATGTTACTGCACCAGAAGGATATTTTTCAATTAATGATAAACTTTCAGAAATTTTCGAAAGCAAACGCGCAAAACTTGTTGTTGCCTTCTTTGGTTTAAAACTATTAAAGAAAATGAAGGCTAACAAGAAAAAAAGTGATGGCGAAGGTAAAAGTGGCGGATTTGACATCAACTTCAAAGCGATGTCAGGTAGTATGATGCAAATGCTTGGAGGTTTCTCTATCCTTCGTATGTCATCAATGGTAGGAATGGCTAACATTACAATTACTAAGGAAGAGTTGCTTAAAGTAAACTCGCAACTTAATAAAGTTAAAAAGCCAACTAAATAAATCAACAAATAATCAATCAAATCTCTTTTCAAAATCTCATCTCAAAAGGAACAGTCAGACAACATAATCAGTTGTCTGACTGTTCCTTTTATGTATTTAATCATCTTTTATTCCGAACATTAATTTCAAAATACCTCTGAATGCCTTAGGACTACGCCAAACTACAACTTTCATAACTCTCACTCCTAATAAAGTTTACTACATAATATGAGAATTATTAAAAAATGTTACAGCTGCCACTCCTTGATATTTTTAACTTCATTATACATTGTAATATAACTATTATGTCTGCTTGTGTGAATTTCACCATTTTCCACAGCTTCTACTATTTTGCAACCTTTATCAACAGTATGGGTACAACTCGAAAAACGACATTTACCCAAATAAGTATTGAATTCAGGGAAACAATACGGCAAATCATCTTTCATAATCAATTCGCCGCTTTCAATATCCAAAGAGGAGAATCCCGGTGTATCAGCAACATAAAAATCCTGTATTTTATGAAGAGTAACATCTCTTGTGGTATGTCTACCTCTTCCTAATTTACTGCTTACCTCGCCTGTTTCAATTGAAAAACGAGAATCAATACAATTTAAAAGTGAAGATTTGCCAACACCTGTATTCCCTGTAAAAACAGTAATACCACCTTTAATCATTGTTTTTACTGTTTCTACCCCTTCGCCTGTTTTACAACAAACTGAGCAGACATCAATTCCTGATTTTTTATAAACTTCTTCAAGTTCTGTTGTATCACCTAAATCACTTTTAGAGAAAACTATACAAGGTTTTATATTTTTATTAACTGCAATAGCAGATAATCTATCAATAACAGTAAGACTAGGCACTGGTTCTTTTACAGATGAAACAATAACTAATGTGTCAACATTGGCAACCGGAGGACGAACGAGAAAATTTTTGCGTTCCTCAATTTCATCTATTGTATTTTCACCATTTTCGCGAACGGTTATTAATACATTATCACCTGCCAATGGTGATATTTTTTTCTTTCTGAAAGCACCGCGTGCTTTACATTCATAAATATCACCATCAGCCTCTATATAATAAAAACCGCCTATACCTTTAATTATAATACCTTTTAAAACTTTTTCGGACATCAATTTACGCCTTCCAAATCATTAACTGAGTTATCAACTGAACTTGTTTCTTCACTCATACCTTTAGAGACAGTTAAAACAATAGTCGTACTTGCATCGACATGAGGTGCCGATTCAAATGAAGGTGACTGACCGATAACTGTTCCCTCAGGTTGGGAACTTATTTCACGATTAATCTGAATACTTTTATAACCAAGATTATTAAGGGCTGTTATTGCATCCAACTCACCCATACCAATAACATTTTTATAGAACGCAACAACATAAGTATTTGCATTTGAAATTCTTACATTGTCTTTTGTAAAATCACCTATTGCTTCATAATAAAGGCAATTATCAATATAAATCTTAATTTCAGATTTCGCTGTATTACCTTTAATACTCACTGCATAAGTTGAATAAGAATCTGTGTCGATAAGCTGATTGAATGTTTCACTACCATCTACAGTCGCTCTGACGCTTAACACTCCAACATTTGCAGGTAAATTAATACTTACTTCACTTGAAACATAACCTGAACTGATTGTAATAATAACGGAATCGCCTTTTCTTACAGGTGAACCATCTGCCGGCGACTGACTTACAACGTAATTTGTGGCAATACTACTGTCAACAGTTTCAATTTTAGAAACTACAAGTTCATTTTTTTCAATTAAAAGCTTTGCCTCTTCTAAAGATAAACCTTCTAAAGTAGGCATTTTAAACTGTGTATCTGCACTTGTATCAACTGCATAATAAACTGTAATTGTTGAACCCTCTAATACACTTGTGTTAGCAGCTGGGTTAGTACTTATAACATTACCAACTTGAACTGCATCATTTTCTGTTGCTTGTAATGTTACAACAAACCCCATAGATTCAAGGGTATCTCGCGCAGCTTTATAGTTGTAATTTGTAAAATCTGGAATAATCTTACCTTCACCTGATTTTGCAACATAAAGTTTTACAACACCACCCTTAGCAAGTGACTCACCTGCTTTTGGATCCTGGTCGGTAACAGTACCTTCAGCGAAATCAGAAGAAGCAACATAAACAACTTCAAATATATACACATCTTCATATTCAGGGTTATCGACTATCTCTTCAATATAATCAGCGCCAATAAAACTTGCTACCTCGACTCTTCTACCACCGGGAGTTAAAGTGCCATTTTTAATAAATATACCCAACACAATCGCAAGTATCAATAAAAATGCAAAAACTACACCAAGAATAACAGTAAAATTCTTTTTTGCAATTTTACTACTATCTACCTTTGTTCTTTCGTTAACTGGAGTTACCTTGCGTGGAGTTTCATTTTGATATTCTTCTTCATAATTATTGTCTTCATAATCAGAAGGACGAATTGGTTTATATTCACCAGTTGGTTGTCTGTCAACAGGAATAGTCTTTTCTTGAATTTTACCAATATATCTTGTTGGCTCATCATCAACAAAATAATTCTGATAATCAAACTTGATATTAGGGTTCATTTTAAACTCTTCTAAATCAAGAAGCATTTCAGAAACAGACTGATAACGATCACGGGTATTTTTCTGCATTGCTTTTAAAGTAATTTGTTCAAATCCAATTGGAATATCCGGATTAACACTTCTTAAAGGCTCTGCTTCAACCTGTAATTGCATAATAGCAATAGCAACTGCATTATCACCATCAAACGGCAATTTACCTGTAAGCATTTCATAAAGAACAACGCCTACCGAATAGATGTCAGCCTTTTCATCGGTAAGTTGACCCTTAGCTTGTTCAGGACTTATATAATGAACAGAACCAATAGCCTTTTCTGTTATTGTTCTTGTTTCTCCACGACTGAATCTTGCAATACCAAAATCAGTAACTTTTATAAGACCATTATCAAGAAGCATTATATTCTGCGGTTTAATATCGCGATGAACAATACCTTTATCGTGAGCGTGTTGAAGTGCTCTTAAAATCTGAATTACAAAAAATAAAGCTTCGTTCCAGTTTACAACACCACATTGTTCAATATACTCTTTGAGAGTAATACCCTCAACATGCTCCATAACAATGTATTGCAATCTATCACCGAAACTGACATCATAAACCTTAACGATGTTAGGATGAGAAAGAATTGCAATTGCTTTAGATTCATTTTTAAATCTGCGTCTGAATTCTTCTTTTGCCAAATATTCCTCTTTTAAAACCTTAACCGCAACGATTCTATCATCAATACTATCGTAGGCTTTGTAAACTACCGCCATACCGCCTACACCGATAATATCCTGAATTTCGTAACGACCGTCTAATCTTTTACCAACATAATTTTCCATAACATCAACCCTCAACAGTTACTACTGTTATATTATCCTTTCCCCCAGCATTATTTGCCATATCCAAGAGCAATCTGGCAGGTTCTTCAATATCCGGGTTACTAATAATATCAAACATTTCGATATCTGAAATATATTCATAAAGACCATCTGTACAAATTAAAATTTTCTGACCTTGATTTATCGGAATAATCTCAACATCAATATCAACCTCAGAACTGACACCAACAGCACGGGTTATAACATTTCTGTCAGGATGTGTTTTTGCTTGTTCCGGAGTAATACGACCAATATCAATAAGATACTGAACAACTGAGTGGTCACGGGTAATCTGCTTTATTTCATCAGAAATAAAATATGCACGACTGTCACCAACATGAGCAACTGCAGCAAAACCATTTAATACAACAACTGCAACAACGGTAGTACCCATACCCAGATATTCTTTATTTTCCTGAGCAGTTTCAAAAACTTTTATGTTTGCGGCAGTAATAGCAGAAACCAGTAAATTTTTCACAGATTTCATACTCATATTTTTACGGTAACCTTTTTCTATATGTTTTGAAACCTCGTTAACGCAGATTTCACTTGCAATCTGGCCACCTTTTACGCCACCCATACCATCACAGACAACAGCCCATGCGCCACTATCTTTAAAAAAACCTGTTTTATAAGCATCCTGATTCATCTCACGAACCCTGCCTGTATCTGTATAAGATTTAATTTTCACTGCGTTCACCTCGCGTTTCTGATAGTTTTTCTCGTCTTAACTGACCACAAGAAGCGTTTATATCACTACCTAATGTTCTTCTTATAGTAACAGTAAGACCATTTTTTTCTAATATTTCTTTAAAAGCATTGATGTTATTATCATCACTTCGCTCGTGTCCTTTTTCAGGCACTTCGTTAGCAGGAATCAAATTAACATGACATAAAAAACCTTTCAATTTTTTGGAAAGTTCTCTTGCACATTCAGGTGTGTCATTAACGCCCTTAATCATAGCATATTCAAAAGAAATTCGCCTTGAAGTTTTATCAGCATAATTTTTACACGCTTTTAAAAGTTCATCAACATCCCATTTATTATTCACAGGCATTATTTTTGACCTTATTTCGTTATTTGGTGCATGTAAAGAAACTGATAATGTCAGTTGCAAATTCAAATCAAGCAAATCATATATCCTTGGTACAATGCCACTTGTAGAAAGTGAAATATGGCGCATACCGATATTAAGTCCATTTTCATCCGAAACAAGTTTTAAAAACTTAATAACATTATCGTAATTGTCAAGTGGCTCGCCCATCCCCATTAACACAATTCTAGAAATTCTTATGCCTAAATCACGCTGTGCGGCATAAATCTGCCCTAAAATTTCAGATGGTGATAATTGTCTTTTAAATCCACCAATACCTGATGCACAGAACGAACAACCCATTTTGCACCCAACCTGAGTTGAAACACAAATTGTAAGTCCGTACTTATAATCCATAACCACACATTCAAGGTATTCATCATCCGGTAACTTAAAAAGATATTTCACTGTATTATCATACCTTGAAACCAATTTTTTTTCAATAGAACAACTAAAAATTACAAAATTGTCATTTAATTTATCTTGCAGTTGCTTACCAATATTAGTCATTTCATAAAAAGATATTGCACCTTTTTTATGTATCCAGTCATAAATTTGCGTTGCTCTGAATTGTGGTAATCCTAGTTCTTTAATTTGTTCTTTTAATTCATCAAGAGAATATGATGCTATGTCGCGTTTTTCCATATATTTTTGTCTATATCCTTATAAATTTTGCTATAAAAAATCCGTCACAATTATTTATATGCGGTGTTAAAGTCAGGTAATCACCTTCGTCAATACATCTCTCTATGTCAGGTGCAACCTTAACAGTTTCAAAATTTTTGTTTTCTTTTAAAAACCAATCGCAGACTTTTCTGTTTTCATTAGGATTGATTGAACAAGTTGAATAAATAAGTATTCCGCCTTTTTTTACATACTGTGAAGCAGTCATTAAAATTTGTTTTTGAATAGGAATCAAATCTTTAATTTCATCAAGTGATTTATATTTAATTTCGGGTTTTTTACCAATAATTCCTAATCCAGAGCACGGAACATCACACAAAACACAGTCTGCATTTGTGAAATCTTCATTGAAAACTGTTGCATCGTTTTCAGTTGGTTTTATACAGGTTAGCCCTAATCTTTCGGCTCCAGACTTAATTAGTTGAACTCTGTGTGAATGTATATCACATGAATATATTGCACCTTTATTATTCATATACTGTGCGGCGGTAAAACTTTTACCGCCAGGTGCACTGCAAATATCAATAAATTTATCATTTTCTTTAAGGCCTAACTCTGAAACACAAATTTGTGAAGATATATCTTCTACATAAAAAAGGCCATTTTTATAGGCATCAAGCTCATAAACAGCACCGTTAGTTTCAAGAATCAGTGCGTTTTTAAAAAAGGTCTTTTTTGCAACAATATTTTCTTCTTCTAAAATATCAATTAATTCATCTTCAGTTGTTTTTAATGTGTTTACTCTTATTGTTATTTCTTTTGAATTCAGCGCAGATTTTAAAATCATTTCAGCATTTTCTTCGTTATAATGATAATTCAGGAATTTTACTAGCTCAAGCGGTACAGAATAAATAACAGACACTCGCTCCTCTCCCTGCAAAGACTCTAAAATTCTTTTTCCGCTTTCTGAAACTTTTCTTAAAACTGCATTAACAAGACCTGCCGCAAAATCACATTTATTGTTTTTTGCTAACAGAACACTTTCGTTTACCGCGGCAGAATCAGGTATTTTATCCATAAACAAAATCTGATATGTACCAAGACGCAAAATAACAAGTATTTCAGGTTTAAGTTTTTTTAATGGTTGCTTGAGAAATTTTGAAAAAACAAAATCAAGCGTAATTTTTCGCTCTGTAACACCATAAACCAACCTTGAAATAAAAGCACAATCAGTGCTGTCAAGGGAATAAGCCTTAACAGCACTGTCTAATGCGATATTAGAGTATGCTTTGTCCTTTTCAATTTTTAACAATGTTAAAAATGCTACTTGTCTTGCAGTAATACTCATCTTCTTCTGTTACCGCCAAATCGTAATATCAGTCTTAAAAGTTGCGCAAGACTCATTGCAAGTGAAGCGACATAAGTCATTGCTGCCATTTTCAAAACTTTAGAAGCACCCTGTTTTTCTTCGTAAGAAAGAATTCCGGTTGACTCAATTACATTAATTGCTCTGTTACTTGCATTAAATTCAACAGGTAAAGTAATGAACTGAAAAATTGCTGTAAATGCAAAGAAACCGATACCAACCCAGATTAATGGTTCAAAAGCAAGAAATAATCCTAACAATAATAACGGAATGGAAAGTTTGGAACCAAGATTGCAAACTGGCAAAATTGAATTCCTTATTTTAATCGGGACATATTTTTCAGCATACTGAGCAGCGTGACCCGCTTCGTGACAAGCAACACCAACCGCGGCAATTGAGGGATTGTTATAAACTGCGTCAGAAAGTTTTATAACCTTATTAATCGGGTCATAGCAGTCCGTAAGATTACCATTTATATGCTCTATTCTTACATCCTGTATATTGTAATATCTTAAAACCATATCAGCGGCCTGAGCCCCCGTTATATTACGCATATTCCCTGTTTTTGAGTACTTTTTGAATGTTGAATTGAGTTTTGATTGAATAATTAATGAAACAATTAAAACGGGTACAACTAAAATAAAATAATAAATATCAAAGTAGAATCCACCAAAATACAATTTTGCCACCTCCAAATTAAGATAATATTACAAAATAATAATTAAGAATTTAGCAAATAATTATTAATGAAGTTTTAATTTTCAAAAATTGTTCCATCAGTTAATTTATTACCTCGGGAAAAATCAATTGCAGACATTCTTTTCTTTCCTTCCAACTGAACTTCTGTTATTAAAATTGCGTTTTTATCACCACATACAACAATAATACCCTCTTTAGATGGAAAGACACTACCAGCTGGTTTGTCAAATTCTTTATTTAATAAACGAGAACGGAATAATTTTAAATTTTTACCTTCATAAACTGTAAGAGCAACTGGCCATGGGTCAAGTCCTCTTATTTTATTATGCACTTCCAAAGCAGATAAATTCCAATCAATTTTTGAAAGTGATTTATCAAGCATTTTTGCATAAGAACTTTTACTGTCATCTTGTTTTACCGGTGTCAAATCACCTTTTTCTATAGCAACAAGCGTTTTCAAAAGAACATCCGAGCCTAAAACTGTAAGGCGCTCATATAAATCACCAGAGGTTTCATTCTCGTCAATTTTTGTTTTTTCTACCAAAAGAATATCGCCTGTATCAAGACCTTCATTCATTTGCATTGATGTAACCCCTGCAAATTCTTTGCCATCTAAAACAGACCACTGAATAGGAGCTGCACCTCTGTATTCAGGGAGAATTGAACCATGAATGTTTATGCAACCGTATTTTGCATATTCGAGAAAATCTTTTGGAAGAATTTTTCCATAAGCAACAACTATAACTACATCTGGTTTTAACTCTTCTAAAATTTTTACACCCTCACCATTTTTTAATGAATCAGGTTGAAAAACAGGAATATTATTTTCACATGCAACAACTTTTACTGGTGGCGGTGTTAGAATTACTTTTCTTCCAACAGGCTTGTCAGGTTGAGTAAAAACACCAACTACCTCGTAATTATTGCTAATTAACGCTTCAAGTGGTTTTACTGCAAAATCAGGTGTACCCATATAAACAACTCTCATACTCTCACCTACTCAATTTCTTCAATTTTGCCTACTCTTTGAAGCATTGTACCTTCCAAAAGATTATCTTTATAAAGAATACCATCAAGATGGTCAATTTCGTGACAGAAGCATCTTGCTTTTAATTCTTCTCCTTTATAAAGGCACCATTTACCTTCTCTGTTCTGTGCTTTAACTTGTACTGTCATAGGTCTTTTTACAGTACCACAAAGACCAGGAAGTGAAAGGCAACCCTCTTCACCTATTTGCTCACCTTCAACCTTTGTTATTTCAGGGTTAATAAGTTCTAAAAGACCATCACCAACATCCATAACAACAACTCGTCTTAAAACACCAACCTGTGGACCTGCAAGACCTACACCAGGAGCTTCGTACATAGTTTCTGCCATATCATCAAGCAACTCGAAAAGTCTGTCATTAAACTCAGTAACAGGACGGGCTTTTTTTCTTAAAATCGGGTCACCATCTTCACGAATATTTCTGATTGCCATAGAATTACCTCTCTAAAGTGGATTTATATCTGCAGTAACAGTTACTCCACTATTCATTTTATCCTTCATAAAAGAAACTAAAAGCGAAGAAATCATACTTCTGAATCTTTTATTGTTTTTACATTTTATTGTTATTATATTTCTGTATTTATTATTTATTTTTGAAACCTTCGGTTGTAACGGACCCAAAACATTCACTTTTACATCAGAAAATTCTTCTGAAACCGAAGTTTTAAGCATTTCAAAAAATCTGTTTGCAGATGAAGAACATTTCGCAAAATTTTCACTTATAAAAGTCAACGAACAAATATCGCAATATGGTGGATAAATCATTGCTTTTCTTATAACATTTTCCATTTCAAAAAAGCCTTCATAATCCTGCTCTGACGCTAAAGTTATTATATCATTATCTGGTAGCATCGTCTGAATAACTGCTTTACCTTTAAAATCGCCTCTGCCGGACCTGCCTACAACCTGCGTCAATAAATCAAATGCCTTTTCACTACTTCTGAAATCATCATTATAAAGTTGCTGGTCAATTGATATAACCCCAACCAGTGTTACATTCGGGAAATTAAGGCCTTTTGCAACCATTTGTGTACCAAGAAGAATATCATATTCACCTTTTGAAAAAGCCTGAAGTTTCTCTTCATAAGAATACTTTGCCATTGTAGTATCTGCATCCATACGAAGAACTCTGGCATTAGGGAAAATACTTTCAATATCTTCTTCTATTCTCTGAGTGCCGAAACCTGCATATTTAATTGTTTTATTATTGCAAGTAGGACAAACATCAGTAAAACTCATAGAATGACCACAATAATGACACATAAGACGATTATTAGCATTATGATATGTAAGCGAAATACTACAATTCGGGCAAGTTACAACTGTTTTACAACTTTCACAAGTTGCAAAAGTATTGAAACCACGCCTGTTCATAAGAAGAATAGCTTGTTTATTATCTGCTAAAACTTCTTCAATTTCAGAATACAATTCATTACTGATAACACTTTTACTATTTGATATATCAACAGTTTTAACTTCAGGTAAAACCGCTTTACCGAAGCGTTCCGTAAGCTTTACAAAAGCATATTTTCCGTCAATTGCATTTTTATATGATTCAACAGATGGCGTTGCAGAAGAAAGAAGTAAAAAAGCATCATTTTTTACACATCTGAATTTTGCAACATCTCTTGCGTGAAATCTTGGTGTCATTTCAGATTTATAAGTGTGTTCGTGCTCTTCATCCATAACTATAAGACCAAGATTCTGGAATGGTGCAAAAACTGCAGAACGAGTACCTATTGCAATTTTTGCATCACCATTTTTAACGCGTTTCCATTCATCAATTCTTTCACCCGCAGAAAGTGCACTGTGAAAAACTGCGACAGTATCGCCAAAATATGAATAAAAAGTGTTTATAGTCTGTGGTGTTAAAGCTATTTCAGGCACCATAACAATAACGCCTTTACCACTATTTACTGTCTTTTCAATAAGTTTTATAAAAACCTGAGTTTTACCGCTACCTGTAACACCAAATAAAAGACCTGCACCTGCTTTACCTTCATCTAATTTTGAAGACAAATATTTAAATGCATCTTCCTGACTTTCTGTGAGTGCAGGAATAGGTTTTGTACCATTTTCTGCACTGACTTTAGGTTTACGATAAACCTGACTATCAAAAAGTTCAAGATACCCCTTTTTACAAAGCGTATTGATAACTGCAACTGTAACACCTGTAAAATAACAGACTTCTTTCACTGAGGCAGAACCAATATCAATAAGTAACGAAAGAACTGAGCGTTGTTTTGCTGTTAAAGTACCAAGTTTACTCTCTGCAATTTCTTCTGAAACAACGAGTCTCACATTTTTTACTGTCAAATCACCTATTTTTCGCTTTGTATCAAGATTGGAAATCAAAACACCTTTTTTCTCAAGTTTTTCGAGAATAAGAGAATCTGCTGTAAATCCTAAGCTAGAAAGAATCTTTTCTTTCTTTTGAAATTTACAGCCACCCTTTAAAAAGTCGTAAACCTGCTTTTCTTCTGTTGTTAATTTTTCAATTACAGTAGAAGATAGACTTTCATCTGCCATAAATGATACAACATACTCTAAACCTATACCACTGGGAAGCATTGCCTTTGCAGCCTCAAACAAAGTACAAAAGGTATTTTCTTTGAGAAAAGTAACGAGTGAAAGCATTTCATCGTCAAGAAGCGGTACTTCATCAAGTACCGCTGCAATTGATTTAAGTTTAATACTTTCATCTATTTCTGAACGGGATCTGATTTTTAACACAAATCCTTGTTTCTTCTTGTTACCATTACCAAAAGGCACTAACACTCTGCACCCCGCTGAAACATCAAGTGTTTCGGGAATCAGGTAAGTAAAAGGTGCATCAATATGATAAACAAGACCTTCAACTGCAACTTCTGCAATTAAAGCATCATTATACATAATTAAAGATTTTTAATTGAATCTGGTTCAACGATTTTAAATTTTCCGTCAATAATTTCACCAAGAGCAACTGTAACAGGTTTCTCTGTTGAAAGGTTTTTCTCCTGAAGATTTTCAATAGCAATTTCTCTTGCTCTTTTTGCAGTTGCAGTTACGAGTGAGTAACGGCTGATACCTTGGTTAAGAATTCCTTTTAAATCTGGGTTAAGCATATTATATACTTCCTTTCAAAATTAATTGTTTATAATTTTTTCAACTATATTTTTCATATTGCTATATTTTAAACGCTCTGCTTTAATAATTGACAAAACATCATTTACACAAGCAGTCAAATCATCATTTATAACAATATAATCATATTCTTTAGCACGCTGCATTTCAGTTTCTGCAATTTTTAAACGACGCTCAATATCATCCTCGGTTTCAGTTCCACGATTTCTGAGTCTTCGCGAAAGTTCAGAAAAAGACGGTGGCATTATAAAAACAGAAATTGCATCAGGGTAAATTTTACGGACATTGCCAGCACCCTCAACTTCAATTTTCAAAATTACAGATTTGCCTTCATTTATATTTTCTTCAATGGCTTTTTTAGGCGTACCATAATAATTAACGCCATATTTAACATATTCAAGAAAACCATCTTGTGAGATATTATTCTCAAAGTTTTCAACTGTTGTAAAATAATAATCTACACCATCAGCCTCGCCTTCGCGTGGTGCACGGGTTGTCATTGATATTGATTGTTTAACATTGTCATCTGCCTTTTTTAATTCTGCGATAACAGTATCTTTACCACAACCAGCGGGTGCAGAAATAACAACAAGTAAACCTTTATCCTTCAAATCCAAATTCACGACCTCCCTTTTCATCATTGAATCTATTAAGTAACTGTTCTGCTGACAAAAACGAAAGAACTACATTATCACTATCTGTAATAATGATACCTTTTGTTTTTCTACCATGAGTAGCATCAATTAAGTTAGCTCTTTCTTTACTTTCCTGAATCATTCTCTTAGCTGGTGCTGAATCAGGGCTTACAACCGCAATTACTCTATCTGCATTTATAAGATTTCCAAAACCAATATTTACAAGTTTCATAAAATCACATCATTCTATATTCTGAATTTGTTCTCTTATTTTTTCGATTTCTGCTTTTGTGTCGATTACTACCTTTGCAATCTGCACATCTTGTGCTTTTGAACCGATTGTGTTTGTTTCACGATTAATTTCCTGCACAAGAAAATCAAGTTTTCTACCGATTGCTTCGTCTGAACCCATCATTTCTCTTAATTGGTCAATATGACTTCTTAATCTTACAGTTTCTTCTGCTACTGCAACCTTATCTGCAAAAATTGCTGCTTCAGTAAGAATTCTGGCTTCGTCAACCTGTACATTTTCTAAAACTTCATTCATACGGGCAAGAAGTTTATCATTATATTCTTTTACAGTTTCAGGTGAGCGTTTTTCAACAAATGAAACATTCTCTATAATCGTATCTGCGCGTGATAAAACATCATTTTTAAGTTTTTCGCCTTCAGATTCACGCATTGCAATAAATTTGTTTACAGCTTCTTCTAAAACAGCTTTAACTTTTCTCCACAAATCATCTTCATCAACTGCATTTTTTGTAACAGATAATACTTCGGGATATCTTGCAATATCTTGTGCAGAAACATTTGCATTAACTGAAAAAGTTTCACCAATAAAGTGAATTGCGTCATAATAACTTTTTGCCAAAGGTTCATTTACTTTAACTACTACACTATCATCTGCAGTTGCTTCAATTGTAAGTGAACACTCCACTTTACCTCTTGAAATATATGAAGAAAGGTAACTTTTAATTTTTTCTTCAAGGAAATTATAAGCTCTTGGAAGTCGTGCAGAAAACTCAAAATATCTGTGATTAACACTTTTGATTTCTGCAGTAATATTAAATCCTTCAACAGATGCCTGTGCTCTGCCGAAACCTGTCATACTTCTTATCATTTTTTACGACTCACCTTTCGTGATTTATCTAATGATTATACTAAAAAATCAATATACTGTCAATTTATCAGTTTTTGGTGTTTGTTACCAATTTATGTACTTCATCAGCTGTAAGTTCTCTCCATTTACCAGGTTGAAGCATACCTAATTTTAAAGAACCGATTGATGTTCTTTTAAGTCTTATAACCTCAAGACCAACTTCCTCGCACATTTTTCTTATCTGACGATTTCTGCCTTCGAAAATTTTAATTTGTAATACACTACGAGTTTCACTTTTTTCTAAAATCGCAACTTCAGCAGGTAATGTTTCTCTGCCATCAATAAATACACCATTTTCGAGTTGCTCTGTTTGTTCTTTAGTTATAGAGGAACGAACGGTTACTCTGTATGTTTTTGAAATATGTTTTCTCGGGTGCATTACGCTGTTTGCAAATTCACCATCGTTTGTAAGTAAAAGCATACCTTCTGAATCACGGTCAAGTCTGCCAACAGGATAAACTGTCGCACCAACATCAGATACTAACTCTGCAACACACTTTCTGCCTAACTCATCGCTCATAGTAGTAACATATCCGCGTGGTTTGTTAAGCATAATATAATATTTTTGTTTTACAACAGTAACCTTTTTACCGTTTACTGTAACATCGTCTCTTTTAGGGTCAACCTTGTCGCCAATTGATGCTTTTTTACCATTAACCCAAACTTTGCCATCTCTTATTAATTCTTCTGATTTTCTACGGGATGCAACTGAACACTCCGATAAAAACTTTTGTAATCTAATTTCTGCCATTCTTCTACTTGTCTGTCATATCGACAGTCTTTCTATAATTTTTTTTATTCTTTGTAAAATAGATATTTTTACTTCAACTTCTTTATATAGCGAAGTCGCATTGTCTGAAGATACCAATGGTATTTCTTCAATAATGTTTTCTTTCTTATCGTAGAAAACCACACACCCTACTATATCACCTTTTTTTACAGGTGGATATAAGAATTGTTCTATGTAGATTTCTGATTTATAAGAACCATTTGTCCTGAATTCTGGTTGAAATGCAGTTTCAACTGAAACACGCTTTTTATCTGCACAAACTACTGGAATTGATATATTAGGGAGGTCAACTTGCAGCAATTCATTATCATAAAGCGAAAAACCAAAATCATATAACTTTTTATGGTCGTTCCAATCATCGTAAGCATTTAGTGTAACTGCAATCAAAGTAATACCATTACGCTCACAAGCAGTAACAAGACATCTCCCACTTGCTTTTGTATAGCCTGTTTTAACTCCAAAAACACCTTCACATTCACGAAGAAGTCGGTTGTGATTTGATAAAGTCCTTGAAATTTCCGGTGTACCAAAATCAATTACTGCACTTTCTGTTGCGCAGATTTTTTTGAAAACAGGATTTTTTATTGCAACCGAAGTCAGAAGTGCCATATCGTAAGCAGTTGAATAATGATTTTTGTCTGTAAGACCCGATGGATTTGCAAAACAACTGTCTTTCATACCTAATTTTTCTGCATAAGAATTCATTAGTTCTGAAAATTCAGTTATACTTCCCGAAATCCCGTAAGCAGTCACATTTGCGGCATCATTTCCGCTTTCCAAAAGCATACCATAAACCAATGCTTTAATTGTAATTTTATCCCCTGCTTTAAGTCCAATAGAAGTACCTTCAACTGTTACCGCTTCTTTTGAAGCGACAATTTCTTTTTGTGGAGCGCCATAATCTAACGCAATTAAAGATGTAAGAATCTTTGTTGTACTGGCAATTCCACGCTTTTCATATTCATTCTTTGCATAAAGAACTTCCAGCGTATTTGCGTCAATAAGAATTGCAGATTTTGCTGAAACTGTAATCTCAATTGCGTACGCAGTCACAAATAAATATGGAATTATAACAAGAAAAGAAAGAACACAAGATAAAACTTTCTTTTGCAACTTAACCACCTGCTTTCTATGAAATATATGCAGGTAGTTAAATTTTTATATTATGTTATTCTGCTTTTGTTTTATCTTCTTTATTTTTGCTTACAAAACTTGTAACCTTGTCAAACATTTCAGGAACCATTGTCACAGCTCTTTCAATAGCATTATCATTTGCAGTAATATGCTTAATTGTAACATCGCCATCTTTTACAACAAGAAATGCAACTGGATTGATTGTAATACCAGCACCACCTGCACCACCGAAAAGTTCAACATTGTTTTTTGATGGAAAATCTGAACCACCTGATGCAAAACCATAAGTAACCTTTGAAACAGGTACAATTGTAAGACCATCAGGAAGATTAATAGGTTCACCAATAATTGTGCTTACATCTACTAAATCTCTGACCTTTTCGATTGTAGTTCTTAAAATTCCGTTTGCTGATTTTTCCATTTTTAGCACCATCCTTTTTTATTAATAATTATAATTTACTAATTCTTTTGTTCAACTTCTTTTTCAGTAGTTGAAGTTTTATTTATATTAACGCTCTTTTTTGCATTGTTGTTTGAAAAAAGAACTTTTAATAACACTTTAAACACTAATTGCAACGCAAGAACTATTGCACCATTTGTAATTCTTATAGGAACAACAGATACATCTAAATATAAATCCGCCTGATTCTTAACTCCAAGAAAATCGGGACTTATATCAATATCATATTTCTTCATTTTGCAGGTTGAAGCAACTTTACCTAAGAACGGAAACAACCACGCTGATAACTTACCATATTTAATAGCGGTATCTGCCGCATCACTGCCAGTTATATGCATTGTGAGATAAAGTTCATTTATAACAAATGTTTTATATAACTTACCGAAAAATGAACCTAAAGAGTCCCTGACTGCTAATAGCATTTTTTCAATGCCTTCGTACCCCTGGTCAATATACAACTGTTTAAAGAAACTGTTACCTTGTTTCAAATCTTGGGGTTGTTGAGTATCAGTTTCAGTTTGTTCAGTTGTAACTGTTTCCTCAGGTTTCTTCTTTTTTTCTTTTTTAGGTTTCTTTTCTTTTGGAGGTTTTGATGAATCAACCACAGTAAATTTAAAAAACAGATATTTAATTGTTACTTTGTTTATATCTGTCATTTCAACAATAACTGATATTTTTAAAGAAAATAATACTATGAAAAAAAGTATAATACCAAGAATTATGTATAATGCTGTCACCAAATCCCTCCTTTCAAAAGGATTAAAATCTTAATATTTTATTCTGTAACTGTTGCGGGTTCTTTATCTTCCTGTGTTTCAGGGTCGCTATCGCCATTATCAAAAAGTGATAACTGTCCTGAGTCAATATCAGACATAAGAACTTGTTTATCTACATTCGGCAATGTTTCGAGTTCAGATAAAGCACTGAGTGAAAAACATCTTAAGAAATCATCTGTAGTACCATAAAGAACGGGTCTTCCAGGTACTTCTAAACGACCTTTTTCTTCGATAAGACCGCGTTGACAAAGCGTATTTACAACACCTGAACAATCAACTCCACGGATTTGTTCAATATATGGTTTAGTTATTGGTTGATTGTAGGCAATAATAGCAAGAACCTCAAAAGCGGCTTGTGAAAGTGGTGTATTTCTTTTTAAATCAAGAACTGCACGAACTTCGTTTATGTATTCCTTTTTACTACAAAGTTGATATTTACTACCAAGTTTTAAAAGACATAAACCGCTTTCTTCCTGTTCATATTTTTCTTTTAAAATGTCTAATATTTCTAAAGTAACTTCGCTATCTGTACCTAAAACAATAGAAAGTCTTGTGTGTTCAATTGGCTCTGCAGCGGCAAAAAGAACTGCTTCTGCAATTGCCAGTAATTTTTTCTCTATCAAGTATTTTCATTTCCTTCCAAAAGTTCAATTTGAATATCTTCACCATCACCTGAAAGATAAATGGACTTATCTTTAGCAAGTTCAAGAATTGCTAAAAAAGAAGCAACTAAATCTGAACGGCTTGTAGCAGTTTTATAAAAATCAAAGATTTTTTGCTTACCTTTTGTTTTCAGAATACTCATTATTGAGTCAATTTTTGAACCAACAGAAACTATTTTTTTTGCAACGATTGTTTTAAATGAATCGAGCGGTGGTGGTAATTTTCTCAACTTTTTACCAACTACAGCAGCATACGCTTTTAAAAGTTCAGATGGTTCGTGTAATCTTTTATAAGTAAGATCAGGTTCAACATCTTCGGGTACTGCTCTTACAACATAGTCAAACCCTGTTGTCATACAGGCTAATTTCTGCGCAAGAAGTTTACATTCCTGATACTCAATAAGCTCCTGTGTAAGTAAGTTCTTCTGTTCTTCTGCATCTTCATAAACAGGAAGGAGCGAAACCGTTTTAATATAAACAAGTCTTGCAGCCATCTCAAGAAACTCACTTGCAACATCCATATTCTCTTCTTGCATAGCGCGGACATACTCTGTGTACTGGTCAACAAGTTCAACAATGGGTATATCATAAATATCAATTTTGTGCTTTGTAATCAAGTGTAAAAGCAAGTCCATAGGACCTTCAAACACTTCTAATTTATAAGATATTTTTTCCATAATTCACCATTTTCTAAAACGGAAGTTGTGTTATTCCATATATAAGATTCATTAATAAGTCTGAAAGTACACTTAATGGTGCAGTTAAAACACCAGTAATAATTAAAATAAAAAGACCTATTGTAATTTGTCTTTCATATTGCATGATTTTGTAATAGTATTTTGCAGGAAGTAATGCTGTTGCTAACCTTGAACCATCAAGTGGTGGAATAGGAAGAAGATTAAATACTGCAAGACCTATATTGACATCTGCTGCAAAAAAGAAGAAAAGTGCTACATAAGCAATTGCAGGGTTTACAAGCCCGATTGAATTTATGAGTGAATATAAAAACAGATAAATAAATGCCTGTAAAATATTACACAAAGGTCCTGCTAACGCAACAAGTGCCATATCTCTTTTAGGATTTTTAAAATTCTTCATTCTAACCGGTACAGGTTTTGCATAACCGAAACCACACAAGAATATCATCACAGCACCTAACGGACTTATATGTGCCATAGGGCTTATTGTCAGTCTTCCCATTCTTCTTGGGGTATCGTCTCCTAACTTGTCTGCTGCAAGTGCGTGTGCATATTCGTGTAATGGTAAAGTACAAAAAACCACATAAGCAGTTGCACCTAAATATATAAGCAGATATATAAAATCCATCTGTCCTGAAGCTACTTTTCTTATAATATCAATCATTAATCTCTACTCCAATTATTTTTTTAAAACTATTATTCTTTCAATTCCCTGACCATCTTCAATTATTCTGGCACCTTTTGCTGAAGTCAGGAAAATCTCAAGTATATCTTTCGCCTGATTTTCACCACATTCAAGAATCATTAAACCATCACGATTTAAAAATGGAAACCAGTTATTTTTTAACGCTCTGTAAAACACAAGACCATCTTCACCACCATCAAGTGCTATTTGAGGCTCAAATTGAACCTCTTCCTGCAAATTTTTCAATTCGTCAGTTCTTATGTATGGTGGGTTTGAAATAATAATATCAGCAAACGGTAATCCGACTGGTGAAGTTTCGTCAAGCATATCCGCTTTTTTAACTGTTACATTATCAGTTTCCAAAACTTCTTTATTAAGTGTGGTATATTTTATAGCATCGTCTGAAATATCAATAGAATAAACCTTGCAAAACGGAAAAAGTTTTGCAATAGTCAGACCTAAACAACCACTACCTGAACAAACATCGTAAACAACTTTAGGTGGATTACTTTTAAACTTGTTATAAATATAATCAGGAATAATCTCAGTTTCAGGTCGCGGAATCAAAACACCTTCACCGACTTTGAATTTATATTTATAAAAATCCCATTCTCCTAAAATATACTGAAGCGGAACACGATTTTTTCTTTTCTCTAAACATTCATTGAAAAAATCGAGATTCATATCATCAATTTTTTCATTTGCATTTAAAAGAAGTTGCGTTTTATTTATATTCAAACAAAAATCAAATAACTGCTGAACATCAAATTCGGGACTGTCGCACCCCGCTCTTGATAATGCATTTACCGAATTTCTGAAAAATGTGTATAAATTCAATTATTATCCTCCACATCATCTGGTAAAACTGCTTTTAAAGAAGCAATACCAACTTCAATAATATCATCAGTCGGTTCTTTTGTTGAAATCCTTTGCATCATAAGTCCCGGAAAAGAAAGTATTTTAACTAAAATATTGTCGTGACTTCCTGCATATTTGATAAACTCATAACTTAATGCTACTGTCATAGGTATTATTAGTAATTTTATTGAAATCCATACAAGTCTAACATCATCAATTTTCGGGAATAAAACGACCAGCACAGAAGAAATAAAAATACTGATTATAATAACAACAAAAATAAAACTTGTACCACATCTCGGGTGAAAACGAGATTGTTTCTTTACATTTTCAACGGTGAGTTCTAACCCATTTTCGTAGCAGAAAATACTTTTATGCTCTGCTCCGTGATACATAAACACACGCTTAATATCGGGCATAAGAGAAACCAGATAAAAATAGAAAACAAATATTATCATTCTCATTATTCCTTCAAAAAGTGGGTGTAAATTTGCTAAAGCATCTTTAAAAATATATTTATCAACTATATCAACAAGAAAAGTTGGTAAATAAACAAACAAAAGGAAAGAGAGCCCGAAGCCTAAAACCATAGCAATACCAGAAATTACTGCAATCATTTTAGGACCGAAATGGTCAGAAAGCCATTTGTCAAGTTTAGACATTTCTTCTTCAGGAATGTTCTCATCATCAAGTCCTGCTTTTTCCGCTGACTTTTCAATGCATTTAAAACCAAATAACATTGACTCAACAAAATTCACAATACCTCTTATTAATGGCCAACCTGCTGGTTTGAATTTATCTTTAAGTTTCTTTAATTCAAGTTGCTCAGTTTCAATTTCACCACTTGGTAAACGGACTGACATTGCAGCACCTTTCGGTCCTTGCATCATTATTCCTTCAATCAATGCCTGACCACCAATTGAAACTTTTTTATTATCTTTAGACATCAGATATATCTTCTCCTATAATCTCATCAAATAAATTATTGTCGTTTTCAACTTCTACAACTTCGATTGGTAATATAATTGTAACAGTTGTACCAATACCAAGTTTACTTTGTATATCGAGTGTACCATTATGCATTTTTACAAGTTCATCAACAACTGCAAGACCGATTCCAGAACCACGCACCTGAATATTTGCTTTGTAAAATTTCATTTTAACATTCGGTAAATCTTCCTGTGCTATACCACAGCCCGTATCAAGAACCTGAATTATTAAATTACCCTCTGAAATAAATGCTTCAACGCTTACCATGCCGCCACTTTCGGTGTACTTGAAAGCATTGTCAAGAATATTAACAAAAACCTGCTTTATTCTGTTAGGGTCTGCCATCATTGGTGCAGGTAATTCTGGGGCAGAATAAGTAAGTTCTATACCGTCTCGTTTTGAACGCTCTTTAAAAACAAATATTGTTTCATCAAGTTCTGCTAAAACATCTATTTTTTCAAGTCTTAAAGAAAGTGTACCATTCTGTATTCTTGAGAAGTTAAGAAGTTCTTCTACCAACTGTGATAAACGCTCAGATTCACTGATTATGATATCAGTACCGCGCTTTGTAAGCTCTATATCATCAGGCCCTAATTCACGAAGCATTTCACCCCAACCTTTAATGGCGGTCAAAGGTGTACGCAATTCGTGAGAAACTGTTGTAATAAAGTCATTTTTTATTTTATCTGTTGCAGATACTTCGTTAAGCATATTGTTTACTGAATCTGCTAACTCATTGATTTCGTCTTTTTCATCACCAGCAAGTTCAATACGCACATCAAAATTACCTTGTGTAAATTCTTTAGTTGCATCATTAATTTTTCTTACAGGAACAACAATTGTTTTAATAAAAAATGAGCCTGAGACCGTAACGAACGCTAAAGCGATAATAAAAATCAAAAAAACAATTGCAACAAATCCGTAAATCTGTGAGTCAATACTTGAAAGTGAAGTTACAAATCTTACTGCACCTTTAAAATTACCGTCAGATGTAGGGAAAATCATTGCAACACTCATAACGTGCTCACCGTTTTCATTAAAACCTGCCCAACTACTGATACCAGTTTTTGACTCCATAGCCTGAGTAACATCATCCATACTGTTCATAGTTTCTTCTACTGCAAAGCCTGATGATGAAACTGCAACTCTGCCATGCCTGTCTATAACCATTACTTCAACCTTTGATTTATCAGTAAAATTTTCAACGAATTCCATTGATTTTTCCTGAAATGCTTCTTCTGTACCATCAAGATATGGTGAGAAAAATGTTGTAACACTATCATTTGCATAACTGTATAAAACATTTGAAGCGTAAGTTCTGTAATAACTCGCAACTGCATAAACAGAAATCGCAAGAATTATTGCAAGAATTATTGCGGTAACCAAAAGTGTATTTGTCATCCAACGCTTTGTTATACCTTCAGGTTGAAAAAAGGATTTAATTTTATCAAATCTTTTTCGAATTAATTCCACTTATATCCCATTCCCCATACTGTAACAAGATGTTTTGGTAAAGATGGTTCATCTTCAATTTTCATTCTAAGACGACGCATATTAACATCAACCACTTTTTCATCACCATAATATGACTCGCCCCATACATGTTTTAAAATATCGGTTCTGCTGAGTGCTTTACCAGGATTTGTGAAAAAGAATTCAATAATCTGAAACTCAACTTGTGTAAGTTCTATCTGAACTCCGTTTTTAAATAAAGTTCTATTTCTCAAATTGAGTTCAAATGGTCCTATATTTATTTTGTCAGCAGGAATTTGCTGATTACTCTGATTTGAATTCATAGCAACTCGTCTGTAGACACTATCAACACGAGCCATTAATTCCGAAGGTGAAAATGGTTTTGTTATGTAATCGTCCGCACCCATAAGAAGACCCGAAACCTTGTCCATCTCCTGAGTTTTTGCTGTAAGCATAATAATACCTACCGTACTACTGATTTTTCGGAGTCTTTTACAAACTTCAAGTCCATCAATATTTGGCATCATAATATCAAGAAGCACTACATCAAATTCATTTTCATGTTCTGTATATAACAATAACGCTTCTTCTCCATCACACGCTTCGGTTACTTCATACCCTGCTCTTTTCAGAGTTATAGCAATTATTTCTCTGATTGCTGCCTCATCTTCTGCAATTAATACTTTTTTCATTTTTTCACCTCTATACTTTTATAAAAGAAGATTTTACAAATTCATCTGTTATACCAAAATTTTCACCATAAGGTGTTATTTCATATATAAAAACACCCGTTTCTGTCTCAGATAAAATATAGTCATCATAGTCATCAAAATCCCGCATTAATTTATCGTTATTCTCGATAAATTTTATTAAAAACAGAATATCCTCAACCTCATTTGTATCTGTATTCCAGATGCAAAAATTAGTTTGATTTTCAATTTTATCAAAATTTACTGTAACATCTTCAGTCCAGGGAAAATCAAATAAATATGAATGAATAGGATTATAAACACTTTTAAATACTTCAGATGTTTTATCATCTGCTACATTCTTCCATTCAACCATGGAAAAATTATAAACAGTACCAGACACACTAACAGAAACTGCTTTTTTACCCGTAAAAAATTTAGTGTTTACAGGAATCTCTATTTTTCCGTCACTATCAATATCTCGTGAATGTAATTTAACATTTCTCAAAGTATTTTTTGATGGTTCTAAAATTTCTCTTTTTACTTTAAGTGTTTCAACATCCCATGAAATGACTTCGGTAAACATTGAAGTATCACTTTTTATACAATCAAGAAAAACTCGTGAATATGAATTATTTTTTAAGTTTATTTCATCTGAATGTATTGCAGAAACAGATGTAATTGTTGAATCAAGAAGAATCTCACAGAATTTAACAATTGAACCATTATTCTGAATTGAAAATGCTCTGAAGTAAGAATTCTGGACCGCCGCAGCATCATCGAGATAAACAATTACTAAATCATTAACATCGTTTGAATTCAAATCTAAAAATGCTTTGGCATTAAAATATTCGTTTGCAAGAGTTTCAATGTTAAAACTTTTATTTGTTAATTGTGAAACTTTGTAAACTGTGAGCATCTTGGTGAGTTTTGTATCAAACAGTGACCAGGAAATTACAATTTCAGGAAGTTTATCACCATCAAGGTCAGGGAATGCAATATCATAAACGCCGCTACCTGAACCTTTAATATCAGTAACAAGAATCCATTTTCGGTTAACATAATCAAGAACGGCGATTCTTACCGTTGTGTCAGTTGAAGAGTCAGTATAAAAAACAATCGCTTCTTCATCTTCATCGTTATCAATATTATAAAGAACAAATGACGATTTAAAATCACCTTTTGTAGGCGTCTTTAAAAGAAATGTTTTGCCACTCATCAGTTTATTGAATGCTTCTTGAACTTCACCACTTTTACCCGAGAGTGCCGGTGGTTTTAATAGTGTTTCAGTTGAAAAGAAATTAAGAGAACACCCTGATAAATTCAAAAGCATTACTGTAACAATAATTACTGATAAAACTTTTTTTAATTTCATTTATTTTCTCCTGAATCTATAAAGATACTTCTACTGTATAAGTTCCGTAAATCCAGCAATTTGCACTTTTTATAGTAACATTTGCAGGAACTGTTGTAGTCTGACCTGCTGAAATACCAATTTCAGAAATATCAATTTCAACAGTTATATCATCTTCTGTTATGCTTTCCAATGCTTTTTCAGAACCAACTACCATAACAGATTTATTGAGTCCTGATACTTTGAAGTTAAGATTATCAGGATTATTGACTTTAACTTTGCTACCTGCTATAACAAAATATTCCTGTGAAAGATTTGAAACATCAAGTCTTACTACAAATTTTTCAGTCTGACTTTCATCAGAAACAGGTAAATCTGCTCTTAAAAATTCGAATACATAATTTGACGGTGAAACAGATTTAAAATCAATTGTACCAACTGAAAATTCAGTTGTTTTTTCATACTCATCAACAGAAATATTAAAATAATCTTTTGATGGTGAAACGGTATATGTCAACGGATTTAAAACATATTCATCCGGTGCGTTTTTAAAGAGAACTGTTGTATCAACTTCCTTAACACGAAGTACAGGAATTGTAAGAACAACTGAATTGATATTTGTTTTTACAAATTTGAAATCAGAATTATGATTTTCGTCTAAAAGAATAATTTTTGCATCGGCGGATTTATTTGAAGAAAGAGAAGAATCAAGTTCAATTCTTGCAACCGCTTTTTCAATTTTGTTAATCTCAGTTGCAGGACCAGTAAGAGTTACAGAAGTTTCCGAAAGATTAACAGGGCCAGTAACAAAACCATCTTCTACAACTTCGAAACCGTCTGTTACAACTTCTGGCTCCACTACCATATCTATTGTTTTAGGTACATCAAAATAAACATCAATACTTCTTTGTGATATTGAAGAAATCGAGTAGTTATTTGAACCGGTTGCTGACTCTGCTTTTAAAAGAAGGGTTCTATTACCGGCAGAATCAACATTATTGGTCTGTGCTAAAACAACAATATCATCAGCAGAGAGGTTAGCGGGAGAAATCTGATATTTTTTTCCTTTCACCTGAACATCAACATAAAATTCAGAATCGCCAAAAACTTCAAGACCAAATTGAGATGGTACAGTATTATCAATTGTAACCTTAACTTTATTTATAGTTCTTGTTGTTTCAGGACTTACATTAATAGCTACTGCAAGCCATATTATGATTGATGAAATAAACGCAATAACAAAAACAAATTTATTGTTATTTAAAAGTTGAGAAATTTTGCTTTTATTCGTTGTCATTTTTCTCACCTCTTAAAAATTTACTTGTTTTTGTTTTCTTATCTTCTGTAATAAGTTCACTTAATAAAATTTCACGCAATTTACCTGTCTGGACATCGCGTTGGAGTTTGCCGTTTATCGCAACTGAAATAAAGCCTGTTTCTTCTGAAACAATAACTACTACTGCATCACTTTGTTCACTCATACCAATAGCTGCTCTGTGTCTAGTACCTAAATCACTGCTGATTGAATTGTTTTGGGTAAGTGGCAAAATACAACCCGCAGAATATATCTTTGCATCTTTTACAACAACTGCACCATCATGTAAGGCAGAATTTTTAAAAAAGATACCATTAAAAAGTTCAGTTGAAGAACGAGCATCTAAAATAGTACCTGATTTTATAACATCATTAAGTGGCGATTCTCGTTCAAAAACAACTAATGCACCAGTTTTTGTTTCACTCATTTCGCCAGCAGCTTTACAGAAATCATTAACTAAGGTTGTCACCGCTTCCTGATAAGCTCCATTATTCCTGAAACTTAAAAAAGAAAAATCGGTAATGGAGCGTCTGCCGAATCTTTCAAGAATATTACGGATTTCGGGAGCGAACAAAACAACAAGTACAATAAGAGCATTCTCAATAAGAGAAGAAAGGAGAAACTCACTTGCTTCCATATTTGCAAATTTAACAATAAGATAAAGACCACCAATAAACGCAATACCCTTAATAAGATGGAAGGAACGGGAACCTCTTATAAATTTAATCGCTTCATAAATTATAAAAGTAACAAATGCAATATCAAACAAATCAAAAGGAAATTGAAAACTTAATAATGCACCCCATATTGTCTTAAAAAAATCAACAAATCCCGACATTTTTTCACCCTTTTCAACATAATTAGAACATACTACCACATATACTGATTTATTATATCACACTTTTTTGTTTTTTGCAATTTTTTGAAGCAAATTTATTACATAATTTACATCTTTTTTTGTAGTAAATCTTGATGGACTTATTCTTACCGCCCCGGTGTCTTCCGTTCCGTAAGTTTTATGTGCTAATGGCGAACAGTGATAACCACCTCTGACTGCCACAGAATTTTCATTAAGAAACCCGGCTACCTCTTCGCTGTGATAACCTTTTATATTAAACGCAATCAATGGTGCTTTCATTTTTTCGTTATATTCATTTCTGTAAAGGACTACTTTACGCATATTTGAAAGTTCATTGAACATCATTTTCATTAACGCAGTTTCTTCTTTGAAAATGTTCTCTACGCCATAAGACGAAACAATTTCCACACCTTTTTTTAGTCCGCATATTGCGGGAACATTCAGCGTTCCCCCTTCTAATTTTTCCGGAAAATTCTGAGGTTGCAAAAAATAAAAACTTTCGCTGCCTGTACCACCCTCAATTATTGTTTCAGTTATACATCCATCGTGAAGAATTACTCCGACCCCCATTACTCCCAACAACCCTTTATGTCCGGGTACACAAAGACAATTTATACCTAGTTTTTGCATTTTAAGTGGGATAACACCTGCGCCCTGAGCACCATCAACAAAAAACAGAATATTATTCTCTTTTGCAACTTTCGAAATTTGTTCAAGTGGCAATATATCACCAAAAACATTTGAGACTGCTGTTACAATAATTAATTTTGTATTATCTTGTATTTCATTTTTTAAATTACTGATAGTTTCCTCCACATCGTGCGTAACAGTAAAAACCGAACTTGTAATTAAACCTTCATTTTTCATTTTATAAATTGGTCTTAATACAGAATTGTGCTCAAGTGATGACATAATAACATGGTCACCATTTTTTAATACGCCTTTTATTGCCATATTCAGAGCGTAAGTGCAATTCATTGTAAAACTTACAAATTCACTACCATACCCATCAAAAAGTGCGTTCAGTTTTTCTCTTGCAGAATAAATTTCCATTGCGGTATTTATAGATAAATTATGTCCGCTTCTGCCAGGATTAGCACCATATAAACTGAATGATTTATTCACTGCATTTATTACTTCTGTTGGTTTTGGATAAGTGGTTGCTGCATTGTCTAAATAAATCATAAAATATCCCCCAAATCAACTAATTCAATAATTTTAATGCCATTATTCTGTAAAATTCGAAAACTTCGTCTGTCCGGATTATTTATATAAATAAGATACCCGCAGCCCTCACCTTTTGCAGGTTTTGGATTGCGGGTTAGATATGCTTTATAACCGTTTTTCAGCAACAAATCTCTGCCTTTCATTGCAAGGGTAACAGAAGAAACCTTTACACCCTTTTTACTCATAAAAAACCCTTCCATATTATATTTTTTATCAATATATAATATGCAAGGGTTTTAATTTGTTTACTTTTCAATAAGACATACAGAATGAGCAGAAATACCTTCTTTTCTACCTGTAAAGCCCATTTTTTCTTCAGTTGTCGCTTTTACGCTTACAAAATCAACATCAATTTTAAGAGCTTTTGCAATATTTTCACGCATCTCTATAATGTATGGTGCAAGTTTAGGTGCCTGAGCAATTACTGTAGAATCAACATTAACTACCCTATACCCTTTCTGTACTAATAAGTCATTTACTTTTTCAAGCAAAACAAGACTGTCAGCACCTTTAAATTCAGGGTCAGTATCAGGAAAATGTTTGCCAATATCACCTAACGCCACTGCACCAAGTAGAGAGTCAGAAATTGCGTGTAACAAAACATCGGCATCAGAATGACCTAAAAGACCTTTTTCGTAAGGAATAGTCACACCACCGATTATACACTTTCTGTTTTCACAGAATGCGTGAACATCATAACCATGACCGATACGAATCATAGCTTTTTTCTCCTTATTTCATAAGATTTTCAAGACAAGCAAGTCTTACGGAAACAGTAAGAACTTTTACTGCTTGTTTTAAAACATCTGCACTAGGGAATGTAGGTGCAATTCTTATATTACTGTCACTTGGGTCTTTACCATAAGGGAAAGTAGCACCAACATTAGTAAGAGTTACACCTGCTTCTTTGCATAAAACACCAACTCTTGAAGCACTGCCACCAGTTACATCAAGACTGATGAAATAACCACCATTTGGTTCATTCCATTCTGCTATATCAAGACCACTTAAATCTGCATTTAATGTATCAATAACAGCATCGAATTTAGGTTTTAAAATCTTTGCGTGTTTTTGCATATGTGCTTTGATGCCGTCAAGATTTTTAAAGTATTTTACATGTCTTAACATATTCAATTTATCATAACTGATAGACTGAACTGTAAGGCGTTTTAAAATTTCTTTAATATTTTCTTCTGAAGAAGCAAGACACGAAACACCAGCACCAGGGTAAGAAATTTTTGAAGTTGAAGTTACTTCAATTACCATATTTTTATTTCTTTCCGGAAGAACAGTGAAAATATTGAGTAAATCATCACTTTTCTCTGTCAAATCGTGAACAATATAAGCGTTATCCCATATAATTCTGAAATCACTTGCTGCAGGTGTTAATTCTGCAATTCTTTTAACTGTTTCAGCTGAGAATGTAATACCTTGTGGGTTTGAGTACTTTGGCACAACAAACATACCTTTAACCATAGGGTCTTTTACATATTCTTCGATTTCATCAACATCTGGACCATTTGCAGTCATTTTAATGTTAATCATCTCAATACCTAATGATTCGCAAATAGCAAAGTGTCTGTCGTAACCAGGACAAGGACAAAGGAATTTCACCTTACCCTGCTGTGACCAAGGTGTAAACCCTGCACCTAAAAACATACATTGGTTTACATAGTCATACATAAGAGAAAGACTTGAGTTACCACCAACAATAATGTTTTGCGGTTCAACTCCCAAAAGTTCTCCAAAAAGTTTCTGACACTCAGGAATACCCTGAAGTAAACCATAGTTTCTTACATCAAAACCAGCTTCGGTTTTAAAGTTTCCATCTTGGAAAACTTCAAGCATATCGTCAGAAATATCAAGTTGGTCACTACCTGGTTTACCGCGTGACATATCTATATTAAGACCTTTTGCTTTTATCTCTTTATACTCAGTTAAAACTGCATCATACTGTGCTTTTAATTCGTCTTTTGACATTTTTAAATAAGATTGATTCATAAATAAACTCCACTATGAAAAATATTAATTAGAAATCTGCTGTACCTGTTGTTCTTGGGAATGGAAGAACATCACGGATGTTTGAAATACCTGTCATATACATAATAAGTCTTTCAAAACCAAGACCGAAACCAGCATGGTGAGTGCCACCGTATTTTCTTAAATCAAGGTACCACCAGTAATCTTCTTCTTTAAGACCTAATTCTTTAATTCTCTCTACAAGAACATCATATCTTTCTTCACGCTGACTACCACCGATAATTTCACCAATACCCATAACAAGTAAGTCAGCAGCGGCAACAGTTTTACCGTCATCATTAAGACGCATATAGAATGCTTTGATTTCCTTAGGATAATCTGTAACGAAAACAGGTTTTTTAAATACCTGTTCTGTCAGGTATCTTTCGTGCTCTGTCTGAAGGTCACAACCCCAGTATGCTTTGAATTCAAAATTATCGTTATTCTTTTCGAGTTCTTTAACTGCATCAGTATAAGTTACCCTTGCAAAATCTGAATTTGCAACTGTCGTAAGTCTTTCGATAAGACCATTATCAATGAACTTGTTACAGAATTCGAGTTCCTGTTTACAATTTTCAAGAACATAACTGATTACATATTTAATCATATCTTCTGCTAAATCCATATCATCACTGAGGTCAGCAAAAGCAATTTCAGGTTCAATCATCCAGAATTCAGCAGCGTGGCGCTGTGTGTAAGAACGCTCTGCTCTGAAAGTAGGACCGAATGTATAAATCTTACCAAAAGACTGAGCCATAATTTCGCCTTCGAGCTGACCTGAAACTGTTAAGAAAGCAGGTTTCCCGAAAAAGTCTTTGTTGTAATCAATTTTACCTTCTTCAGTCTTTGGAACATTATCAAGTTCAAATGAAGTAACTCTGAACATTTCACCTGCACCTTCACAGTCACTGCATGAAATGAGTGGTGTATGTGCATACATAAATCCGCGTTCCTGAAAGAACTTATGAATTGCAAATGAAGCAACAGAACGAACTCTGAACGCAGCAGAATAAGTATTTGCTCTTGGACGAAGATGACCAATAGTTCTTAAATACTCTAATGTGTGGCGTTTTTTCTGAAGTGGGTAATCTGGTGCTGATTCACCTTCAATTACAATTTCACTTGCATTTATTTCAAATGGTTGTGCTGCGTCTGGTGTTAAAATTAAAGTACCTGTAACAATAACCGCTGCACCAACATTGATTTTTGAAATTTCTTTGAAGTTATTGATTTTTTCATCTTCAAAAACTACCTGAAGGCTTTTAAAGCAACCACCGTCATTTATCTCAAGAAAGCCGATTGCTTTAGATGCACGCTGAGTTCTTACCCAACCACAAACTGTAATTTCTTTATCACCAAACTGTTCAGGTGATTTATAAATGTTTGCTATTTCAATGCGTTTCATTGAATTATTCCTCCATTACCTTTGCGTAAAGTATATTTCAAATTATTTTTTCCTTTTAAAAATTGCGGGGCGGATTTTCGGTTTTAACTCCCACGCTTTTTCCATTTCGTCAGTAAGTTGCTTTGCAAGAGTTTTTCTTATCTCTTTAAAATTCTTATCATTGACAAGGTTCATTTTTTCATCAGGGTCATTATCTAAATCGTAAAGATAATCTTCGTAGTACACATTAGAACATTTTGCGTAAAAACCTGATTTTAACGCTCTTACTGAATATTTATACTTTTCAGTTCTTATTGCACGACCAACTTGTGATTCACTAATCTGAAGAAACACATTGTCGCGTTTGGTACCTTTTTCTTCCTGCTCGAGAATTGAAATACCTGAAAAGAAAGATGGTATATAAATACCTGCAAAATCGAGCATTGTCGGTGGCAAGTCAATTAAACTTACCAGTCTGTCATCTACCTTACCTTTTTTGTAAGCACCGCCACCTATAACAAGTGGTGTGTGAATTGCAGATTCGTGACAACTACGCTTATATTCTGAATTTCGTGTTTTAAAATGACAACCATGGTCACTTGTGTAAATTATGACAGTATTATCATATAAACCTTTTTCTTTAAGTGTGTCTAGAAGTTTACCAAGATTATAGTCTATTCTGTTTATAGCAGAAAGATAATCAGGATATTCTTCTTTGTAATTGCCTTTTAGGAATACTAAATCACTTGGTACAGGGTGTTTTTTGAAACTGTCAATTGTTTCTTTAAATCCCTCAAAATGTTTATGGTCATTCTGGTGATGTGGTTCAAGTTGAGAAACGAACATAAAGAAAGGTTTATCTTCTTCTGTTCTTTTGTTTATATACTCAAGTGCAAAATCATTTATAGCATCTGCACGATAGCCAGTAAAATCCAACTTATTACCATCTTCATCGAATACATAACCATCATAACCGTGAGAAGTAAATTCCAATATATCAGCCGCACGCCAATAATTATAACCACCTTGAAATTCTTTTGGAACAGCACTTTTATGGAAATGTCTGTCAGAATTACCTAATTCAGATGCTAAATGCCATTTACCAATGTATGCTGTATCATAACCATTTTCGTTAAAATAATCTGCTAAAGTCTTCTCATTTTCAGGGATAGGTATTCCATTACGATAACAACCACATTGTGTTGCATATTTACCCGTTTGCAAACATGCTCTTGCAGGACCACAAACAGGCTGACAAGTGTATGAGTTGGTGTAACGAGTACCCTCTTCAGCTAATGCCCACAAGTTAGGCATTATTTCCGGAGTTAATGTATCTGCTCGTTGTTGGTCAGAAAAATAAAAAATAATATTGGGTTTCAAAACATCACCCCTTATATATTCAATCACATTATCCGTAGTATTATATCAAAATAATTGTGATTTGTAAACATTTTTTAAAAACTTATTGTATCATTTTAAAAATTATTATATAATAACTTCAAATTAATTTAAAGGTGGTGTTATCTTGTCTTTATTTCTTGCAATAATCGGTGGCGGTGCTTCAGGTCTTGCTGCAGCAATTGAAGCAAAAAGAGAATGCAAAAAAGCGGGACTCCAGTTGAATATCACTGTATTTGAGCACTTAAATAAACCTGCAAAGAAAATTCTTGCAACCGGTAATGGCAGATGTAATTTTTGTAACACCGATTTAAGTGAATTACATTACTTTGGCGATATCAATTTAATTAAAGATGTATTATCAAGTAAATATAATGATTCTATCGGATTTTTTAAATCAATGGGTATTCTCCCCTATTTTGAGAATGGAAGAATTTACCCCCGTTCAGAACAAGCAACCTCTGTTAGAGATGCACTTATTAAAACCTGTGAAATTCTAAATGTTAAGTTTTCAACAGAATGCAATATTGATAAAATAAATGTAAAAAATGATAAATTTCTGATTTCAGATAATGAATTTGATGCTGTTATAATTGCAACTGGCGGTAACTCACAAAAATCACAAGGCAGTGACGGTTCAGGTTATAAATTATTAAAAGATTTCGGTCATAAAATCACAGATATTTCCCCGGCACTTACCGCTCTTACAGTAAACGACAAATCATTTAAAGATTTAAAAGGTCTGAGGGTTAAGGGTAATTGTGCTTTATATAGTGGTAGAAAACTATTAAAAGAAGAATATGGTGAGATACAATTCACAGAAAATGCTATTTCAGGCATACCCGTTCTTAATATTTCACATTTTGCAAGTGACAAGAAAAATCTGTATGTTTTAATTGATATTTGCAATGAATTTTCTGTAAATGATTTAACAAAACATTTTAAAGAATGCCGATACAAATCACCGACTTTAAGAACTGAAGATATTTTATCAGGTCTTATTCCACAGAAACTTTCATATTTTGTTATGAAAAAAGCAGAAATAAAAGAAAACACACCTGTGAGTAAACTAACAGATAAAAATATTGAAATGCTCGTTATAACACTGAAACAACTTGAATTAAAAATTGACGGTGTTCGTGATTTTGATTATTCTCAAGTAACAAAAGGCGGTGCTTCCGCTAACGATTTCAACACCAAAACTCTTATGTCAGAAAAACAGAACGGTCTTTTTGCCTGTGGCGAAATCCTTAATGTTAATGGTGATTGCGGTGGCTATAACCTTCATTTTGCATGGACAAGCGGAAGACTTTCAGGTGCTTCGGCAGTAAAATATTTAAGTAATAAACAAAAGGTATAAAAATGATAAGACTTAACGAAATTAAAATGCCTTTGGGCACAACTGAACTTGAAGTAAAAAAAGAAGTAAGTAAAATTCTTAAAATCAATGAATGTGATATTAAAGATTTTTCACTCGCAAGGCGTTCAATTGATTCAAGAAAAAAAGATAATATTTTTCTTGTTTACTCTGCGAATGTTGAAACCGATTTAAATGAAGAAAATCTTATTGCAGGTTTTCTTCCTAACAAGGCATTCATTACACAAAAATATGAATATGTTTTACCAGAAAATAAACGCAAGTCTAAATTCAGACCTGTTGTTGTAGGTTTTGGCCCTGCGGGTATGTTTGCGGCATTAACACTTGCAAAAGCAGGACTTCGCCCACTTGTTTTAGAGCGTGGTGGCGATGTTGACAGTAGAACAAAAAGTGTAAACACCTTCTGGTCACAACATAAACTTGATACCGAATCAAATGTACAGTTTGGTGAAGGTGGTGCCGGTACTTTTTCTGACGGTAAACTCACAACAGGTATAAAAGACCCGAGATGCCGCGAAGTTTTCATTCAGTTTGCAAAATTTGGTGCACCAGAAGAAATACTCTACTCTGCGACACCTCACATTGGTACAGACAAATTAAAGACAGTTGTTAAGAATTTAAGAGAAGAAGTTATTCGCCTTGGTGGCGAAGTTAAATTCAACACAAAACTCACTGATTTAATAATTGCAAACGGTGCTTTGCAAGGTATCTCTTACACTGATGAAACCGGCAGTTACGATATTGAAACTGACGCAGTAATTCTTGCTATTGGTCACTCATCAAGAGATACTTTTAAGATGCTTTACAACAAGAATTTTGAAATTACACAAAAACCATTTTCTGTTGGTACAAGAATTGAGCACCCTCAGGAACACATAAACAAAGCGCAATATGGTAAATTTTATAATTCACCACTTTTACCTAATGCAGATTATAAATTAGCGTGTCACCCAGAGCACGGACGCGGACTTTACACATTTTGTATGTGCCCTGGTGGTACAGTTGTTGCGGCTTCTTCAGAAGAAGGCGGAATGGTAGTAAACGGAATGAGCGAATATGCCCGTGACAAAGAAAACGCAAACTGTGCCTTACTTGTAGGCATTGAGCCACCATTCGACTCAGACCATCCACTTGCAGGTATGTATTTACAAAGAGAAATTGAACGAAAAGCATTTAAAGAAGGCGGAAGTGATTACACCGCCCCCGCACAGCTTTTAGGTGATTTTATGAAAAATGAGCCTACAAAAAAATTCGGTTCTGTAAATCCAAGCTGTCCGACTGGTGTTGCACCATCAGATTTGAGAAGAATTTTACCTCACAAGGTTACAGAAACTATTGCAGGTGCAATTAATGATTTTGACAAAAAGTTAAATGGTTTTAACCTTTATGAGGCAGTGCTTACTGCACCTGAATCAAGAAGCTCATCACCTATAAGAATTCTGAGAAACGAATTTTACCAGACAACAAAGGTACAGGGTATTTTCCCATCAGGTGAAGGTGCCGGTTATGCAGGTGGAATTGTTTCAGCCGCAGTTGACGGAATTAAATGTGCTGAAGCAATAATTTCAGATTTAAGATAATAGGACTATCCCCTTGATGAATAAACTTCATCAGGGGGATTTTTTATGAAATGTTTAGTTATTAATTACAGAAATTTCTGTTTTATTCTTGCACTTATATTTTTAGTTGCAGTTACTTCATTTTCAGCTTTTATGGGGATAGCAATAAAGAGTGATAACCCTATAAGAAGATTACCGATATACTGTGTAGAGACAAATGAAAAGAAAATCGCAATAACTTTTGACGCGGCGTGGAGTGCAGAAGATACTGATGAACTTATTGAAATTTTAAATGAGTATAACGCAAAAGCTACTATTTTTGTTCTTGGTACATGGGTGGACTCTAACCCTGATGCAGTAAAAAAGTTTTACGACAATGGTCACGAAATTGCAAATCACTCTGACACACATAAATTATTCAGTAAAGTGTCACGAGAAGAAGTGATAAAAGAAATTGAAGAATGTAATAAAAAAATTGAAACAGTTACAGGTGAAAAAGTAAAAATTTTAAGAGCACCTTCTGGCGACTATGACAACAAAACAATAGAAATTGCTGACACAATGAATATGAAGGTAATTCAGTGGTCAGTTGACTCTCTTGACTGGAAGAAACTTTCAGTAGATGAAATGTATTCAAGAGTTATTACTAAAACCGAAAATGGTTCAATTTTGTTATTTCATAATGGTATAGAAAACACACCAGAAGCACTAGGAAAAGTTTTAGAAAAACTAAAAAATGACGGCTACGAATTCGTAACCGTCAGTGAGCTTATATATTGGGATAATTATAAAATTGACCATACCGGGAAGCAGAAATCAATCGTTTAAAATTTCTTTTAGTATATCCGGATTTCTTGTTGTAATATTATCCGGTGCAAAATAAAGAATTTTATACATATCTTTTTCTTCGTTTACTGTCCATATAGAAACGAGTAAATCGTTATTATGGAATGTGTCGACCAATTCTTTTGTTGCAGAATCTTTATTGAAGTTGATACCTACTGCCCCGCTATCTTTTACGATTTTTACAAGGTCATTAAGGTACTCTGGAGTTTGTTTGTTTTCTTTTAAAACATCGTAATTGAGGTAATATGGCACAGACGGACACTCTTTTTTTACTGTTTCAACATCCTGGAGATTAATACCGGTAAAGAACATTCTGTCAGTAATATTATGTTTTTCCGCCAAATCATAAACAACGCGCAGATTATCATTACATAATTTTACATCAACATTAACTTTAATATCATTATAAGTTGAAATCAACTCAAACGCTTCGTCGAGTGTTACTTCATTCCCTTTTGGTTTATCGTGGGAAAGCACCGCAACATTTTCATTATTGAAATACAAATCGAATTCAACAATATCCGCACCATTCTCAATACCGACTTTAATTGCTTCAAGAGAATTGTCTTCTGTACCACAACAACCTGTGTGTGCAGTATATGTAAAATCTGTGGGTAAGCTTATGGGTTGAGTTTTATAAAATTGCTGTTCTTTTCTATCATTCATAAAAATCACTCCTGAAATTAAACTTGCAAAAACCATAACTAGAATTATGCAAATTATTAAAAACTTTTTTAGTTTCATAAACTTACCTCAGATTAAAATTTATTCTAATTCTTCAAGAATTATTTTGATTTCTTCGTTTGTATAACCCCTAAATAATAGTTTGTAAATTACATTATCATATACAAATTCTACTTTAACCCGACCATCATCTGTAACAAAATCCGGATATGGTACTGCTTCGTTAGTATAAGTACAGAATATCGCTTCTGTCTGTAAAGAATTTATTTTATATGTTTCATTATAAGTTAAACCTGCGTTCGGGTCAACCCCTTCTATAATTGGTAATAAATAACTTTCATCAGTTTCTTCATTTACAATATCAACTGAAAAAGTCGCGTATTTCTCTTCATCAACCTTTAAAAATGAGGCCCAATTTAAATGAACTATTGCTATACTGCCATCCTCATTTAACCATGTACGATAACTAATTGAATCTTCATATGCATTTTTGTAATCTAAAATTTCAAACCCGAGAATTTCTTCAACTTTATCGTGTGTCATAGAAATTCCACTTTCATATTCTTCTGTTTTTGGTACAGTTTCAGGAATCTTTCTGAACGGCACACTTTCGAATAATTGAACCGTTGAACCATCCTGAAATTCTATTTGAGTTGAATTCTGATAAATGTTTATGCCTGCAGTTGCAATTGTTCCAAATAAAAGAACAATTAAAATAACAGCTACAAGTGGCATTTTAACAAATGTCAATTTAATGCTTTTTTTACTATTTGAAAAATTTGTTGCTTCTTCAATATAATCAGAATCAACTTCATTTAAACTTTTTGAAATATTTTCTTTTATCATAAATCAAACCCCTCTCTTTTCAAGTATTTTTTTAAACTTTCTCTGATTCTTGAAAGTTTTACTGAAATATAATGATTTTTCACATTAAATTCTTCTGCAATTTCTGTAATAGACATTGCAAACCAGTAGCGTTTTACGAACATAATTCTGTCATTCTTAGATAATGTCTCTAAAAAAGAATTAATTAACCTTGTTAACTCAAGTGAATCTGCTTCATTTTCAACATTATTAAAACAAGAAAGCGTTTCGTACAATTCATCTAAAGCTAGATCATATTGGCTATTTCTTTTAATAGCAGTATTAGAGTGGTACTTTTTTATTGCCTGATTACGAACAATTTTCAGAACATAAGCTTTTAAAGATGTTGGTTTCTGTGGTGGTATTGTATTCCAAACACCTAAGAAAGCATCGTTCACGCATTCTTCTGAATCTTGTTTGTTTTTCAAAATATTATCAGCGATATTTTTACACAAGACGCCATATTCCTTTGAAAGTTCCGATATTGCTTTTTCTGAGCGCTCATTAAAAAGTTGAATAATCTGAATTTCTTCCAAAATTTATCATCTCCTTTACCACCACACCTATATAGTACGATTTCAAAAAGAAATATCTCAATAAAAGTAAAAAATAATAAAATAGTGGTTAATTGATTTCTCAACTAACCACATAAAATTATTAATCAAGGAAATCCTTGAGTTTTTTGCTTCTACTTGGGTGACGGAGTTTTCTTAATGCTTTTGCTTCAATCTGACGGATACGCTCTCTTGTAACCTGGAATTCTTTACCAACTTCTTCAAGAGTTTTCGGGTTACCGTCATCAAGACCGTAACGAAGACTTAAAACTCTTGCTTCTCTCGGTGTAAGAGTTTTAAGAACATCAGAAAGTTGTTCACGCATTAAAGCCATAGATGCCGCGTCAACTGGTGCTTGTGCATCATCATCAGGAATAAAGTCACCTAAATGACTGTCTTCCTCTTCACCGATTGGTGTTTCAAGAGAAACAGGTTCTTGTGCAACACGAAGAATTTCGCGTACTTTATCTACCGGCATATCAAGTTTGGCAGCAATTTCTTCTGCAGTCGGGTCTCTGCCGTTTTCGTGAAGAAGCTGACTGTTTGTCTTTTTAACTTTGTTAATAGTTTCAACCATATGAACTGGAATACGAATTGTTCTTGCCTGGTCTGCAATAGCACGGGTAATAGCTTGTCTAATCCACCATGTAGCATAAGTTGAGAATTTAAAACCTTTTGTATAGTCGAATTTGTCAACAGCTTTTATAAGACCTAAGTTACCTTCCTGAATTAAATCAAGGAACTGCATACCACGACCAACATATCTTTTTGCAATACTAACAACAAGACGAAGGTTTGATTCAGAAAGTCTTTTCTTTGCTTCCTCATCATCAGAAGAAATTCTCATAGCAAGTTCAATTTCTTCTTCAGGTGTTAAAAGCGGCACTCTACCAATTTCTTTTAAATAAACTTTAACAGGGTCATCAATTGCAATATTTTTTGCATCTGCTGACACTTCTTCTTCAACATTTTTTGTTACATCAAGGTCAAATGAAAGTGCGTCAAGCATTTCATCGCCAAGGTCGTCAATAATTTCAATATTGTTGCTCTCAACTGTTTCATAAAGTTTGTCGAGTTCTTCAATATCAAAATCCATTTCGAGAATTACAGCATCAATTTCGTGAGTAGTAAGTTTACCAGTTGCCTTACCTTTTTCAATCAATGCTTTAATTTGTGGTTTTTTGTCTAATCCTTCCATTTTTACACCTTTCTTTTCACAATAATACAAGTGAATGTATTAAATATTTACTTTTTATCATCTTCTGATTTCTTTAAAGAGGCAAAGAAATCTAAAAACGCTTGGTCATCCATTGATGACGGTGATTTTTTCTCTTGCTTTTCCTTTTCTGTTTTCAATACATTGATACAATCCACACATTCTTCAATAGTATTTGAAACCATAGAAGTGTCAGCAAACAACTTTGCAACCACATTCATTTCATCAGATGTAAGATGTGGTGCTAAAAGCGAAATTTCAACGCTCAACCCTTCATCAATACGCCCAGTTAAAAGTTGTAATATTTTTTTATTTAATGGCGTTATGAAAAGGTCACTAGTCAAATCTGCTTTTAATTTATTATAAAATGCTGTGTTATTTAACAAAGAAATAAGAATAATATCTTCTGCTTTCGCAGCTCTTAAATATTTAGCTCTTTCAGGGTCAAAAGCTTTCTGCACTTCGCGTTCTTCTTTCTGTGCAGTTTTAAATGCTTCTCGCTTGACCGCTCTGTTTTCTCTGTTAGTGTTATAACTTACTGTTGTTAAAATTGAATTTTTATCTACACCTAATTCTTCCGAGAGTTTTGAAGCATAAACATCGCGTTCAATTGCACCAACTCTTGCAAGAATTCTTGACGCATCGTTAAGATAATTCTTTTTACCATCAGCGGTATCAAGATTATATTTTGCTTTTGTTATGTGTAAATAATATTCAACTGCATTAAGTGATTCTTCAATAAGAGTTTTAAATTTATCCTGCCCACCCTGTTTTTTCAGAATTTCGTCAGGGTCTTTACCACCTGAAAGCATTATAACTTTAACTTTAACGCCGGTTTTAGAGAACAAAGACAATGCCGCTTTAACCGCCTTTTGCCCTGCTTCGTCAGAGTCATAACAAAGGTAAACTTCTTCTGCGTAACGGGATATAAGTGTCACCTGTTCAGGTGTCAGAGCAGTACCAAGCCCTGCAATGGCATTAGTAAAACCATATTTGTGAAGTGCTATAACATCCATATAACCTTCACAAAGAATCAGTTTGCCATTGTTACCATTTTTAGCAAGATTTAAAGCAAATAATTCTTTACCTTTTTTATAAACAGGTGTATCACCTGTGTTTATATATTTAGGTTTACTGTCATCTAAAACTCTGCCACCAAATGCAACAACATTACCGCGTAAATCAATAACAGGAAAAATTGCTCTGTTTCTGAAATTATCGTAATAATTCTTTTTACCGTTTTTTTCAGAAAGTTTAATTAAGTCTGCACGGACTAAATCATCTTTTTTAAATCCATGAGAAACAAGGTAATTGGTAAGTTCGTGCCAGTCATCCGGTGCGGCACCCAAACCAAAACGGGTAATATCGTTTTTTGTAAGTCCACGGTTTAAAAAGTACTGAAGTTGTTTTTTACCTTTTTCACTCAATAAAGTTTCATGAAAAAACTTTGCGGCGGCACGATTCATTTCATAAGTTGATTTTCGTTTTTCGTGAACTGTATCGTCAAAATTTTCGTCCGGCATTTTTATGCCACTTCTGTCAGCCAAAAACTTAACTGCATCTATATAATCTAAATTTTCAATATTCCTTATAAATGTAATTACATCGCCACCAACATGACAACCGAAACAGTAATATGATGAAGTTTCAGGGTAAACAGTAAATGATGGCGTTTTTTCATTATGAAAGGGACAAAGACCAGTGAGATTGCGACCTCGTCTTTTAAGTTCAACATAATTCGAAATTACTGATTCAATATCATTTCTATCACGGATTTGTTCTAAAAAATCATCAGATAATCTGACAGCCACACTCTCACCCCCATTACTTCTTCACTTCAACTTTTAACTTTCCACTATTACTTCATAACTCTTCACTATTACTTCTTACTTATTTATATCCCCAGGTTTTAGGAACAAACAAATCTGTAAATGTTTTTATTGAATATGCATCTGTCATACCAGAAATAAAATCACAAGCCGCTCTTTCAGAACCTTCTTTTAAAGCTATATTGTAATAAAACTCCGGCATTTTGTCAGGATAAAATGAAAAGTATTTATATAACTGTTTAATCATATCTTCTGCCCTGAATTCTTCGCTTTTACATACAGGGTTAGTATAAACATTTTTAAACATAAAACTATGAAGTTCTGTAAATGCTTCCTGAACCTCATCTGACATTTTAACATCATCTTCTGTATTTTCAATAACAGACATTACGAATTTATTGATTCTTTCACTTTTACTGAAACCAATTGTCATACGGATTTCTAGCGGTATATCATCTTCAGTTAAAACATTCGCTCTTTTAGCATCATCAATATCGTGGTTAATATAGGCAATTTTGTCTGCTAATTTTATAATTCTGCCTTCAAGAGTTTTTGCTTCAGGTCCTTTTGTGTGGCAAACAATACCATCACGCACTTCTTCGGTAAGGTTAAGACCTCTGCCATCTCTTTCAAGTGAGTCTACCACTCTCAGACTTTGTTCAAAATGAGTAAATCCTTTTGGATAAACTTCATTTAAAGCCCTTTCACCTGCGTGACCAAATGGTGTGTGACCTAAATCATGACCTAAAGCAATTGCTTCTGTTAAATCTTCATTAAGAGAAAGCGAACGGGCAATAGTCCTTGCTATCTGACTAACCTCCAAAGTGTGAGTTAAACGAGTTCTGTAATGAACATTATCAGGCGATAAAAAAACTTGCGTTTTATCTTTTAATCTTCTGAATGATGATGAGTGTAATATTCTGTCGCGGTCTCGTTGATATGCAGTTCTTACAGGACATTCTTCCTCAGAAATCTGTCTGCCTTTAGTATTCATACAAAGCATTGCGTACTTTGAAAGTTCTCTTTTTTCTCTTTCGAGAGTAGTTAATCTTATTTCACCTGACACGAATATCACCTACCTACAAAAGTTAATACGCACGATTTTCTTTTTTCCCTTTAAAAAATTTAATTTTTTTTTAAATTTCTTAAAAAGATTAAAATTCTGCTAAAATTCAACCCTCTGCAATAACTTCACCACATTCCTGTGGAGTAACTTTGCCATTTGTTAAATCGGCACAATTTTTAAATAAATCGTCTTTCACTTCATCTTTTATACGAAATTCCAGAGTAACATTTTCACCAAAATCCGAATTAATTACTACACCACCTGAGTCACGAATTAAAGAATCAATTTTATTATAAAATGTATAATCAACTGTTACAGTAAAAATCTTCCATGGCATAAGGGTTATAATGCCCGATGCATCCACCCCGAGTTTAGCTGAGTGTGAGTAAGCACGGACAAGACCTCCGCCACCTAAAAGAATGCCACCGAAATATCTTGTTACTACAACTACACAATCTGTAATATCTTCCTGAGTTAAAACATTTAAGGTTGGCATACCTGCAGTCCCCTGTGGTTCACCATCATCAGAATATCTTTTAATATTGCCTTCACGGATACAGTAAGCGTAAACATTATGGGTTGCATCCCAATGCTTTTGTTTTATTGAAGCAATAAACTCCTGTGCTTCCTGCTCTGTTTTAACCGGTTTTGAGTAACTTAAAAACTTAGATTTTTTTATTATGTATTCAGTTTCTGCATACTCTTTTAATGTTTTATAGATGTCTGCCATACTTACACCCCCTTAAATATGCTAAAAGGCGGTGATAACTCACCGCCAATTTAAGCACACAATTATTTTGAAAGATTGTATTTTTTATTGAATCTGTCAACACGTCCGCCTGTATCAACAAGTTTTTGTTTACCTGTGAAGAATGGATGGCAGTTTGAGCAGATATCAACACGCATATCGCTCTTTGTTGAAGCAGTTTCGATGATAGCACCGCAAGCACATTTTACCTGTGTTGGTGCGTAGTTTGGATGAAGTCCTTCTTTCATTTATTGTCACCTCTTTAAATAACATTTAAACTTTAAATACACATTAGCACGAGAATATTATCACAAACCGACAAAAAAAGCAACCCTTTTTTGAAATTTATTTTAAAAAACTTAAAAAATTACACTATATATTCAAAAAAATTAAAAATCTGATTTAAAAAAGCACAAATTATTGCACCTAAAGCAGTTGGTAACAGGAATGAAATAAGCAACCATTTTATACTTTTGGTTTCTTTAAATATAGTGATAAGTGTTGTAGCACACGGAAAATGAAAGACTGAAAACATTATAAAACAAATAGCGGTTTTAATACTCCAGTTATTCTCTATAAGAATTCTACTTATAATTTCTGCACTTTCAATAGAAATAAGTTCTTTATTATCTGAGTAGGTCATTAAAACTATTGGAAGAACAATTTCATTTGCAGGAATTCCAAGTATAAATGATGTAAGTATTTCACCATCAAGCCCTAAAAAAGCACCTACCGGGGAAAGAAATGAAATAATGCTCTCTAAAATTATTTTATTCCCGCAATTCAGCAACAACCAGATAATTATACCAGCAGGAAAAGCTACTACCGCTGCCCTGCCTAAGACAAAAATTGTTCTGTTTAATAATGACCTTGTTATTACTTTCGTTATCTGTGGTTTTCTGTAAGATGGCAATTCTAATATATAATGTGACTTTTCACCTTTTAAAATAGTTTTAGAAAGCAGGTTTGAAACAAATAAAGTTACTGCAATACTAAAAACGATAATACCCGACAAGAATAATGCACTCAAAAATTCGCTACCTGTTGAAGATAAAGAAATAAAAAAAATTGAAATAAGTTTAATTATTGCTGGAAATCTGCCATTACAAGGAGTGAAACTGTTTGTCAGTATTGCTATGAGGCGTTCTCTTTTCGAGTCAATAATTCTTGCACCAGTTACACCCACACAGTTACAACCAAAACCCATACAGATTGTTAACGCTTGTTTGCCTGAAGTTTTTGCTTTTTGAAACTTACTGTCTAAAACATAAGTAATTCTTGGTAAAACGCCTAAGTCTTCAAGTATTGTAAAAAGTGGGAAAAATATTGCCATTGGTGGTAGCATAACAGAAACTACCCAACCAAGCACTCTGTAACCACCTTTTATAAACATGTCATTAAAAAATTGCGAAACACCGATATTTCCAAAGAATTCATATAATACTCTTTCGGAATTTGTAAAAAATTCCATTAACAGTGAAGACGGTATATTAGCACCAACAATGGTAATATAAAAAACAAGAAACAGAATTATCCCCAATACTAGATATGAAGTATATTTGCCGGTTATAAACTTATCAATTTTTAAATCTTTTCTTATATTGGTCTTTTCTTTTGATAATGTAACTCTGTCTGACACTTTAGTTGCTTCGTTATATAAATTTTCTGCTATAAGTTCAGAGAATTCTTCTTTATCAATTCCATTTTCGTTAAGAAACTTCCAAGATTTTTTGATTGCATTATTTATAAACTCGTTTTCTCTTAAATCATAACCCAAATAACTTTTTAAAGCAGAAAAGAAATCTTCATCACCATCTAAAAGTCTTAACGATAACCATCGTTTATCCAGTTCTTTTAAATCAAGTTTAAAAAGTACAGGGTAAATATATTCTAGTGATTGTTCGATTTCATTCTGATATTTTATTCTTTTAGTATTCTTATTACTTTTTTCTTCAAGTGCATTTTTTATTTCATAAATCCCCTCTTCTTCTCTTGCAGTTGTTCCGACCACTGTTACACCTAATTCATACGAGAGTAACTGTAAATCAATATCTATACCTTTTTTCTTAGCTTCATCAAGTAAATTTACACAAACTACAGTATTTTTATTCAGTTCTAAAATCTGATAAACAAAATAAAGATTTCTTTCAAGTGAAGTAGCATCACATACAATTAAAATTTTATTACTTTCTGAAAAGCACAGAAAATCTCTCGCTACACTTTCTTCTGCAGAATGAGGAATTAAAGAATAAGTACCTGGTACATCAACAATCTCGTAAATTTTATTATTATGTTTATATTCACCTGAAAACACACCAACAGTTTTACCAGTCCAGTTACCTGTGTGTTGCTTTAACCCAGTTAACGCATTAAAGACTGTACTTTTCCCTACATTTGGGTTACCTGCTAGAGCTATTTTAATTTTTTCCACCGAAACTCTCACCACACTCTGAAACAAAAATTTTTTCAGCATCACAATTCCTTAAAGCAATTACGCTCCCCTTTATTAAATATGCCCGTGGATTACCAGACGGACTACTATGCAGAACTTTGATTTTACTGTTTTTTATAAGTCCTATATCTCTTAATCGTTGTTTTAAACAAATATCAGTATTTATATCTACCACTAAAGCAGTTTCACCAATTTTTAAATCATATAAAGTCATTTGCATCGCGCTCAACTCCTTTTATTAATATATGAAGAAATTTTTTCTTGGTGAATATTGCATTTTTATAAAATAATGATAAAATAGAAGTATTAAAAATTTTCAGGTGTTAACTTATGAAGATAAATAACAAAACAGGTTTCTTTTTTTCTGTTATCTCATATTTTATTGTTACATTTTTAGATTTATATTTCACATATATTGCAACACCAAATTTAGAACTTGAAGGCAACCCGCTTTATAATGTTTTATTCTTTGGTTGGCAAGGTCTTATAACGATAAATGTAGTCACATTTTTATTTTATTGTCTTGTTGCTTATTATGGTTTTATAGGTTATAAAAGACCTGTTACCAACGAAACCGATTTAAAAAAGTATTTATCTTACATTTCATTCGGCGATGCAGACAAATATGTTTCTATGATGTGGAAAATCCCGAAATACTGGGGTCCGCAGATTGCGTGTCTTTGTTGGTCGGTTGCAGTTATTCTCCCATTTGCAAGACTTTTTATAGTTGCAATGTGGTTTTTTATGATTTTAGATATTGATGCAAAAATTTTTTTTACAATAGTCGGGGCAATTCCAATGGGAAGAATAGACTTTTTAGTTGCAATTCCCGGTGCGTGGATATTGTCATTTGTATGGATAGCAAAAGAATTTAAACTTAATCTTAAAGATATTGAAAAAAGACAAAAAGAAGGTAAATTAAGTGACTGATGAATTAAAACAGATTATAAATACACATATAAAAAAATATCCGAAGCAAGAGCTTCAGGATATTTTAAAAATGCTTTACCAGAATGAATTTGGTCCGAAGCACATAGCAAATAATGAAATTGAATGTTTTAAATCACTTTCTAAAGAATTTCAGACTGTCCAATATAATAAAGATGAAGAATTATTTGAAGATATAGGATGTAATGCTTTAAGACTTAATTTAAAGGCTATCCCGAGAGATACAGATTTGAATTACATAAATAAAATAATTGTTAAATCTGCCGATGATTTTTGTGGCACAAACGAAAAACTTGTCATTAAATTTGGCCTTTTGGTTGTTATGGCTGAAAACAACGAGATTCCGTTTGATATACAGAGAGTAAGAGATGAAACAAATGCATTTGCAAAAAACGGTTTTAAACCTATAAGTCATAGTGATGTTTATAAAGAAAAATATACCCCGAGTTACAGAGTTATAAGTAAAAAATACAGAACACTTGTTGAAGCAATTATCGGCATAAGTAAACTTGATACTTCAAAACAACACATTGTAATAAATATTGATGGAAACTCCGCTTCAGGAAAAACTTCTCTTGGTAATGAATTGACAAAACTTCTGAATGGTGAAATAGTTCATTGTGATGATTTCTTTTTACCACCTGAATTACGAACTGAAGAAAGATTAAATGAAGCCGGTGGAAATATTCACTATGAAAGATTAAAGACTGAAGTTATTGATAATTTAAGAAAATCAAAAGTTGTTTCTTACAAAGCTTTTGACTGTCAATCAGGCACATATAAAGAAAACAGATTTCTTATGAACAAGAAGTTTGTTATAATAGAAGGTGCTTACTCTTCTCACCCATACTTTGAGAACTATTCTGATTTTAAAATCTTTTTAACTTGTGACAAAGAAACACAAAGAGAAAGAATTTTAAAACGCAATGGTGAAAAAATGCTTGAAAGATTTTTAAATGAATGGATTCCAAAAGAAGACAAATATTTTGAAAAATTTAAAACAGAAGAAACATCTGATTTAATTATAAGGAGTGTTTAAAATGAATTTTAAAAATGACTTAGTAAACAATATCTTACCTTTCTGGTTAAAAGACGCTATTGACTATGAAAATGGTGGTATTTACACTTGTCTTGACAAAGATGGCAACATTTACGGAACAGACAAAAGTGTATGGTTTCAAGGCAGAGCATTGTGGGTATTTTCAAAAGCATATAACTGCATTGAAAAGAATGAAGAATACTTAAAAGCAGCAAAAAATATTTATAAATTCTTCCCCAAATGTACTGACACAGATGGCAGAATGTTTTTCACAGTAACTTCTGACGGTCGCGAATTACAAAAAAGAAGATATTATTTTTCAGAAACATTTGCGGCAATTGGTTGTGCAGAACTTTACAAAGCAACTGGTGACAAAGAAGTTTTAGAAAGTGCTGAAAAATATTTTACAGTTGCTTATGAGTGTTTTAAAGGAATAAGAAAAAACCCACCTAAAATCAACCCGGATAATCAACAGACAAAAGCACTCTCACCTGTTATGATAATGCTTGCAACTGCACAGGTAATGAGAAGCGTTGAAGGTCTTTTTGACAAATACAACAAAATTGCAAAAGAATGTCTTGACGAGATTTTACACGGCGGTTACTTAACAGAAAGAGCATTACTTGAAAGTGTAAGCGTTGACGGTAAATTTATTGATTCACCTAACGGCAGAATTGTAAACCCAGGTCACTCACTTGAAGCAGCGTGGTTTATTTTAGCAGAAGGTATTGTCACAAAAAATGACGAAGCAATTGAAGCCGCAAAGAAAATTATTGACATAACTTTACCACTTGGTATTGATAAAAAGCACGGCGGTCTTATTGCATTTACAGATTTAGATGGCAAACCACCAGTTCAACTTGAATGGGATATGAAACTCTGGTGGCCACAATGCGAAACAATGATTGCTTTAAGACTTGCTCACACAGTATTTAAAGATGATAAATATTTAAATCTCTACAACGAATTCAAAGAATATTGTGAAAAATATTTTGTTGATAATGAAAGTGGCGAATGGTACGGTTATCTGCACTATGACAACACCGTTTCAACTACATTAAAAGGTAACATTTTCAAAGGACCTTTCCACATTCCGAGACTCTATATAATTATGGCGATGATGGATGAGTTCGGTGGCATTGAAGAATATATGAAATAAAAAACGAATGCTGAGCATTACACTTGCTCAGCATTCAATTTTTTAATTTCTTGTTGTTCTTTTAATGTTTCAATATCACATTCGCTTATTTTTCTGTTTAAGGTTTGAATTTCTTTTAATTTTTCACTGACTGTAAAATTATAATTTTTCTTCATAAAAAGCCACTCTTTTAAGCAGAAAATAAAACCAATGAATGGGTAAATAAAAAATATTACTTTATATTTTTTACCTTTAACACCTTTTTTCATAAACAGATAAACTTCCACTAAGTACCATATATATGCACCGAAAGTAAGAAAAGCAAAAATTTCTGAAAGTGATTGGTTTACCTCACCATTTAAACTGATAATCGTTGTCGAAATAAAAGCAGGAATAAACATTGCAACCTGAGAAGCAGTCAGTCTTTTAAGACTTAAAGCCTTTCTTCTGTGGTACTGCTCTTTACATTCTTCGAGTGCTTTGTTAAGAGCGACTTTATCTTTTTCGAGTTCGTTTATTCTTATATTCTTTCTGCAGATACTATTCTTTATAGCGGCAATTCTACAATTTTCACTTGTAATATCATTAATATTACTGTTGCAAATATCAATTTTCTCTTGTGAATCTTTGTAATTTTCAAGCATCTCAAAAATTGAAATTACAGAATTATATTCATCAATTGTCGTAGCAGTTGCCAAATTTTCACAAGCGATATTATATTTGTACTCTTTCCATACTGAAAGATACTCATCAAGCTCTTTCTTTAATGTGTCATCAGCAAAACGAACTGCTTTCTGATAATCTTTATTGCAAGTATATTGCTTTTCACAATCAGACAAATCGCGTCTTTTTCTTAAAGAGTTTTCTGCAAGAACTTTTACAAGATATCCTTCAGCACACTCAGGGTTTGTATCAAGCACTTTTTCTGCATATTCGTCTGCATCTTTAAATTCGCCATCTTCAAGAAACATAAACGCTCTTTTCAACAACGGTTCAATAGCGGTAGGACCTGAATTAATTATAACTGTTTCAGTAACAGTATCTTTTTCGATATACTTCTCAATACTGTTTGCAAGATTTTTAAAGAAAGTAACCTCACCCATATCAAGAGCCTGAAGATTTTTGAATTCTTGTGGCATATCGTAAGCGTCCAAACCCTTAAAACAAGGAATAAGATGCTTATCTTTATCAGTTGCCATCATCGAAAGATAGCGTCCCCATTCATTTTTTACCCAAACCGAATCAAAATACTCGAACTTTGTACCAATACAGAGCATTACTTTTGCACTTTTTAAAGCGGCATAAATATATGGTTCATACTCAGTTCCTGCTTTGTCGCGCAAAGTAACTCTTGAAAAGAAAACATTATAATCTTCTTTTACTAATTCGGTGTAAATATCTTGTGCCAACAGACTATCTTCGGTTCTGTTACCATTTTCGTCTGTCTCTTTGTAACAGATAAAAACATCGTAAGGGTCTTCGTTTCCAACAATTGAAAGAATACTTTTCTGAATTCTGTCAATTGTTTTTGCTTCTTCACAGTACAGTGCTTTTGCTTCAACACCTGAATATTCACACGCTTTTTCAAAGTTTTTGTCATTTAAAATTGACACCGGAACAGTTCTGTGACAAGTTGGTATTTTCCTTGCAGTTTTCTTGTCATCTACATACTCAATACCATATTTACAAAGCACAAGACCCCAGTAACTTTCTGGTTCTTCAGGGAATTCAGCAACAATTGACTCGTAAACGCCTGCCGCTTTGTCAAACTCGTTATTGAATCTTAAGCGGTTAGCCCTGTTAAAAAGTTGAAGTTTCTTTTCATCATCAACTGTAGGAACAGTCTGCCTCGTTCCGCAATATTCACATTCACATACGGTAACATTCGTCTGAATCTGAAGGTCTCCACCGCACATTTTACATTTAAAAACTGCCATATAGTCAATGCATAATTCACAATGCATAATGCACAATGATTTTATGCCTTTGCCCCCTTGATTTTTTCGTAAGTTGTTTTAACAATGCTATTAAGAATCTTGTTAATTCTTAATTATTTAAGCATTTTGCATTTGTTGTTTCTTTCTTCAACTAAAATCAAAAGTGCTTTTGAGGTTTCTTCGAGTGCTTCGCCACTTACAACGGCATTTTCAAATGCATTGAATTTATTTGTAATTTCACTTTCAAGTGAAGAAAGTGCATCATTTGTCATAGGGTCAGAGTAACGGATTGCTTCGTAAACACTGTTTGCAACTGCTTTTGCTTCAGTTGTTGTTGCTTTTGAAATGAGGGTTTCAGCATCAACAGTAAGATTTTTAATGAAAAATGTTTTTGCTTTTACTTTATCATCAATTTTTGAAACCGTTTCTGCTACGAAATGTGATTTTAAAATAGCAACAACTGAAACTAAAGTTATAACTACTAAAACGAGTGCAGTAAGCCAATTCGGAACATCTGGAATTAACGCTAAAATAACTGCCGCTACAATTGTAACAAGAAGACTTATTAAACTTGTTGTTACAATTGGAATATTATAAAATATTTTTTGCTTGTTTTCTGGTTTAAACGCAAAGTAACCGCAACCGAGTTGTGCTATAAACATAATGTCACAGAAAATATTTGCAACAACAAATGAAGATGTAATTTCTGCACCTTCAATACTTACAACTGGAATGAAAGTCACTAAATTAAAAATTGCGAAACCAATTGCCCATATAAGAGCATAAATTTTAAATGATGTTTTCATAATAATTACTCCTCAAAATTAAAGTTTCTCGCCACATTCAAGGCAGAATTTTGCACCTGTCGGGATTTCTGCACCGCATTTTGCACATTTCATAATTAAAGATGCACCACATTCCATACAGAACTTGCCTTTTGCAGTCTTTTTACCACACACAGGGCAAATCATTTCATTTTCAGCGAGATTTTCAACTTTAGTACCACATTCAAGGCAGAATTTTGCATTCTGAGGTAATGTATTACCACAGTTAGCACATTTAATATTACTTTGTTGTGGTGTTTCTTGAGTGCCACCTGCAAGACCGTTGAAAATACCACCTAACTGACCACTCATAGCATTAGCCGCCTGAAGACCTACACCTAAGCCTACAATGTCGCCCATCATACCGCCACCGGCACTTCCGCCTGAGCCCATATTACCAAGACCTTCTGCAAATGCTTTCTGAACATCTGCCTGTACATAGTCTTTTTCTGTAATACCTTTTGCAGCCATAATTTCTGCTTCTGCAAAACCTGCCATTTTTGCAGCCTGTGCTTCCATTTGTGCTTTAATAAGTTCACGCTCTGCTTCGCGTTTTGCAATTTCTGTTTCGGTTGTCTGGCGTTCGAGTTCAATTTCTCTAGAAGCCTCAACCATTTTTTTCTGGAATGAAATTGTATGTAATTCGCGGATTTTCTTGAAGTTAGGGTCGTTTTCAGGTAAAACAACCGTTGTTACATAAAACTGTGGAATTGTTAAACCATATTCTTCAAAACCAGGAATAAGTTTCTCACAAAGAGCACCTGAAAGTTCTTCAAGTCGTTCATCTATTTCAAGAATATCTATTTCACTTTGTTTTAAAGCAGAAGCAAGATTTGTTTTAACAGCTGTTGAAATAAGTGGTTTAAAAGAATCAGTAAGACTTTTTGTAAAGCCTTCTCTGTTTGCTTCCCACGCGATACCCTTCATAGTACCAACTAATTTTAAAAGAAGTTTGCGGGAATCACTTACCTTAAGATTCATTTCACCACAAGCACCAATTTCAAGTGGCACACCTGTAAGTGGGTCAATAAAACGAACTTTACTGTCAGTACCCCATTTAAGAGCCATTTGTACCGTTTTATTTATAAAGTAAACTTCGCAATGGAATGGTGATTTGTCACCTGTTGCTTTGTTAAGCGCTTTACCTAAAACAGGAATATTTTGTGTTTCGAGAGTATGACGACCAGGACCAAACAAATCGAGTGCCTGACCATTCATAAAGAATATTGCTTCCTGACTTTCGTGAACTACGAGCTGACTCATATAGTTAAAGTCCTCAGCCGGATGCTTCCATATAAATGTACTGTTATCTCCCTCATATTTAATGATATCTACTATTTTTGACATATAAAAAACCTCCAATTTTTATTTTGAGTTTTATTATTTTAAATTTTCAAATAATCTCTTGGCAAACCACAGTTTACACATTTTTTATTAAAAAAGCCTTTGAACTCACCACCACAATGTTGGCAAAGACCTTTTGCCCGATATTCCTGTTGTTTGTGCAGTTTTGCTTTCATTTCTGTTATTTTTCGTTCTTGTTCTTTTTTCTTCTCACTTTCTTTCAACCTAAGTTCTTCAATTCGTTTTTTGCAAAATTCCAATTGTTCGTCTGCATCTTTCCAACCTTGAATTCCTTCGAGCATTTCTATAGCAGTTTTAACACTTTCGATGCTATCTTGTTTAATTCTTTGTTTTGCTTCCAGAAGAGTTGCATTTTTACTTGCAACCTCTGCTTTTTCAAAACAATCTTCCGCTAAATCTCTTGCGTCATTAAAATCTTTAATTTCTAAAAACAAATAACCCGCCGCTTCGAGTGTTTTTGCATTCAAATCATTTGCCATCATAGAAACTGCTTTTTCATAAATATCTCTTTTACGATTTTCTTCGTTTCGCCTTATAATAATATCATTTTGCTCTTTTATATACTCTTTTAACTTTGTATCTGCAAAACGCAAAATTTTACTGTAATTATCATTATCATCAAAAGGAGTGTAAAAATCCTTTAAATTTTCGGGTTTTGAAACTTCAAGGTCAACAAGAAGTTTTCCTAAATATGCTCTGGCATTTTTGGGGTCTTTATTAAGTACAAGTTCAAAAAAGTCATCACCCTTTTGCCATTTTTCATCTTCAAGAAATAGAAAACCACGCTCTAAAAGTGGAGCAACATCAGAAGTTTCGCTATTTAAAACAATTGTTTCAGTTGCAGTTTTAACATTCAGTTTACCTACAACTCTTTCAATATTATCTAAGAGGTCGCCAAAAAATGTTACTTCGCCCATATCGAGAGCCTGCATATTTCTGAACTCTTTTGGTATATCGTAAGCGTCCATACTTTTGAAGCAAGGAATTAAAACTTTTGAAGAGTCATCGCCCATCATAGAAATAAAGCGACTCCACTCATTTTTAACCCAGACTGCATCATAATACTCGAACTTTGTACCAATAGCGAGCATAATTTTAGCACTTGAAAGTGCTGAATAAATGTATGGTTCGTAATCTGCACCCGCAACCTCACGAAGTGAGTCTCTTGCAAAAAATACACGGTAACCGTCTTTAATAAGTTTGGTGTAAATATCTTGTGCAATAAGACTGTCTTTTGTACGAACACCCGTTATATCGTCAGTTTCCTTATAACAAATAAAAATATCGTAAGGTGCTTCATTATGAGCAATTTTTAAAATTTTCTTTTGAATTTTATCTATAACTTTTGCTTCGCTACGATAAACACTTTTAGCAGAAATATCAGCATATTCACACGCTTGCTCAAAATCATCGTCATCCATAACAGATATAGGTAGAGTACGGTGACAAGTTGGAATTCTGCTACCGTCTCTATCTTCAACATATTCTATACCATATTTACAAAGCACAAGCCCCCAATACGCTTCAGCCTCATCACGAAACTCTGCAATAATGCTTTCATAAATACCGGCAGCCTTGTCAAATTCACTTTTAAGGCGAAGATTATTAGCACGGGTGAAAAGCGCTAATTTCTTTTCACTATCTAATTTAGGCAGAGTCTGTTTAGTACCACAGTATTCACATGTGGCAACAGTCTGATTATCTTGAATCTCCAGTGCACCACCGCACATTTTACATTTAAAAACTGACATAATTTCCCCTTATAACATATAATTATACATTATATAATTATGAACTTTTTTTGTATATATTTCTATTCGCAAATAATACAAAATTCGACAAAGATTTTTGGCATAAAATCAGGTATTAGGTATTAGGTTTTAGGTGTTAGGTGTTAGGAAAATTTAAAAGTTCTATCATTTTCAGTTCACGAAAATGATAGAACTTTATTCTGACAACTAATAACTAAAACCTAACACCTGATCACTGCTTAAAGAACTCACAGAATGCTCTATAAGCCATATAAACGTCGAGTTTTGAAACTACTTCATAAGGTGCGTGCATTGAGAGAACAGGAACACCTAAGTCAACTACATCAACATCGAGTGAAGCAACATATTTTGCAACTGTTCCGCCACCGCCTGCGTCAACTTTACCGAGTTCACCAATTTGCCATACGACACCTGCTTTGTCTAAGATAGCACGGATTTTACCCATATATTCAGCGGAAGCATCACTTGTACCGGATTTACCACGGGCACCTGTGTATTTCGTGATAACAACACCTTTGTTGATTTCTGAACAGTTATTCTTTTCAAATACATCACAGAAAGTCGGGTCAAGTGCAGAATTAACATCAGCAGAAAGACATTCACTTTTTGCTAAAATGTCATAGCCTTGTACACCCTCAATTTCACCTAATTTATAAATAAAGTTTTCAAGGTAATCTGAATTAAGACCTGTGTTACCATCTGAGCCTGTTTCTTCTTTATCTGCAAGGACTGTAACTGTTGTATAGTTTGGTTTTTCTACCGCTAATGAAGCCATTACTGCAGGGTAAGCACATACTCTGTCATCGTGACCATAAGAACCAATTAAACTTCTGTCAAAACCAATATCTGACGCTTTAAATGCCGGTACTGCTTCAAGTTCTGCACTTAAAAAGTCCGCTTCAACAATACCGTATTTTTCATTTATAAGTTTCATAATATTAAGCTTTACAAGTTCACTGCCTTCGCCATCTTTAAAAGGACGACTACCAACTAAAATATTTAACTCCTCGCCTCTTATACCGTCTGACAATGTTCTTTTGCCTTGCTCTGCACCTAAATGTGGCAAAATATCTGTAATAACAAATTTAGGTTCATTATCTTCTTCACCAAGGTTTATTTCAACAACAGTACCGTCTTTTTTAACAACTACACCGTGAAGCGCAAGTGGAATTGTAACCCATTGGTATTTTTTAATACCGCCATAATAGTGAGTTTTGAAAAGTGCCAATTCATCTTTTTCATAAAGTGGGTTAGGTTTTAAGTCAAGACGAGGTGAATCAATGTGTGCGGCAGAGATTTTAACGCCTTCTTTTAACGACTTTTTACCCATTACTGTAAGAATAATTGATTTATTACGGTTTACATAATAAAACTTATCCCCTGCTTTATATTTTTTAGTTTCGTCATATTTTTTATAACCATTCTTTTCTGCAATTGCTACAACAGATTTTACTGCTTCTCTTTCTGTTTTTGAAGAATCAAGGAACTTTTTGTAATCTTCACAGAATTTGTCTGCCTTTTTAATTTCAGTTTCTTTTAAAACTTCACCGGCATTTTCTGATTTGTAGAATAAATTCTTTTTTAATTCGTCCATCTTTTTATTTGCCATTCTTTACACCTCTTAAAAAATATCGTTTATTAACTGAGCAATTTCATCCTCAAGTGAGAATGGCTCATAGTTTCTTATAATATAATCTGCCTTGTCATTATAAAAATTGTCATCTTTCTGACCATTTATTCTTATTATGGCATCTTTTTCAGAAATATTATCACGCTTTATAATGCGTTCTTTTCTTATTTCTTCAGGTGCAGTAACCACAATTAACTTGTCGCAAGTGTCAGCGTACCCTGATTCTATTATTGCCGCCGCATCAACAATTACTACATTGTGGGTTTTAAATGCTTCATTTGCTTCCGTTTGAATTTTCTCATTTATTGCAGGGTGCATTATAGAATTTAAAAGTTTTGTATTTTCGGGTGAAATGAATGCTTTCTCGGCAAGTTTTTTTCTGTTTAAAACACCATTTTCAAAAATATCTTTACCGAAACTTTCAGCAAGTTTATTTAAAAGCGGTGCATTATCAACTAAAACTTCACGAGCGACAATGTCACCGTCAATTATATAAGCACCTTTTTCTTTTAAATATTTTGAAACAGTAGATTTACCTGCACCTGTTTTACCTGTAAGACCTAAAAGTGTTTTTTTATTAAGGTTAATTACATTAAATGCCGCCGCTCTTAAAAGTCGGTTAAGAACTGCTAAATCATCCGTTGTTTCCTGAGGGCAACGCACAAAACATTGTTTTGCACCGATATTATCAAGTTCTCTGAGACAGTCAAAAAGATGATTACTTAAAGAACGATAATCATTTTTATTACCATAAGTTATAAATTTAACCTGTAAATTTTCACCCTCACCATCAAAAACCATAGCATAAGTTTCGGGTGAATTATTTTTGTTTACATACTGGCAGAATGATTTGTAATCACCTTTTAATATAGTAACTTTAGCATTCGGAGAATAATGCTTGTATTTCATACCTGGTGAAGAAACTTTTTCACCCTCTTTGAGAGGGTTTAAAACTGCATCGTCAACTAAAACTTTATCACAAACACTTTCTAATTCTTTAAGTGTTACATTACCAGGTCTTAAAAGTTTTGGTGTTTCACCACAAAGTGTAATTACTGTTGACTCAACACCTTCTTCGCTTTCGCCACCATCTATTACAAGTGGAATTTTTCCGTTCATATCAGAAAAAACGTGCTCTGCTTTTGTAGGACTTGGCTTACCTGAAATATTTGCAGATGGTGCTGCAATCGGCAAACCACTATATTTAATTAAATTTCTTGCTACTTTATGTGACGGACATCTTACTGCAACAGACTGGAGCCCAGCAGTTACACATTGGGGCACTTTTTCACTTTTGGGCAAAATCATAGTAAGTGGACCCGGCCAGAATTTTTCTGCTAATTTCTTCGCAATTTCAGGCACTTCGCTTACTAAATCATATATTTCATCGAATTCTGAAATATGTACAATAAGCGGATTATCCTGCGGTCTGCCTTTCGCTTCAAAGATTCGTTTAACAGAAAGTTCAGAAAGAGCATTACCCGCAAGACCGTAAACAGTTTCAGTAGGCATACCTACTATATTATCACTTTTTAAAAGTTCGACTGCTTTTTCGTATTTTTCTGCACCATCATTTGCAGAAATTTTAATTATTTCTGTGTTCAAAATTACCCCTCGGATGCTTGTAATTTTTTTGCTGTATCTGCAGTTACGAGTGCATCAACAAGTTCGTCAATGTCACCATTCATAATTGCTTCAATTTTATAAAGAGTAAGACCAATTCTGTGGTCAGAAACCCTGCCTTGTGGGAAGTTATAAGTTCTTATTCTTTCACTTCTGTCACCTGTACCAACCTGTGAACGACGTTCATCGGCAATTTCAGAGTCTTGTTTTTCGCGTTCTACTTCTAAAAGTCTTGAACGAAGAATTTTTAATGCTCTGTCTTTATTTTTATACTGACTTCTTTCATCCTGACACTCGACAACAGTACCAGTAGGAATATGAGTAACACGGATTGCAGATTCAGTTTTATTAACGTGCTGACCACCCGCACCACTTGCACGGAATGTATCTATCTGTAAATCACTCGGGTCGATTGCAATGTCTACTTCTTCTGCCTCAGGTAAAACTGCTACTGTAACAGTTGAAGTGTGAATTCTGCCACCTGATTCTGTTTCAGGTACACGCTGAACTCGGTGAACCCCGCTTTCAAATTTGAAACGCGAATAAGCACCCTCGCCCTCAATCATAAAACTGATTTCTTTAATGCCACCAAGTCCTGTTTCGTTTATATTCATAACATCGGTTTTCCAACCACGACTTTCAGCATACATTGAGTACATTCTGAAAAGCGAACCTGCAAAAAGTGCGGCTTCATCACCACCTGCACCACCACGGATTTCTATAATAACATTTTTATAGTCATTCGGGTCTTTAGGTAAAAGAAGTGTTTTGAGTTCAGAATATAATTCTTCTTTCTTTTGCTTTGACTCTTTATATTCTTCTTCTAAAAGTTCCTTAAAATCTTTATCCTGAGTACCATCATTAAGAAGTGAAAATGCTTCTTTTTCTGTTTTGTCTGCTTCTTTATATGCTCTGAAACATTCAACAACAGGGGTAAGATTTTTAAGTTCTCTCATAAGTTCCTTATATTGAGTCTGGTCGCTAACAACCTCTGGTAAACAAATAAGTTCATTTACTTTTTCAAATCTTAATTCTACTTGTTCTAATTTATCAATCATTGTTTTCTTCTCTTATAACTTTCTTAATATTTTTTTCTGCTTTTACTCTGGGAATTAAAAATTCTCTGCCACATTTATCACAACGAAGACGAAAGTCGATACCAGAACGAAGAACTGTAAAAATCTTCTCACCACAAGGATGTGTTTTTTTCATTTCTAATTTATCACCGACACGAATATCCAAATTCATTCCGCCTTTCAAATAAAAATGCAATAATTTGAAATATTATAACACAATCAAACATAAAATTAAAGAGTAAACATTAAAATAAATGGAAACAGGTGATAATAAATGTCGTTATATTTACCAGAAGGTTTTTTAATCAAGACAGAAGAAAATAAAAAGGCACTTTTCTCATTTGAAAATTTTAAAGAAGCGTATCAGAAAGGAGTACCAATTGAAGCAAGAGCATCATCTTGCGACAAAGAACATAATTTACATATTGATTTTGGTTTTATTGAAGGAATAATACCCCGTTCAGAATGTGCGGTAGGAATTGATGAGGGCACTACAAGGGATATTGCAATAATTGCAAGAGTAAATAAACCAGTTAAATTTATAATAACAGATATTAAAGAAATTAACGGAAAACTGACTGCACTTTTAAGCAGAAAAATATTACAAAACAGATTTTATCAACTCAGACTTCCTGAGTTCAGGGTTGGTGATATTATAAGTGCATCTGTTACACACCTTGAAAACTTCGGTGTATTCTGTGATATTGGTTGCGGTATAAATGCACTTTTACCTATTGATAATATTTCTGTTTCGCGAATTCCGCATCCTAATGTAAGATTTTCTGTTGGTGATGAAATCAAGGTTATAATTAAAGATATTGACGAGGATAATCGCATTACTCTTTCTCACAAGGAACTTTTAGGCACATGGGAAGAAAATGCACAAAGTTTTTCAGTTGGTGAAACTGTCAGCGGAATTATAAGAAGTGTTGAAAATTATGGGATTTTCATTGAACTAGCACCAAATCTCGCTGGTCTTGCAGAGTACACATCTAATGTAGAAGTTGGTCAACAAGCGAGTGTATATATTAAAAGCATTATTCCTGAAAAAATGAAGTTCAAACTGATTATTGTCGAAGCATTTAATGCAGATTACCCGACACCAGAACCTGACTATTTTTACATTGGCGAGCATATTGATTATTTTAAATATTCACCCGATTGTTCTGACAGAATTATTGAAACAATTTTTTAACTTTGTATTGTAAATAAATTCGCTGTATTGTATAATAAAATTATTCTTTTCAAAGGAGTAGTTTTTATGAAATACAGCGAATTTTCAAATATTAAAGGCAAAGTTTCAAAATTAGGCTTTGGTCTTATGAGACTTCCTAAACTTTACGAGGGTAAAGAAGATATTGACTTTAAAGAAGCAGAAAGACTTGTTGATTTAGCGTACAAAAATGGTGTTAACTATTTTGATACTGCTTATGTTTATCACGGTGGAGAATCTGAAATTTTTGCAGGTAAAATTCTTAACAAATATCCGAGAGAAAGTTATAACTTAGCAACAAAATTACCTGGTTGGGCTATAAAAAATGACGGTAAAACTGTTGACGAGCTTTTTAATGAACAGTTAGAAAAGTGCGATGTGGAGTATTTTGACTTTTATCTTCTTCACAGTTTAAACAGAGATATATGGAACACATTTAAATCTGTTAACGCTTATGAAAATTTAAAAGAAAAGAAATCACAAGGACAAATAAAACATTTAGGTTTTTCATTCCATGGTGATATGGAGTTATTTAAAGAACTTTTAGATAATTACGAGTGGGATTTTGTTCAGTTGCAGATTAACTACTACGACTGGGAAGCAGATAACGCGAAAGATTTTTATAAATTGCTTGAAGATAAAAACATACCTTGTATTGTTATGGAACCAGTACGCGGTGGTTCACTTCAGAAATTAAATGACGAAGCAGTTGAAGTTTTCAAAAAACTTTCAAGTAGTTCCCCTGCTTCTTATGCTTTAAGATTTGTTGCACAATTACCGAATGTTTTAGTTACTTTAAGCGGTATGTCAACCTATGAACAGGTTGAAGACAACATAAACACATTCAATGAATGTATACCTCTTTCAGCTGAAGAAATGAAAGCAATTGAAGAAGCAAATGTTTTATTCAGAAAGAATTTTTCAATTCCTTGTACTGCTTGTAAATATTGTGTTACAGAATGCCCTAAAGGGATTGATATACCATCTTGTTTCAGTGCATTTAACGAATACAACGCAACAAGAGAAATTAAAGATTTAAATAAAACATATCTTTTAATTCCAAAAGAAAAACAAGCACAGAACTGTATTGATTGTAAAAAGTGTATGGAACATTGTCCGCAAGAGATTAATATTCCAAGAAAACTTTCACAAATAAAAGACTTAACAAAATAAAGGTAGGTAAAAATTATGTCTATTATTTTTGATGAACAAAACAAAATATTTAAGTTAGATACAAAAACATCTACATATATTTTCGGTATTTTTACAGGTGACTATTTAGTTCACTACTATTATGGTGCGCCAATTCCTGACACCAATGTTGAAAAATTAAGATACAGAAGTCATTACGCTTCTTTCTGCCCTGATTCACCAACTGCAAGAGAAAAGAATTTTTCACCAGATGTAACACCAATGGAATATTCAACAAACGGTGCCGGTGACTTCAGAATTTCTGCATTCGCAGTAAAAAATACCAACGGTGATACAGTTACCGATTTAAGATATGTAAGTCACAAAATTTATAAAGGTAAAAAGGCTTTAAAGGGACTTCCGTCACTTTATTTAAATAACGATGACGAAGCAGATACACTCGAGGTTTTAACTTGTGACAAGGTAACAGGTGCAGAAGTAACTCTTATTTATACAGTATTTAAAGATTACGGTGCTATCACAAGAAGTGTTGTTGTAAAAAACAATTCTGACAAAGCGTTCTCTATTGAATCAGTTCACTCATTATGTGTTGATTTACCCGGTGCAGATTTTGAAATGCTCAATTTATATGGTAAATGGGCAAAAGAGCGTTCATTAGGTCGTCACCCATTACATACAGGTATTCAGTCAATTAAAAGTAAACGCGGTTCTTCAAGCCATAACCACAACCCTTTCACTGCTCTTGTAAGCAAAAATGCAACTGAAACTTACGGTGAATGTTATGGTTTTAATTTAGTTTACAGTTCAAATTTCTCAATTGATGTTGAAGTTGACTCATTCTTCCAGACAAGACTCTTAATGGGCATTAACCCTGAAACTTTCAGTTGGGTTTTAGAACCTCAAGAAGAATTTTATTCACCTGAAGCAGTTATGGTTTACACAAATGAAGGCCTTGGTGAAATGAGTAGAATATTCCACAAACTCTATTCAAACAACCTTGTTCGTGGGGAATGGAAGAAAAAGAAAAGACCACTTCTCATAAACAACTGGGAAGGCACAGGAATGGACTTTGATACTGACAAATTAGTATCTTTCGCTCGTCACGCTAAAAATATGGGATTTGAAATGCTCGTTATGGATGACGGTTGGTTTGGTCACAGAGACAGTGATGACTCTTCACTCGGAGACTGGTATGTTGCAGAATACAAATTAACAGGCGGACTTTCAAATCTTATAAATCAGGTTAAAGCTATGGGACTTAAATTTGGTATATGGTTTGAGCCTGAAATGATTTCACCTGATTCAGACATTTTCCGTGCACACCCTGACTGGCATCTTCATGTAACAGGCAGAGACAGTTCTATTGCAAGAAACCAATATGTTATTGACTACTCAAGAAAAGAAGTAAGAGACTACATTTACTCACAAATGTATAAAATTCTTTCAGAGAATGATATTGACTATGTAAAATGGGACTTTAACCGTAACTTGACAGAAGTTGCAAATGCAGATTTACCACCTGAAAGACAAGGTGAAGTATTCCACAGATTCGTTCTCGGTACTTACGAGATTATGGACAGACTTACAACTGACTTCCCTCACCTTCTTTTAGAAAACTGTTCAGGCGGTGGCGGTCGATTTGACGCCGGTATGCTCTACTACTCACCACAAATCTGGACAAGTGATGACACAGACCCTATAGAAAGACTTACAATTCAATTTGGTACATCTATGTGTTATCCGGCATCAACAATGGGTGCTCACGTTTCTGCAAGTAAAAGAACCGGTTATGAAACAAAGACAAATGTTGCACTTTGGGGAACATTCGGTTATGAATTGGACCCTGATAAATTATCAGAAGATGAAATAACTGAAATTAAAGAACAAGCAAAACTTTACCACAAATATTATGATGTAATTCACTACGGTGACCTTTACAGATTAGAGTCACCATTTGAAAATTACAACAGATGTGCCTGGCAGTTTGTTTCTGAAGATAAAAAAGAAGCACTTGTTACTGTTGTGCAGATTAAAAAGGTTGTTCATGGTTTTAAAATGCTTAAATTACAAGGTCTTAAGAAGGATGCAATTTATAAAGATGAAGCAACCGGTGATACATATAGTGGTGCTTACCTTATGAATGCAGGTCTTAATCTTTATGATATTTTAGACGAAGATGGTGACTCATATCTTCTTCATTTAACCGAGGTTTAATTATGATAAAAATTAAAGAAAATGATGTTATTCTATTTCAGGGTGACTCTATAACAGACGGAAACCGTGGCAGAAGCGCTGACCCTAACCATATTCACGGTCACGGTTATCAGTACATTTTAGCAAGTGAGATTTTAGCAGATAACTTAGGAAAAAATGTTACTGTATATAATCGTGGTATAAGTGGTAACAGAATTGCGGATTTATATGCACGATGGATTGAAGATTGTCTTAATTTGGAACCTACCATCCTGAGCATTTTAATAGGTGTAAATGAGCTTATATTCCAATACGACCACAACTGCGGTGCTTCACCTGAAAGATTTAAAAAGACCTACAGACTTTTAGTAGAAGAAGTTTTAGAAAGAAATCCTGACACACAAATTGTTATTATGGAGCCTTTCTTTGGTAAACACAGAGAAGCTGAACTTGGTGAATACATTAAAAGCAATATTGGTTTCTATCAGAAGGCCTCAAAAGAAATTGCAGAGGAATTCAGCTTGATTTTTGTTCCTTTACAGGAAGTATTTGATGAAGCAAGTAAAAATTGTGACATTTTTGAACTTTTGTGGGACGGCGTTCACCCGACAACTGCAGGGCATCAGCTTATTGCAAAGCAGTGGAAAAAGTGCGTTGAAAACGCACTTTAATTCGGAATGCGTAATGCGTAATTCGGAATTAAAAGAAATACTTTGCATTTAATTATTAAGAATCAATAAAGAAAAGTTCTATCATTTTAGTTTACGAAAAACCTTAAATGATAGAACTTTTCCTATTTCCTATTTCCTTTATTCTGTTACATAATACTCATACACATGCTCACCTTCTGGTGTGAAGTAATCAATATAAGGTGTAGTGTAGCCTTCCGGAGAAGTTGTATTTTCTGGTGGGGTGTTTGAGGTAACGAGTTTTCCTTTAGGTGTGGGCACTCCTCCTGTGTCACTATCGGTAGTATAACTTGTTTTAGATAATATATCCCAATAGCAACCAGGTGCATTATCAGATTTTGTTTTATATTGAACACTGTCAACCATTACATAATCCAATGCTTTTTTAACAACCGTTCCGTTTGAATACTCAATTTCTACACAATTAGTACCAGTGCCAGGAGGCAATATATCAGGTGCCTTTTTATCAATTTTAAATGAACCAAGCCAATTTATAATTTCCGTCATATTTTCTTTTGGTACAACGCTACCTTTACCAGAACCGTAGTACGAATAGAATGTAATACGAGAAATATTATCCGTTTTGAAAACTTGTGATGTTGGAATTTTTATATTTTCACTAGTTGCTTCAGTTCTTTTTGATTCAGTTGTAGGCTCTACTGCTTTTGGTTCTTCGTCAAAGCTTACAAACAACAAATCTCCTGCAATACCAGATGAATCCTCAAATGCTTTATTTAGAGGCTCTTCTGTCTGGTAGTAAGGTGTCAATATGAAGAACTCTTTTCCTGAAATATATTTCGCTTTTCTTTCAACACTTGTTGGTTTACTACCCTTTTGAATTTTACCATTTTTTAAGCTGAAATACTTCGCTTTAATATTTTCAGAGAACACATAAGAAAGTGAATCGTAATAGAGTGTGTATGGTTCTTCGCGTTCAACACCGTTTTCTAAAAGTGCTTTACCGAAATAAATCAACTGAAAGTTATCAGGTGTTTTTTCAACATTTTTCAGGCAGAAGTTTGTGTTATCAATAACACCTGCTTTTTCAAGAATTTTGTCAATTGTAGTAAGCCTGTCCTTACCTAAAGGAGATACATCTTTAAAATCTTCATACTCATTAAAAAACACACTGAAGTCATCAGCAATAATTATATTGCCTATTCTTGCGAAACCATTACTATTTTTATTATAAAACTGAACAGTAATCAAACCACTTTCAAAACTACCATTTGATTCAAAATTAAAATTCATTCTCTGCACAAAAATATTGTTCGCAGTTGCATTTAAAACTTTTTCAATTTCAGGTACCAATGCTGAAAAATCCGAATCAACTTTTGGAATTTCATTTTTGTCAATTATTTCATATTTTTCTGTTTTTGTGTTAAGTTTTAAGAAAACTAAATCCCAATCGGGATATTCTTCTCTTAATCCTCTGTGCTTTGCTGAACAATAAATAAATCCACCAGAAACTGTAAACAACTCATCAATAGAGTAATAAGTGTCACCGTGATAAAGTTCCTCTATAAAGTATTCAGCTTTTGCATCTTCTTTTAATTCAACCTTATGTAAATTAAAATCAGAACCTTTGTAATAAAATGTATTATCTACAACCACACTCTGTGATATATCGCTGGTATTAAGGTCACAAATAAAACGATTGTCACCGTCAACTTCTTTCAAGAACAAACCTATATTCTGATAATTATTTTTATTGATAACTCCATAGTAATAATTATCTTTAACCCTGTATAGTGTACCAGTATTCTCATCTGCATAAACATAATTTTCTGTTTTTTCTTCTTCAGATGAGTCGATTTTTTTATAAACAACTTCTAACATATCAAGTGTAACCACTATTTTGTTATCTTGTCTGTCTTCAAACCAGATTTTAGGCACAGAAAACGAAAACTCTGTACCCGGACCTTGCGAAGAACAAGTAGCAACATATACATCCTCATTATTCAAAACTTCAGATGAATCTGAAAGAAGAATTTTATCGCCAAGCTCTAACCCACCGTCAAATTGATTAGCATTCACAATATAGATAGTTCCTTCATCAGGAAGAGCTTGATATTCCGCTTTAAAGGTTAATGTATATCTGTCATCGCGACTTAATAATTCAGTAAATTGAAGTTCAAGAAAATCATTTACCACAAAAGGATTTGATTTAACTTTATAATTACCATCTTCAGACATTTCAGGGCGAATTGCTGATGACATAAATTCAAATGACATTTTCTTTTCAGTTGCATTTATAATCTGATAGCAATCTTCACTTAAAATTTTCTCAAGTTTATCATTTTCAGGATTTGTTACAAAGAAAATTGTTAACCAGACAGTTAAAATTATGGCAAAACCAACCACCCAGAATGCTGGTTGTTTGTAGTTTAAAACTGATTTTATTCTTTGTTTTACACCTGTTTCACCAAACGCAACAGGACACGCCATAATCATTCGTTTTTGCGTACTGCAATTAAGTAAAGCTGTTGAATATAATTTTTTATATTCGTTATCATAAAACTTAATTGCCTTTTCATCACAAGCGGACTCAATATCTCTGCAAAGTAAAATATACCAGAGCCATATTGCAGGGTTAAACCAATAAACTGACAAAATTAAAAATGATAATGGTTTAACAAGGTAATCTTTACGCTTGATATGTGATTTTTCGTGTTCTAAAATAAACTGCAAATCACTTTCATTTACACCTGACGGAATATAAATTTTAGGTTTTATAACCCCTAAAATAAATGGTGTTTCTATATTATCGCAATAATAAATATTGTTATTGTAGTGTACTGATGCAGAAACTTTTCTTTTTAACATTATGTAAGAAATTACACAATAAAGCACCATAAAAACCAAACCAACAAGCCAGATATAAGAAGCAACACCAACTATAACTTGTAATGGGTTAGCACTATAACTTGGGTCTGGAGTAAAAGACTCGCTTATAACAGGGTTAACTACACTATTTACAACACCCACACCTGTGTCAATCTGTGGTTTAGCAGATGTTGTTATATTTGTAGGTATTGTTTCTGTTGTAGGAATAAGACTAAAAACACTCTCTAAACTAAAAGGCAGACAAAGTCTTAATGCTACAATCCCCCACAAAAAGCAGTTAACCCATTTTGGTACTTTTTTAAGTAAAGGCCTTAAAAGTGTAAACGCTAAAACTACCCAGGTGGCAGTAATACTCATATTAACGATTGTTAAAAACAAATTCTCCAAAATACTCTCCCCTTTAGAATTTTTCAATCATTCTTTTTATTTCTTCTTTTTCTTTTTCGCTTAAATTCTTTCTTTTAGTAAATGCTGCAATAAATGCTGGCAACGACCCTGAAAAAGTTTCTTCAACAAACTGTTCGCTCTGAATAGAATAAAACTCGTCTTTCTTTATAATGGAAGTTACAACACTGTCTTCTGTTTTAAAAATTCCCTTTTCACAAAGTTTCTTTAAAACTGTGTAGGTTGTCGTTCTTTTCCACTGTAATTCATTTTGACAAGCAGAAACCAATTCTTTAGTTGTCATAGGTTCATTTGACCAGATAATTTCGGCAAATCTTGCCTCTACAAGTCCTAATTTTATTTCGTTCATAATATCAACTCCTTTTGTCTATAGTTAATAGACAACTACAGTCTATCACCAATAGACAGGTTTGTCAAGTGCTTTTCAGGAAATAGGAAGCAGGAAACAGGAAGCAAAGCTTCGCATTCAGTTCACGCGTTGCACCCGATTGGTTTATCGTAATAAAAACTACTCCCACTACTTCGGGCGACCAAAGGTCTGCCCCTACCATAGAGGGAGTAAGTTTTTTGTTTCATTTATAACGCATTTTAATATTTACTGTATATTTAGAAATACAACATTACAATGCCAACGCAGTTCCGAAATTTTCAACTTTCAATTTTCAATTTCTAACACCTAAAACCTAACAACTCGGATTCTTTGGTTTTACATTAACCGAATAATAGGTGTAATAAACAACAAAGCCAGGTTTTGCACCGTTTGGTTTTTTTATATTTTTTACATCTGTATAGTCAACAGTTGCTATTGTTGACTCTTTAACAGAACTGAAGTATGCCGCAATTTCTGCAGCTTCGACTATTGCATCGTCAGGCACTTCGTTACCATCACTGACTAAAAGCACATGAGAACCCGGAGCTTTTTGTGCGTGTAACCAGATATCACCTTTTCTGCCAGTTTTAAAGGTAAGTTTGTCATTACAAGTGTTATTTCTACCTACGAGCACAGTAAGACCTTGCGAAGTTTTAAACTCGAGCGGTGGCAAAGCCGCTTTTTTCATTTGTTTTTTGCCATTATTCTTAGATTTCAAAAATCCCTGTGAAGCTAATTCTTCTTTTATCTCGTTAAATTCTCTTTCTAAAGTAGAGCGAAGAAGCAAATCTTTAACACTTTCTAAATACTGAAGTTCGCTCTCACCCTCTTCAACGAGTTTTATGAGCATATTTTCAGCAGTACACGCTTTTTTATATTCCTTGTAATACTTCTGTGCATTCTGTGTTGGTGTCAGAGCAGGGTCAACATCTATTTTTAAAAGTGCGTTGTTGTCATAATAATTATAAACTTCATAAACGCTATCACCTTTTTTAAGCATATATTGTGACGCAGTTATAAGTTCTGCTTTTATTTTAATCTCTTCACGATTTGCACATTGTTTTAATTCTTCGCGTCTGTTATTTAATTTCCTTACAGTTCTTTCAATTAAACTGTCAAGCTGTTTAAATAATTCAGATGCTTTTGAACGAGTACGGTTTACTCTGTCTTTTTCAGAATAAAATCCGTCAAGCAATTCACTTAATGTCTTTTTCTTAATACTTCTGAAATCAGCACCATACTGTAAAACCGGTAAAAATGAAAACTCAAGAGGTTTTTCAGTTTTATCAAGAATAATTGTTGGCTCTGGCAAATTTGCATTAAGCATCACTTTAATTTTAGCGAGAACCTCCACTAACTTCTGCTTTTCTGTTTCACTTAATTCGCTCACAAATTTATCTTCTTCGGTAACGCGAATTGCAATTTCTCTTGAAAGTAATGGCGAAACACCTTGTAAGGTTTTTAAAATTGCAGAAGAAAGTCGTGTGTTTTGCAAATTTAAAATTAAGTCTGCAACAACAGTTTCTTTCTCTTTTCTTATATCTAATTTATTCTGCTCCGGTGGTAGTTTGTAAATAGCACCCGGCAAAACAAGGCGGTAAGAAGATTTTTCTGCGTCTACTCTCTTAATTGCGTCAATAACATTGTTTTCTTCATTGATTAAAATAATGTTACTGTGTTGCGCCATTATTTCAACCGCTAAAGTAAGTTTAACTTTATCGCCGATTTCGTTTGTAGCATCAAATTTAAAAAGAACAACTCTGTCGAGACCATATTGCTCAATTTCAATAAGAGTAGCACCAACTAATTTTTTTCTTAAAAGCATACAAAGCATTGGCGGAGTCTGAGGGTTTTCAGGTGCGTTTTCTATAATATGAAAACGCGGTGCATTAGCATCAGCAGTAAGAAAAAGTTTATACATTCCTTGTCTTGAACGCATTATTAACACCAACTCATTTTTAGTGGGTTGGTGTACTTTGTCTACCTTTGAACCTATTAATTTTTCAGAAATTTCGTTTACTAAAAAATTTATAAAAATTCCGTCAAGTGCCATAGTTTACCTTTCTTTATTATTTACAAGAAACAATATTTTTCTGATTTGATTTTAAAAATTCAATACCTTTGAATTCTTTTTCCAATTTTTCTTTTAATGTGTCAATTACAACAATTTCTGTTTCAAAATGCCCACAAGCAAAAATTGTAATGTTATTAAAAGCTGCATCTAAAAACTCGTGATATTTTGCTTCGCCTGTTAGAAGTGCATCTGCACCCTTTTCTTTTGATAATCCCCAGAGGTCACCACCTGAACCGCTACAAAATGCAACCTTTTTAATTTTTTTGCCTGTACTGTTATACAAAACATTGCAAGAAAGTTTTTCTTTTAAAAGTGAAACAAATTCTTCTTCTGTCTTTTCTTCTATTTCACCGAATTTTAAAAATGGCTCTTCTTCAATTGAAGTAATATTTTTAAGTCCGACTGCATTTGCAAGACAATCGTTCACACCGTCTTTTGCAATATCAAGACAAGTGTGACTACTTATAAATGAAATACCAGAAGAAACCGCTTTGTAAAGAAGTGTGTCAGAAGTAACGCTTTTAACACCTTCAAAAATAAGCGGATGATGTGTGATAACTAAATCAACATTATTTTTTTTTGCTTCGTCAATTACATCACCTGTAACATCAAGTGAAAGCATAACCCTCTTAACTTCACTATTTTCATTACCGACTAAAAGACCTGTATTATCCCAAGGTGCAGAAGTTGAAAAAGGTGCTAAAGAATCTAAAAAAGAATAAATATCTTTAACTGTTGACATCAACTGTTTCCTCCTGTGTTTTCTTTGATTTTCTCAAATCAAATCTTATAATTGCAATTATTAAAGAACTCATAACGAAAACTTCTGTAATAATACCTGCATAAGAAGCATTTAAAATATTATAAACAAGCCAACAAGGTGAACTCGGGAAAGTTAAAAATCTTATTTTCTTTTCGCTCTGGAACCAGTTACTTACAGTTGTTAAAAGCATTGCAATAAGCGGTAAAACTGAATACCATTTATCCCAGGTAACAATACAGGCAACTGTGTAAACAACCATAAACACTGCTACCCATATTTTACTCTTTGCCCATTTCTTTGTGTTATTCATAAACACTAAAGAACGCGTACCCGCAAGGATATTCATAATTGCACCTGTATAAGCACCTAAAATTATGTAATGAATTGCAAAAAGTGCTGCTGATATTACTGTGCAACCTAAAATTCTTTTTCTTTTGTTTTGCTGGTAAGCAATTATTGTAAGTGCAGTACCACCAAAACCTATTAACTGTGCCAATAAATCCAACTTATCCATAAATAAAACCTTTTAAATCTTCAATTAACTTTTCTAAATATTCAATATTTTCGTCTTCTCTGTGTTTTAATGCGTTATATTTTTTCTCTAACCTGTTAAGTTGCATTTTGAGATGTGCTTTTGCTTCAACTGTTTTTGGTAATTTACCAATAAAACAATCGCTTAAAGTAAATGGCTTAATTTCGCCTGTGTAGTAAGCGTCAAAAGTTATGTAATATCTGTCACCTTCACTTACTGCTAACTCTTTGTTTATCTGAAATCCATTAGAATATAAATATTCTCTTAAATCTTCTGCCTTGCTCTGCGGCTGGAAAATAAAATGATGTTTTTTAGATTTTACCCACGAACATTCTTTTAATTTTTCAGCAATAAGAGTGCCACCCATACCAGCAAAAACAATTTCATCTACTTCGTCAGGTTTTATCTCTTTTAACCCGTCAGAAAGTCGCAACTCAATTTTGTTTTGAAGTTTATATTTAATAACTGTATCTTTTGCATTATCAAGCGGACTTTTTCTTAAATCAGAAGCAATAGCAAATGGAATTTTTTTAGTTAAGATTAAGTGAGTGGGTAAATATGCATGGTCGGTACCTACATCAACAATACTGCCGCCACCAGATACTAGTGAAGCGGTAGCGGCAAGTCTTGGTGAAAGTGTCATTCTACGCACAAAAAACATTATTTGTTTTCTGCAAGAAATGCATTGATTTTTGAAACAAGGTCGTCTGCATTAACGCCGTGAACCATACAAGCCTGTGCTACTGTTTCACTACGAGCAGAAGGACAACCTAAACAATGCATACCCATTTCTAAAAAGAATGGTGCTGTTTCTGGTGCAGAATCAAGAATTGTACCGATAACTGTATCTTTTGAAATTTGCATTTTTAACGCTCCTTAAATTTAAATTCCGATATGTAGTATAACATAAACAAAATAAAAAATAAATATATTTTATGAAACTTTTTACTAAAATTTCTCCTTGTAATTCTACACTTTCACAGTTGTAAATCCTTTCCCTTAATGTTATAATTTAATTGTATATTATCTGGAGGTTCTAACTATGTTACAAAAAGATTTTAACCCGACTTTAAGATTTATGGTTGTAAGCGATGTACACTATAAAGATGAAGAATGCATTGAAGAAAAGAGAATGAAACGCGGTATTGAACTTGCTTATGAAATAGCAGAAAGTTCTGAAACTTATAAAAAGTTAGATGCAATTTATGTTGTCGGTGACTTTGCAAACAGCGGCACTGAAACACAAATGAAAAAATTCAAGAAAACTCTTGATGATAACAAAAAACCTGAAACACAATATTGCCTTACACTTGCAAGTCACGAATTTAACCGTGACAATGGCGGTGAAGAAGCGGCACTTAAAAGATTTACTGAAATATTCAATTTACCTCACGATGACCACAGAGTTATAAATGGCTTCCACTTTATAAGTCTTACGACTACAAACGGTTGTGACTTTAACGATGCTAAAAGAGATTACGCAAGAAGAGAGCTCAAAAAAGCCCGTGAGGATGCACCAAATAAACCAATATTCTTTTTCCAGCATCCACATATTACAGATACCGTTTCAGGTAGTATTTACTGGGGCGATGAATCACTCTACCCTATTCTTATGAACTACCCACAGGTGTTTGACTTTTCTGGACACTCACATGTTCCGATTAACGACCCTCGTTCAATTTTCCAAAAGCATTTTACCGCTCTCGGCACAGGTTCTCTTAGTTACTTTGAACTTGACGAATTTGATAAATATTACGGAACAGTTCCACCACAGGATAATAACTGTGCGCAGATGCTCATAGTTGAAGCAAATGATAAAGGACAGGTAAGAATTTACCCTTACGATATTCTTACAGAAAATTTCTTCCCTATCACTTGGGAAGTTGATACACCTTGTGACCCTGACTCTTTTAAATACACTGATGCTATTCGTTACAAAAATTCAAAAGCACCTTATTTCCCTGATGATTTTAAAGCAGAATTTTCAGATGTTAATTCTAATCGATTTACACTTACATTTTCACAAGCAAAACCGTCTGATGAATATTATGTAAACGATTACATAATTACAGTTAAAGAAACTGCAACAGATTTAATCGTAAAGAGAATTGGTCTCTGGTCTGAATATTACTTCTACAATATGCCTGAAACACTTTCTGTTACAGTAGATGATTTAAAACCCGACACAAAATACACAGTAACAATCAAAGCAAACAACTTCTTTGAGTCAGGTACAACTTATAAACCACTTTATATTGAAACAAAATAACTTTTACAGGAGTTTATTATGGATAAAATTTTTACAGATAATTTAAGATTTGTTGACGAACACGGCAGAGAAAGAATTTTTAATGGTATGAATGTTGTTGATAAATCAACATTTAATGATCTTGAAGATTACTGCCACAACCCCGACACATTCCCATTCGAAGAATTTAAAGCGCGTGGCTTTAATATGATAAGACTTGGATTTACCTGGGCAAAAATTGAGCCAAAGCCAGAAAACTATAACGATAAAGCTATAGACACACTTGCAAAATTTATGGACAAGTGTGCAGAAAATGATATTTATGTTTATTTAGACAGCCATCAGGATTTATATTCAGGTGAAAACCCGGGCGGTGGCGATGGTGCACCTAAATGGGCTACACTTTATGACCAGTACACACCTAAAAAACCATTAGCTGTATGGGCAGAGGGTTATTTCTGGGGCAAGGCTTGTCACAGAGCATTTGACAACTTCTGGGCAAACAAGCAATATAATGGTAAAGGTCTTCAGGACTACCACGCTAATATGTGGAAATATGTTGCAAGTAAACTTTCAGACAAAGAGTCTTTCTTCGGTTTCGACTTTTTAAATGAGCCATTCCCCGGTTCAGATGGTGGTAAAATCTTTAAAAAGTTAATTGGTAATCTTATTAAAGTTTCTGTTACTGATAAAAGAGTTAATCTTTTAGAAATGGCAAAAGAAGGTTTAGGTAAAGAAAAACCAAAAGCACTTGACCAATACACTGCTGATGTATTCGGAAAAATCGTAGAACCCTGTAGTGAGCTCGTAAGAAAATTTGACGAGGAAAAATACTCCCCTTACCTTTGCAAAATGGCAGAAGCAGTGAGAGAAGTTACTGACAAAGGTATTATGTTTGTTGATAACTGCTACTACTCAAATATGGGTATTCCTTGTTGTAACACTCCAGTTACTGTTAATGGTAAAAGAGAACAGCAATGCTTTGCTCCGCACGCTTACGACTTAATGGTTGACACCCCTGCTTATAAATACGCTAACAACTCAAGAACAGGTATGATTTTTGACGAGCACAGAAGAACTCAGGAAAGACTTAATGTTCCTTGTATTGTTGGTGAATGGGGCTCTCACGCCGAGGGTGACGGTTGGTACCCACATTTCAGATTTTTACTTGATAAATTTAATGCTTACAAATGGAGCAATACATACTGGTGCTACTTTGAGGGTATTTTAAATGAAGATTTCATTAAGCTTCTTACAAGACCTTACCCGAAAGCAGTTACAGGCTTTATTGATGAATTCAAGTACGATTATGCAAATAATGTATTTACACTTAAATTCACACAAGATAAAGAATTTACAGTACCTAACATTGTTTACATTCCATCAGACGCTAAAAAGATTTTAATTGACGGTGTTGAAGCGACAGATATTGAAATTAAGAAGCACGTTGAAAATATCGGTTCTGATGTTATTTTCAGTACTGGTGTTGGTACTCATACAGTTGAGATACAGTTATAAAACTCAGGAAACAGAAACAGGAAGCAGGAAGCAGGGCTTCGCGTTCAATTCACGCATTGCACACGATTAACTTATTTCTATAAAAATTACTCCCACTACTGCGGGCGACCAAAGGTCTGCCCCTACCATAGTGGGAGTTAATTTTTCGTTTCATTTATAATGCAACGCAATTCCGAAACTCAGCACTCAGCACTTTGTCAGTTTCGCCATTTTTGCCATAAGTTTCTTAGTACCTACATCATCAAAAGCAACCTCTAAGAGCATATCGCCGCCCATTGCTTTTGCGCTGACAATAAGACCTTTACCGAATGCTTTATGCTCTACGGTATCGCCAACTTTAAAGTCAAGAGTAACATTAGTAGCATTTGCAGTCTTATTACCCATACCACTGAAACCTCTTGAATATTTCGGGTCTGGTGCAGATTTGGTTGGTATGCTGGTTGGTTTTGAAGTTTGTGTGCTTCGGGTAGTTCCTGTGGTGCTACGAGAAAATCCGCTTCCATAAGTTGATGAACCACCATAAGTACTGCCAAATGATGTCGCAGTTCTTTGTGGTTGGTTAAATGGTGATTTTTCGTCCATAAGTTCAGTTGGAATTTCAGTTAAAAATCTTGACGGACGAGTAAATGAAGTATTACCAAACAACATTCTTGAACGAGCATTTGTTAAGTAAAGTTTTTCTTTTGCGCGCGTAATACCAACATAGCAAAGTCTTCTTTCTTCTTCAACTTCGCTCGGGTCATACATTACCTGATTTCCCGGGAAAAGACCTTCTTCAATACCAACAATGAATACAACAGGGAATTCAAGACCTTTTGCAGAGTGCAAGGTCATCATTACAACAGATTCTGAATCCTGATTATAATTATCCAAATCTGTCATTAAAGCAACTTCTTCGAGGAAGCCTGTGAGAGTACCCTCTTCATTTTCTTCCATATATCTTAGTAAGTTTGCAAGAAGTTCCATAACATTGGCCTTGCGTTCTTCTGCAGTTTCTTTGTCAAGTTCCAAAGAACTCATATAACCAGTTTCATTTATAACATCATCAAAGAAATCGGCAATTGGTTTTGTTTCAAGTGACTCTACCAATTTATTTATAAGAGTAGTAAATTCATTTAATTTAGCACTTGCACGAGAAAGCATCGGGTATTCACTTGCATTAGAAATAACTTCAAAAAGAGTCATACCAAGATTATCGGCAATAGAAGCGGCATTGTTAATTGTGGTGTCGCCTATTCCCCTTTTGGGTTCATTTATAATTCTTCTGAGTCTTACAGTATCAGAAGGATTTGCAATAACACTTAAATATGCTAAAACATCTTTAATTTCTTTACGCTCATAGAAACGATGACCACCAACAACCTTGTATGGTACTGCGTTATAAACAAGCGCACGCTCAATACTGCTTGACTGTGCGTTAGTTCTGTAAAGAATTGCAAAATCTGAAAGTTTTCTGCCCACCGCTACTGCGTTTAAAATTTCATCGGCAACAAAACGACCTTCGTCACGCTCATCATTAAGAATTCTGACAACGATTTTATCACCGCCCTCTTTTTCTGTCCAGAGAGTTTTACCCTTTCTGCCCTGATTATTTTTAATAACAGCATTTGCCGCATCAAGAATAACAGAAGTTGAACGATAATTCTGTTCAAGACGGATAACTCGTGTATCTTCATATTGATTTTCAAACGAAAGAATATTTTCAATAGTAGCACCACGGAATTTATAAATACTCTGGTCGTCATCACCAACAACGCAGATATTTTTATAACCGCCTGCAAGTAAAGATGTGAGCATATATTGTGCCTGGTTAGTGTCCTGATACTCGTCAACCATTACATAACGGAAACGGTTCTGATAATAAGACAAAACATCAAGATTTTCTTTGAGTAATTTAACTGTATTAACAATAATATCATCAAAGTCCATAGCATCAGCATTTTTAAGCATATTTTCGTACTTTTCGAATGCTTGTCCTATGAGTTTTTTGTTGTTATCATACCCTGCACTTTCTATATAATCGCGTGGTGTCATTAAAGAATCTTTTGCTTTACTTATTTCTGAAAGTACAAATTTTACAGGAAGTCTTTTTTCATCAATATCTAATATTCTTAAAACTTCTTTCATAACTCTTTTTGAGTCGTCTGTATCATAAATTGTAAAATGCTTAGAAAAACCGATTCTGTCGCAATCTCTTCTTAAAATTCTTACACAACATGAGTGGAAAGTACTAGCCCATATATCGTTACCATCTTCACCGAGCATAGTTACAAGTCTGTCTTTTAACTCATTTGCCGCTTTATTAGTGAATGTAATTGCCAATATCTGCCACGGTTTTGGTGCATCAACAGAGAGAAGCGGTTTAAGTGAAAAAGATGGTTCGCCGCCGTTTTCAATTAAATCTTCAAGTTCTTTACAATCTTCATCTGTCGGCACTCTGTATGTAAAGTTTGATTCGTAAGCGTTACCATACTTAATCATATAAGCAATTCTGTTTACAAGCACAGTTGTTTTACCACTACCGGCACCCGCAAGAATTAAAGTTGCGCCATTTATTCCAAAAACAGCTCTTTTCTGAACATCATTCATTCGTGAAAATTCTTTTAATATGAGTTTTCTTCTTAATTCTGTAAATTCCATATCTTTTACCCACTCTAGTTATTATTTAAAACTATTCTTTCGATTTCAAGACATATAGAAAAATTTTTTTGTAATAATTCATTTAAAACACAAAAACTTTTAAAACCACCTTCATAAGTAGCAAGTGAAAATAAAAGATTTTTAGTTCGTATTTTATTTTCTTTTAACAATTTTAAAAGTTTTTTAGGCGTTTTAAAGTGCTTTAGCTCTGAAAAAAACAAAATATTATCTTTTAACAAAGCACTTACTTCATCTGGCACAAAAAAATTTTTCTCTTTTTTTATTAAAAGGCTAAAGGAACAAATTGCTAAAAATTCTTCCTCGAGCCTTTTTTGTAATATAAAAATATCTTCTCTTTCTATAGGTGAAATAAATTCACTCAAAAGATTACTGTAGATTTCTTCCTGTAGTGAATTGAAATCTATTTTCTCTTTACTGATTGGTTGATTTTTTATTGATTTGCAAAACATCTCATAATTTAAAGACGATAAATTTTTCAACATCTCAAAATAATTGATTTGTTTAATAATTACTCACCTTTCAAAAAGAGAGTTACCGAAACTGTCGATAGCAACAGTAAGCGGAAAATCTTTTATGGTTAATTTTTTTACTGATTCACAACCAAGTTCTTCGAATGCAATTACCTCGCACTCTGTAACCGCACCGGAGTAAAGTGCCCCCGCACCACCTACTGCGGCAAAATAAACTGCTTTTTCTTTTACTATTGAGTTTACAACCTCTTCACTTCTGCCACCTTTACCTATCATACCTTTAAGACCATTTTCTAAAAGGAAAGGAGTAAAGACATCCATTCTTGAAGATGTTGTAGGACCAATGCTACCAATAGCAAGGTTGTTTTTAGCGGGTGTAGGCCCCGCATAATAAATAATTGAATTCTGAAGTTCAAAAGGTAATGGCTTATCTTCTTTAAGAAGTGCAACTATTTTTTTGTGTGCCGCATCTCTTGCGGTGTAAATAGTGCCACTCAAATAAACTCTGTCACCTTTTTTTAAGAGTTCTACCCATTCATTTATATTACTTGTTTCAAGATAATATTCTTTCAATTTACTCTACCGGCTTTGCCTTAATTTTGATTTTTGCTTTTTGTTCATCCTCAGAAAATGAGTCTTTTACACACTCAATTTCCTGCTCTGCCTCAGTTACTGACTCTGCAATACTCTGCTCAATATCACTCACTAAATCACTGTAAGAAACTTCTGGCTCAGTTACCACTGTATTTTTAATACTCAAAGGTGCTGTTTCTAAACTGTTTGAAATAAGCGCCTGTGCAGTTTTACTCATATTACCGGTAAGAAGATTTATTCTCATTTCAACTTCACTTACCGCTTTTGTGAAATTACGGGCAATTTCTGTAATACCACCTGAAAGTTCATCAATTTTTAAAGCAGTATCACCAATTGCATCGTAAACATCTTTTCTGACAATGTTCGCTTTTTCTTCTGCTTCTTTTACAAGTTCGTCTGAACGAAGTCTTGCGTCAAGCATAGCGGCACCAACTTGTTGTTCCATTGCCTTTAACTTGTCACATTCTGCTTTTAATTTTGCATTTTCTGCTTTTAAAACTTCTGCATCTTCTTCACTTAAAACAGGTTTGTTTTTAAGTTCAGTAAGTTCTTTATTAAGTTTTAAAATTTCAACACCAAATTCATCTTTTTCCTTACAAACTGCATCTCTTATTTCTCTTTCAGCTTCTAAAATTTTAAGAACATCTTCACGCTCTTTAACTTCACTTTCAGCTTTGTCTTCAGCAGCTTTTAATTTCTGAGAAATTTCTGAAACTTCATTTTTCAAATTGTTATTTTCATCAGTAAGTGCTTTACACTTGTTTTCAAGCTCTTCTTTCTCTGAAATAAGGCGGTTTATGTAAGTCATAACTTCTTCTTTATTAAAACCACCGAATGCTTTTGTTTTAAAAATTACATCATTAGCCATAGGATAACCCCCATTCCGAATCATTTTACCATAATGTATATAAAAATGCAATCTATTTTTTAGTACTCTGATAAGTTGCGAGTGGGCAAGTGGTCAGGAATTAGGAACTAGGAACTAGATTTTATAAAATGTGTTGCAATCGATTGGGTTATTGTAATATAAAAACTACTTTCACTACTACGGGCGACCAAAGGTCTGCCCCTACCATAGTGGGAGTTAATTTTTTGTTTCATTTAAAGTTTATTGTAAACTGAAAACGCTAGAATATTTTGTTTTTATTTACTTCACTAGCAACTAGCCAACCAGCCATACTAGCCATACTAGCCATACTAGCCATACTAGCCATACTAGCCACACCAGCCAACTAGCCACACTAGCCAACTAGCCACACTAGCCACACTATAATAATGCATTTTTAATAATCAGTTCACAAATTTTATTAATTAAACAATTGCAATAAGAAAGCAAAAACTATATAATAAAAATGACTATTAATTATGAAGGGTGATTTTATGGGTAAAAAGAATAAACTTTTAAAAACTGCCGCTGTTGCCGGTGCTGTTTATGCTTTCAGTGGTGCCGCATTTACAGGTTTTGTTTTAACTCGTGCTCACAAGCATTTTTCTAAATTTGCAGACTGGGTTAAAGGCAACGAACCTGAACCACCGGAAGATACAAGCAAGACACAAGAAAAAGCAGACCACATTGTTATAAAAAACCGTGACAACAAGTCTATTCACGGATTTATGATAAAAAATCCTGTAGAGAGTGACAAATGGGCAATTTTAATTCACGGATTTAACTGCGAACCATTTTATATGGCAAACTTAGCAGAGAAATATTACGAATGGGGTTACAACATTATAATGCCTGCGTTAAGAGGTCACGACCACAGTGAGCACAACGCAGTTTCTATGGGATGGCTCGACAGACTTGATATGGTTGACTGGGTTAATTATTTAGTTACTATACACCCTGATTGTCAGATTGTTCTTCACGGCATTTCTATGGGCGGTGCAACTGTTATGATGACAGTCGGTGAAGATTTACCGCAAAATGTTAAATGTGCAGTTGAAGACTGTGGTTTTACAAGTGTATGGGATGAATTTAAATATGAATTAAAGAAAACCTATAAATTAACCGCTTTCCCTACCCTTTATGCTTCAAGCAATATTCACTCAATTTTTAAAGGTCACAGTTTAAAACAGGCTTCATCTATTGAGCAATTAAAAAAGAGCAAAACACCTGTTCTTTTTATTCACGGCGAAAAAGATGACTATGTTCCATTTAATATGTTACAAAAGAATTTTGATGCTTGTGCTTCAGAAAAAGAGATGCTTGTAGTCCCCGAAGCAGAACACGCAAACTCTTATAAAGTGAACCCCGAACTTTATTGGAATAAAGTTGAAGATTTTACAAATAAATATATTAAATAAATTTACTCTTTTCTATTGAATTTTGACTTTAAATAGTGTAAAATGTTAGATGTATAAAATTGGTGAAATTTGGTTTTCACAGGAGGTATTTACAATGTCCGCATTAACAACAAACAAAAGCATTCTTTCTTGGATTGACGAGAAAGTTGAACTTGTTAAGCCTGACAAAATCGTCTGGATTGACGGTTCAAAAGAACAAATTGAAGAGTTAAGAGCTACTGCTTGTTCTACAGGCGAACTCATTAAACTCAATCAGGAACTTCTTCCTGACTGCTATCTTCACAGAACTGCAGTTAACGACGTTGCTCGTGTTGAAGGTCGTACATTCATTTGTGCTCCTACAAAAGAAGAAGCTGGTCCTACAAATAACTGGATGGAACCATCTGAAGCATACAAAATGCTTTACGATATAGCTCGTGACAGTTATAAAGGCAGAACAATGTATGTTATTCCTTACTCAATGGGTCCTGTTGGCTCACCTTTTGCAAAAATCGGTATTGAACTTACAGACTCAATTTATGTTGTTCTTAACATGGTAATTATGACAAGAGTTGGTAAGGCTGTTTTAGATGTTCTCGGCGATAGCAATGACTGGGTTCGCGGTCTTCACTGCCGTTGCTCAATCGATGAAGAAAAGAGATATATCTGCCAGTTCCCACAGGATAACACAATTATTTCTGTTAACTCAGGTTACGGCGGAAATGTTCTTCTCGGTAAAAAATGCTTTGCTCTCCGTATTGCATCTTACCAGGGTTGGAAAGAAGGCTGGCAGGCAGAACACATGCTTATTCTTGGTATTCAAAATCCACAGGGTGAAGTTAAATATATCTGTGCTGCTTTCCCATCTGCTTGTGGTAAAACAAACCTTGCTATGCTCATTCCACCAGAAAGTTACCAGAAAAAAGGCTATAAAGTATGGTGCGTTGGTGACGATATTGCTTGGATAAGAAAAGGTCCTGACGGAAGACTTTACGCTATCAACCCAGAAAATGGTTTCTTTGGTGTTGCTCCTGGTACTAACGAAAAGTCTAACCCTAACGCTCTTGCAACAACAAAAGAAGGTACAATTTTCACAAACGTTGCTCATAATCTTGATAACAACACAGTTTGGTGGGAAGGTCTCGATAAGAATCCTCCTGCAAATGCAGTTGAATGGAAAGGTAATCCTTGGAACGGACAGACAAGTGAAGAAAAAGGTGCTCATCCAAACAGCCGTTTCACAGCTCCTGCTAAAAACTGTCCTTGCCTTAGCTCTGAATTTGAAAATCCAAACGGTGTGCCGATTTCTGCTATTGTATTCGGTGGCAGACGAGCAAAACTTGCTCCACTTGTTTACCAGTCACGCGACTGGAATCACGGTGTATTCGTAGGTTCTATTATGGCTTCTGAAACAACTGCTGCTGCAGCTGGTGCAGTTGGTGTTGTTCGTCGTGACCCAATGGCTATGTTACCATTCTGCGGTTACAATATGGCTGACTACTGGCAACACT
>SVPQ01000049.1 GCA_015065845.1 Oscillospiraceae bacterium
AATACCTGTTTTGTGAGAAGTGATTGCCATAATAGTTGCAGCATCTTGCTCACTGAGACCTTCAAGTGTTACATATCCGGTATAAACAGATTCTTGTGATTTTGTTTCAATAACAACAGGAACTTCTGATTTTGTTTCAGTAATTGATTCTTCTTTTACAGTAGGAGCAACATTATTTGCTTTCTTTTTTCTGAAAAATGAAGAAAGTATTAAAACAAATATTGCAAGAAATGCAAGTACAGCAAGAACTATACCGAAACCAAAACCTGAAAGTTTTAATGCATCAAAAATACCCATAGTTGATAAAAGAAGATTAGTCATTTTAAATCCCCCTTATTCAACAGCTTTAAATTCATAGGTGTAAATTTTGTCTTTCATTTCTTCTCTGTAATCAAAGAATTTTTCTGCTTGTGCAGGGAAAGCGATATATGAAAGTACATCTTCATCAGATTTCGCTTTGTCACCGATTTCTGCTTTTGCTGTTTCAAATGCAGGTTCAAGTGTATCAGCGTATCTGCCTTCTACAAGTTCAGCATCACCAAGAATTTGTTTGCGAACTTCTTCATTAACTTCGCCCGGTGCTTTACCATATTCACCTCTAAGGTAAGATTTAACTTCTTTAGAAACGTTTTTGTATCTTTCGCCGGCAAGAACATTGTTAGTTGCCTGAACACCAACCATCTGACTCATAGGAGTAACAAGTGGAGGATAACCTAAATCTTCACGAACTCGTGGAGTTTCAAGGAGAACTTCGTCAAACTTGTCCATTTTGCCTTGTGCAGTAAGTTGAGCAACAAGGTTTGAAAGCATACCGCCAGGAACCTGGTAGTTAAGAGCTTTTGTATCAGTTGCAAGAACTGTAGGATTAAGTTGACCGCTCTTTAAGTATTCTGCTCTGATAGGTTTGAAGAAATCACCGATTTCTTTAAGAACTTCACTATCAAGACCTGTTTCATAACCTAATTCACTGAGTGTGTATTGAAGAGTTTCAGTTGCAGGTTGTGAAGTACCGCCTGACATAGAAGAAATTGCTGTATCAACAACATCACAACCAGCTTCAACTGCTTTTAAAAGGGTCATAAAGCCAAGACCTGTTGTGCTGTGTGTGTGAAGAACGAGAGGTAAATCAACTGCGTCTTTAAGAGCAGAAACTAATTTATAAGCCTCTGCAGGACTTAAAATACCCGCCATATCTTTAATAGCAATTGTCTGACAACCAATACTCTTCATATTCTTTGCAAGTTCAACATAAGATTCGAGAGTATGAATAGGGCTGATTGTGTAGCAGATAGCACCTGAAGCAATAGCACCATTTTTGATTGTTTCATCAACTGCAACTTCAATGTTCTTAACATCGTTGAGTGCATCGAAAATTCGTATAATGTCAATACCATTTTCTACACTCTTTTTTACAAACATACGAACAACATCATCAGGATAGTGATGATAACCTAAAAGGTTCTGTCCTCTTAAAAGCATCTGAAGCTTTGTGTTAGGACAAGCCTTTTTAATTTTTCTAAGTCTTTCCCATGGGTCTTCATTAAGGTAACGTAGGCATGAGTCAAAAGTAGCACCGCCCCAACATTCGAGGGAATAGTAACCAGCTTTGTCAAGAGTTTCAAGAATTGGTTGAAATTCTGAAAACTTCATTCTTGTAGCAATGAGTGACTGGTTAGCATCACGGAGCACTGTTTCGGTAAATTGTACCTTTTGCATCGTCATTTCTCCTTTGCATAATATATGAAATATAAATTAAACTATAAAATGAGTGAAAGAAAAATCGTTTCCAAATTCACCCAATATATCATACTATAAAGTCGAAAAATTTACAAGTGTTTTGTTATTTTTTCGACAAACTTTTTTATACTATTATATATAGGAACTAGGAAACAGGAATTAGGAACAAGGAACTAGGGTATTTAGCTAGATTTATAAAAATCTAATTCCTGTTTTATGTCTTCTGTAAATAATCGCTTTGCGATTATTTACAGAAGACATGCGACCCAATAGTTGTCACAACTGGTCGGGTGCGTATCCATTTATTAGATGTTTTAGCAGGATTATAATAGTATAAGCATCCGTAACTCGGGTCCCAACCATTAATTGCATCCTGTGCAGCTTTTCTTGAAGTTGCAGTAGGGGAAACTGACCAGTTGCTGTCTGTAACAGCAGAAAATGCGCCTGATTGATAAACTACTCCGGAAATTGTATCAGGAAAAGAAGATGACTCAACTCTGTTGAGTACAACTGCACCAACAGCGACCTGACCCGTGTAACTTTCGCCACGAGCTTCCGCTTCAATTACTTTTGCAAGTAACCATATATCTGAAGAACTGTAAGAACCATAAGAGCCACCACCAGATGTTGAATCAAGCCCCATATATAATAATGTTTTACTGCCAGCAATTCCGTCAGAGGTTATTCCGACAGATGACTGAAAGCGTTTAACTGCTTTCTGAGTTGCACTTCCATAAATTCCGTCAACGCTACCGTTATAAAAACCTAATTGTTTTAATTTGGTCTGAATTCGTCTGACTTCTTCTCCGCGTGAACCTAATTTAGAAAGAGTAGCAACAGATTCACCACGAGATGTTTCTACTATATAATAGGAAGCAGAAGCGGTAACTAAAGTTAACGAAAGAACAAATGCACAGAATTTTAAAAAGGCGATTTTCAGGTTGTTTTTTGACATAATACTCACTCACTTAAAAATATAATTTTTAATAGGTTTTTCGTAAAAATGAGTTTTATACATTCTTTCTTCAAAGTTTTGAACAAGAAAATTGTGGTTTGTTTGTAACTTTTACACAATATATAGTGATTTTTTAAAAATTTGAAAAAAAATAAAAATTTTTTAAAAAAAGTTGAAAAAAAGTGTTGACAAATGGATTTGAATTTGATATTATATGCAAGCACTCGAGAGAGCGAGAGCTCAGAGGGGTGCGAAACGAACCTTGAAAATTAAACAACGATAAAGAGAAAACCCTTGAGATTTTTTTGAGCACAACAGTGCAGAAAATCCGGACTTCGAAAGAAGTTAAAGGAAAAAGACAGATACGCAAGTGTATCGAATGAGCGATTAAGCTTTAGAAGATTGAAACACTTT
>SVPQ01000005.1 GCA_015065845.1 Oscillospiraceae bacterium
CGCCAGTTGCAGGGATACCACCAAAAAGTGCAGAACCAATGTTACCAACACCCTGAGCAACTAATTCCATATTTGAGTTGTGTCTGCTACCAATCATACCATCTGCAACAACACAAGAAAGAAGTGACTCAATAGCTGCTAAAACTGCAATTGTAACTGCATCAGGGAAAACCGCCTTTATTGTTTCAAATGAAAATTCAGGGATTGATGGTGTTGGTGCTTTTGAAGAAATTTCATATAAATCACCAATAGTAAGAACATCTAAATCTAAAAAATGAACAAGTAATGCAGAAATAAGAATAGCAAAAATTGATGGTGGAACTTTTTTTATGAGTTTTGGCATTATAATTAAAATTGCAAGAGAAACAACACCAATCAAAGCTGCCATAGGGTTAATTGTGGTGATTGAGTGTATAATTTCTTCAACTTTTTCAACTGTTTCTACAGGTGAGTTTTTAAATGTAAGACCTAAAAAATCTTTGATTTGTCCTATTAAAATTGTAACAGCGATACCTGAAGTAAAACCGGTTGTAATTGTAAACGGAATAAATTTAATAAGACTACCGAATTTACAAACACCCATTACTATAAGCATTACACCTGCCATAAGTGTTGCAATAACAAGTCCCGAAAACCCGTTTGTTGCAATAATACCTGCAACAATTGAAGCGAATGCCGCAGTAGGACCTGCAATCTGTACACGGCTACCACCTAAAAATGAGATTAAAAAACCAGCTACAATAGCGGTGTAAAGACCTTGTTCAGGTGTTGCACCGGAAGCTAGAGCAAGTGCAATAGAAAGCGGTAAAGCAATTATTGCGACTATAAGACCTGCAGTTAAGTCTTTTACAAATTGTCCTTTGTTATAATTTTTAATTACCGAAAAAAGCTTCGGTTTTAATTTTGTCATAATACCCCGACCTATTTTAAAATTTTTAACATGGGATATTATACACCTGTAATTTTTACTTTTCAACAAAATTTGACAGCATAAAAAAATTCCTATGTATTTTACTAATTTTTAAAATACATAGGAATAATTTTATATGTTTTTACTATTATTTTTTATATATTAAGGTTATAATTCCTTTTTCTTAAAGTGGTCATCATTCGTTGAAGCTCTATTTCGGTTCGTCTGTGTTCACTGAAACTCTGAGCGTTTCTCAACTGCTCTTTTTCTTGTTCTAAAAGCAGTTGTGCTTTAGCTTCGTCAATATCCTCAGGCCACTCTAAGAGGTGAGTAAAGACTAAAACATCGTCTGGTCTTACTTCCATAAAACCATCACCAACAAATGCTTTTTTCCATTCACCGTCTTGTTTTATTTTAATTTCACCAGGGGGTAAAGCAACAATCATTGGCTGGTGTCCGTAAAGAACAGAGAGTTCTCCATCAGAAGCGTTACAGGTAACTGCCTCTACTTCGCCAACAAAAAATTGCTTTTTCGGGGTGAACATTTCTAATTTGAATTTAGGCATCTAAAATCACCCATTAATAAGAATTAAAGTGTTTTTGCTTTTTCCCTTGCATCCTTAATAGAACCAACCATAAAGAATGCTGCTTCAGGAATGTCGTCTGCTTCGCCATCAATAATCTGTCTGAAACTTTCAATAGTTTCTTTAATTGGTACAAACTGACCTTTAACGCCTGTGAAAGCAGTTGCAACATTCATAGGCTGAGAGAGGAATTTCTGAATTTTTCTTGCTCTGTAAACAGTAAGGCGGTCTTCTTCAGAAAGTTCTTCCATACCGAGAATAGCAATAATATCTTTAAGTTCAGAATATCTCTGTAAACATTCCTGAACGCCACGGGCAACTCTGTAATGAAGTTCGCCGACAATTTCAGGTTCAAGAGCACGGCTCGTAGATTCAAGCGGATCAACAGCAGGGTAAATACCAAGTTCTGAAATGCTTCTTGAAAGAACTGTCGTAGCGTCAAGGTGTGTAAAGATTGTTGCAGGAGCAGGGTCTGTAAGGTCATCAGCAGGAACATAAACTGCCTGAACAGATGTAATTGAACCTTTACTGGTTGATGCAATTCTTTCTTCTAATTCACCAAGCTCATTCGCAAGAGTAGGTTGATAACCAACCGCACTCGGAAGTCTGCCTAAAAGTGCAGAGACCTCGTTACCCGCCTGAACATATCTGTAAATATTATCTACGAATAAAAGCACATCCTGGTGGCGTTCATCACGAAGATACTCTGCCATTGTAAGACCTGTAAGCGCAATTCTCATACGGCTACCGGATGGTTCATTCATCTGACCGAATGCAAGGATTGTTTTGTTGATAACGCCGCTTTCGCTCATATCGTGCATAAGTTCGTTACCTTCACGGCTTCTTTCACCAACACCGGTGAAAACTGAATAACCACCGTGGTTTGTTGCAATATTATGAATCATTTCCATAATAAGAACTGTTTTACCAACACCTGCACCTCCGAAAAGACCGATTTTACCACCTTTTGTATAAGGAACGAGCAAGTCGATGACTTTAATACCTGTTTCAAGAACTTCTGTTGCAGGTTTCTGTTCGTAAAGTGATGGTGGCTCTCTGTGAATAGGCAACTTGTGGTTGGCTTTAATTTCACCTTTACCATCAATTGGTCTGCCTAAAACATCCACAACTCTGCCTATAACTTCATCACCGACAGGTACCATAATACCGTTACCATCAGAAACAACCTTTAACCCACAAGAAAGACCTTCAGTTGCTTCAAGTGCAATTGCACGGACAGTGTTTTTGCCAACGTGCATAGCAACTTCAATGTGTTTGTCAGCTTCTTCAATTGTAAGAAGTGTGTTTATAGGCGGTAACTTGCCACTGAATCGTACATCAATTACAGGGCCGGAGATTTTAACAATTTCGCCTTTATAAATTATACTCATAAAATACACTCACTTTTGTAATTCTGTTGCTGCAGCAATTTCTGTTATTTCATTAGTAATTTGCAGTTGACGGGCAGCGTTGAGTTCTTTTGAAAGCTCTGCAATCATTTCATCGGCATTTTTTGTAGCATTCTGCATTGCGTTCATTCTTGCAATATTTTCACTTACTGCCGATTGCATAAATACATCGTACATAAAGCCCGTTACATATTGATAAACAATCTGTTCAAAAACTACTTCGACTGAGGGTTCGTAAATCATCTGAGCACGTTTGTCACTTTTAAAATCAATGTCAAGAAAGTCACGCCTTAAAAGAGGTAAAAGTCTTTTAACACAAGGTGTCTGCACAGATGAAGAAATATACTCAGTGTAAACCAAATAAACTTCTCTGTAGTCATTTGTCAAAAACAATTCAATCAGTTTTGAAGCAACCTGACCTGCGAGGTTTAAAGTAGGGTGTTGCGAAGCACCGTACCACGAGTACGCAGGTTCAATACCGTGGTTTTTAAAAAGACGGTCACCGATAATACCGAGTGAAATTACCATAGGGTCTTTGTGCTCTTTCATTTTTTCAAGTGCTAAATTTACAACACCTGAGTTGTAACCACCACAAAGACCTTTATCGGAAGTTACAACAACAAAAACAGCACTGCCCATATTTTGCTCTTCAATGAACTTGTTAGTTAAGTTATTGTTTTTGGTTTTTGAAAGAATATCTTTTATTGTAGTACGCAGTCGCTGGAGATAAAAAAGGTTAAAGTCAATACTTTGCATAGCCTTTTTCATTCGTGAAGTAGATAACAAGTACATAGCATTTGTTATCTTTCTTGTCTGTTCAACTGCTTTGAGATGTTGCTTTATTTCGTTAGCGTTACTCATTGTTTAAACTCCAACATTGTTTTAGTGAAAATCTTTTCAATTGCGTCAGTAATATCACCCGTTTTGTTTATTTCCTTTGCGTAATCCGGGTATTTACTCTGTAACATTTCTATAAGTTCACTTGCTTTTTCTTTAACTTCCTTTTTAGGAATATTTTCGAATACATCAAGTTTGTAAGCTAAAAGAATTGCAACTTGCTTAAATAAATCGAGGGGCTCACCCTTACCTTGTTTTAAGAGTTCAGTAAGACATTCGCCTTTTCTTAAAAGTTTAGCAGTAGATTCATCAACATCGCTGCCGAAACGGGTAAAAATAGCCATTTCTCTGTATTGAGAAAGTTCAATACGGAGTGTACCTGAAACTTTTCTCATTGCTTTATGCTGAGCACTTCTGCCAACACGGGAAACTGAAAGACCTGTATTGATAGCAGGGCGCATACCACTGTGGAATAATTCACTCTCTAAATAAATCTGACCATCTGTAATAGAAATTACATTGGTAGGTATGTAAGCAGAAATATTGCCACCTGTTGTTTCTACAATAGGCAATGCGGTAATACTACCACCGCTTGATTTTTTAGAAAGACAGGCACTTCTTTCAAGAAGTCTTGAGTGAAGGTAGAAAACATCGCCAGGGTATGCTTCTCGTCCTGGTGGTCTGTGAAGAAGTAAAGACATTGCACGGTATGCAACCGCGTGTTTTGATAAATCGTCATAAATTACTAAAACATCTTTTCCTTCTGCCATAAAGCCTTCTGCAACAGTACAGGCACAGTAAGGTGCAAGGTACTGGGTTGCAGGGGAATCTGAAGCAGTTGAAGCAACAACTACTGTGTATTCCATAGCATCATTTCTATTAAGGTAATCAACAACCTGTGAGATGTTGGATGCTTTCTGCCCGATAGCACAGTAAACACATATAACATCTTTACCTTTCTGGTTGAAGATAGTGTCAAGTGCAATAGAAGTTTTACCTGTCTGTCTGTCACCAATAATAAGTTCACGCTGACCACGACCAATGGGCACCATACTGTCAATTGCTAAAATACCTGTTTCAAGCGGTTTTGAAACTGGTTCACGGTCAATTATAGTAGGTGCAGGTCTTTCTGCAGGTAAATATTTTTTTGCATCGAGTGCTTTACCGTCAATTGCTCTGCCTATAGGGTCAATAATTCTGCCCAGTAGTTCAGGCCCAACGGGGATTTCAGCAACTCTGTTAGTGCCCTTAACCGTATCGCCAACGCTTACTGCGTCTGCGCTGTCAAAAAGAACTGCACCAACGCCATCTTCGTTAAGCTCAAGAGCCATACCATATATTTCGCCATCGAATTCTAAAAGTTCGCCATAAAGACGGTTTTTAAGTCCTGAAACAGTAGCAACACCGTCACCAACAGATGAAACTTTACCACATTCATAAACAAGAGGGGTAGTTGAGAAACTCTGAAGTCTGCTTTTAAGATATTCGTTTTTTGTTGCGAAAATGCTTTCAGACATCAGGTTTCATCTCCATTCTTTATATGTTTTTTAAGTCGTTCAAGTTGGGTTTTAATGCTGTTGTCGTAAACTACACCGTCAAGATTGATTATAAAGCCACCGATAATTGAATTGTCTATTTTGTATTCAAACTCAATATCTTTACCAAGTTTCTTCTTTAATTCATCGCAAAGATATCTGTAAGTAGGAATAGTGATATTATCGGCAACTATAATAGTTGATTTACGCATCTATATCACCATTACTTTTTAATGAGTCAAGAAAATCTTCTATAAGTCGTTTATTATCAGCATCATCAAACTCTCTGTGTAAAAGAGTCTTTGAAGCGTCAATAGCGAGGTTGACAATTTCTTCACGGGCATTGTCGAGAGCTTCCTGCTCTTTTTGTTTTGCATTTTTGTTTGCTTTATCAACAATTGTTTTTGCCTGTTCTCTTGCAGAATCAATAATTTCAGTTGCTTCTGCTTTAGCATTGTTAATGCCTTCTTTAATTGCTTCTGCTTTGGCATTTTCAGAATCTTTAAGAAGTTCGTCATATTTTTCTTTCATCTGGGTAGCTTCTTTAAGATTTTCTGCTGCTTCCTTCTTTTGTGCTTCAACTTTTTCTGTTCTTGCATTAAGGAATTTTTTTACAGGGTTGTAAGCTAATTTTTTTACAACAAGGTAAAGAACAATTATGCTTACTATGTTAATCAGAAGATCGGCAATAAGATCTTTTGACATACCTAAAGATTGTAACATATCCATAATAAATACACCTTATAAAATCTAAATTATTTACCTGAAAGAATGAGCGCTACAACGAAAGCGTAAATAGCGGTTGACTCTGCAAGTGCACAACCTAAAAGAAGAATTGTCTGAATTTTACTTGCTGCCTCTGGTTGACGGGCAACTGACTCAACTGCCTTTGCAGTTGCGAAACACATACCGAAACCTGCACCGAGTGCTGTAAGCATTGCTATTGCTGAACCCATAATAAATTACCTCCGAAATTTAATATAAATCAATTTAATTTTTATTTATTCTTCAAGACCTTCCATTGCTTCATCAATGAATGTGAGCGAAAGTGTAATGAAGATATATGCCTGAATAAGTGGGTGGAAAAGATTAAAATATAAACCTGCAATACCAGGAATACCAGCGGCATATCCACCTAAAGCACCTTTTAAGAGTTCCATAACTATCATACCGCCAAGCATATTACCGAAAAGACGGCAAGCGAGCGAAATCGGAATTGCAATATCGCTGACGATTTTCATAGGAATCATAATTGGTCTCATAGCTACCATAGGGCCACCCATTGCTTTAAGTCTTCCGCCAAATCCAAGTTTTCTGAAACCAAAGAAGTTCAGAAGAACAAAGGTTATAAGACCCATAGAAAATGTAACAACCAAATCTGAGGTTGGTGCTCTTAAACCGAATAGTTCTAAACTTGCACTGAATATTAAATAGATTGCAAGAGCGAACATATAAGGTGCAAGGCTTTTGCCGGCTTTTTTACCAGTTGCATTTATGCAGAAACTTTCGACTGTTTCAACACAGAGTTCCATAACATTCTGAAATCCTTCAGGCTTGTCTTTGAATTTAGGGAAGACAAGGAATCTGAAAAGAAGACAAAGAACAGTAACAATTAAAACAATAATCATTGTGTAAATTGTGGTTTCGCCTAATTTCAGACCGAAAATTTCAACTGAGCTTCTGTCGCCGAACATTGAAAATTCAATGTGCATAGCGCTGTGCTTACCTGAAAACCATGTTATAAACACACCAAGCGCAAACCAGATGCTGATAATCATACCTGAAAAGCATAGAGTTTTAAGTCTTTTTTTCTTTTTGAATTTTTTCTTGTCGTAATCGTCACCGAAGTTTTTAAGTACTCCTTTAAAGTGAATATTAAGAACAAGACAAATAATAAAAACTACTACGCTTATGCCGATTTTTGTTAAATCAGCAGTGCTCATTTATTATCATCTCCTTTATTGGAAAATTGTTTTTTTGTTTTATCTGAATTCTTTTTTGAAAAGAGTAAAATTAAAGGAATCGAAACAATAACGCCTATTGTGTACCCGATTGCTAAGAATTTTACGGATTCCATAAAGAAAAGATAGATAAGTAACAGTGCTGCCCCGTAAGATAAAAGTTTTATAAAAAGCGGTAATATGGTCTTTTTTAAATCACCAGATAAAGCACTTTTTAAAAGTATGTGGAGCAGAAAAACTTCTAAAATGCCGTATGCGACACCTGATAAAATCAATGTCATTAAGTCACCTCGCATATCTCCTTAATTTTATGACTTTTTTTATAATAAGTCAATACAAAACAAGAGTTTTTTACTGTTGTTTTCACTAATTTTTAAGGTGATTTATTGGATATAATTACATTGTCTTTTTTTATACTTTATGGTAAAATATTATGTAAATCAAAAATCTATCTGAAAGGTGCAAAAACAATGTTTAAAAACGCAAAAGTTGCATTGAATTACAAAGAAAATGGTAAGACAGTTGCTTTTTCGGGTAATAATGAAGATTTAGCGGTTAATTACTCATTCGATGGTAAATCTTTAAAAGTTACTGTAAAAGCAAATAAAGAAACCGAACTTTATAACCTTAAAGTTATTGCAGATTATATTTATCCTGATGATGTCCGCATTATGCCGAATGGTTACCAGAGTTGGAGTATGACAAGGGAATACAAAAAGAACGAGTTCTACAGAGGCATGAATAAACTCGTTAAATCTATTCCGTTAGGTTTCAATATGGCTGGTTGCAGTGGTGACTATATGTTCAGAGAGTACCCTGATAAGGCGGGTGTATTTCATGGTTATACATATTCATACATTCGCACAGGTAGTGAGTTCACTCTCTTTGGTAGTTTAAGTGAGCAAGAAGGATACACAGTTTTACATTTTGATACAAACGAAAATACAATCGTTATTGAAAAAGATCTGGAATGTAAAGTGATAAACGGTGAAGTTACTGTTTTAGATATGGTTGTTTTAACTGGTGAACACGATGCTTTATTTGATGAGTATTTCACAACTATGGGTATTGAAAAACCAAAAACAAACAGAATCAACGGTTATACAAGCTGGTACAACTATTACACAGATATTACTGAAGAAATTATTATCCGTGACCTTGAGGCGTTAAAAGCAACAGGTGCAGATATAAATATTTTCCAGATAGATGATGGTTACCAGAGTTTTATAGGTGACTGGGAAGTACCGAATGAAAAATTCCCTAAAGGTATGAAATATATCGCAGATGAAATTCATTCTAAAGGCTGGCTTGCAGGTCTCTGGCTTGCACCTTTCTACATTCAGAAAAATTCTGTTGTTGCAAAAAATCACCCTGAATGGATTGTTAAAAAACCTGATGGTAAACCAGTTTATGGTTTTGTAGGACTTGGCAGAGATTGTTATACACTCGATTTTTATAATCCTGAGTGTGCGGCATATATAAAACAATTCTTTAACACAATTCTCAATACATGGGGATTCGATATGGTTAAACTCGACTTCCTTTACACCGCTTGTATAGTTCCGAGAAACGGCAAGAGCCGTGGTGAAATTATGTGTGATGCTATGGCACTTTTAAGAGAATGTGTTGGTGAAAAACTCATTTTAGGTTGCGGTGTTCCGTTAGGACCAGCTTTTGGCAAGGTCGATTATTGCCGTATCGGTAGTGATGTTGACTTAGTTTTCGAGCCAGTTCCTGTAAAAGGCAAAGTGAACAGAGAAATTGTTTCTGTTCAGACTGCAATTAAAAACACAATTTTCCGCCGTGGTCTTAATGGCAGAGTATTTGGTAATGACCCTGATGTTTTCTATTTAAGAAACGCTTTAAAAGAAGTTGACGGTGACAGAAAGAGTAAGAAACCTTTAAAAATTACCTGGGAACAACGCGTTTTATGGGCAGACCTTTGCAGAAATTTAGGTACAATTATATTTACATCTGACAATGCCGCAAACTATGATGAAAAACAAAGTGCGGAACTTATGAAAACATATAGTGCACCGACAGTTAAAGTGCTTGATGCTATTTACGAGGGCGACAACTGGGTTAAACTCACTTGCGAAGAAAATGGCAAGAAATTTGAGCACTTAATTAACTGGAATACCGGTGAAAATAAAAAAACTGAAATAAACTAAGGAGTGGAAATATGAAACACGCAGATATTATTAACCAAATGACACTTGAAGAAAAAGTTCGTTTTTGTTCAGGTAAAGATTACTGGCACACAGATTCTATTGAAAAATACGGAATTCCTGCAATTCTCTGGAGTGACGGCCCTCACGGAATCAGAAACAGTGTAGGTACAAAAGATAAAGAAAAGAAAAAGGAATTAAAAGAACAACAAAAGAAAAGTGATAATTTCTTGGGTGGTGTTCCTGCAATCTGTTACCCGACTGCAGCAACTACTGCTTGTTCATGGAACCCAGAATTACTCTACGAGATGGGTGTTCGTCTTGGTGAAGAATCACTTAAAGAAAAAGTTTCAGTTCTTTTAGGGCCTGGTACTAATATGAAGCGTTCACCACTTTGTGGCAGAAACTTTGAATATTTCTCAGAAGACCCACTTCTTGCTGGTAAACTCTCTGCTGCTTTTTGTAATGGTGTTCAGAGTAAGGGTGTTGGTACATCTTTAAAACACTATGCAGTCAACAATCAGGAAACACGCAGAATGACAGTAAGTGCTGTTGTTGATGAAAGAACATTAAGAGAAATTTATTTAACTGCATTTGAAATTGCAGTAAAAGAAGCACAACCTTGGACTATTATGTGTATGTACAATCGTCTTAACGGTATTTACGGTGCAGAAAACAAATGGCTTCTTACAGATGTTTTAAGAGACGAATGGGGCTTTGAAGGAATGATTGTTACTGACTGGGGTGCAGAAAATGAACGCGTTCCTGGTCTTCTTGCAGGTCAGAACCTTGAAATGCCGACTTCTAATGGCGAGGGTAACAGAGAAATTGCTGAAGCAGTTCGTGACGGCAGAATTTCTGAAGACCAACTCAATGAAATGGTTGATGGCGTTTTAGATGTTATCTTCAAGGCAAAAGAAGTTTTAGGGGAACATACATATAACGAAGCTGAGCACCACGAATTTGCAAGAAAAGTTGCTCAGGATTCAATGGTACTCCTTAAAAATGATGAAGATATTCTTCCACTCAGTAAAGATAAAAAATATGCAGTTATCGGTCAGATGGCTAAAAAACCTCGTCATCAGGGTGCAGGTAGTTCACTTGTTAATCCTATTAAACTTGATAACGCATTTGATACAATGTTCGACCGTGGCATAAATGTCACTTATGCACCGGGTTATGCTCTTACAAAGAAAGAAGCAAAAAACAAAACTCAGGATGCATATATAGATGAAGCAGTTGCAGCGGCAAAAAATGCAGATATTGCATTAGTTTTCGTTGGTCTTACAGATGTGTTTGAATCAGAGGGCTTTGACAGAAGCCATTTAAGAATTCCACCAGAGCATGTAGCACTTATAGAAGCAGTTAAAAATGTAAACAGTAATGTTGTTTTGGTACTTGCCGGCGGTGCAGTTATTGAAATGCCTTGGGAAGATAACGCGAAGGCAATTCTTCACAGTTTCCTCGGCGGTGAAGCAAGTGGTAGTGCAGTCGTTGACCTCCTCTTTGGTGATGTTAACCCATCGGGTAAACTTGCAGAAACATATCCTTATAAACTTGAAGACACACCTTGTTATGACTACTTCCCTGGTAATACAACAACAGTTGAATACAGAGAGGGTATTTATATCGGTTATCGTTATTATGACACTGCTAAAAAGGATGTTCGTTACCCATTTGGTTACGGTCTTTCTTATACAACATTCGAGTACAGTGATATTACCGTTTCAAACGATGATATTAAAGATACTGACACTATTACTGTTAAATTCAAAATCAAGAATACAGGTAGCAGAGATGGTGCAGAAATCGCTCAGGTTTATGTTTCTAAAGAAGATACTAAAATCTTCAGAGCAGAAAAAGAATTAAAAGGCTTTAAGAAAGTATACTTAAAAGCAGGCGAAGAAAAAGAAGTTCATATTGAACTTTCCAAAAGAGCATTTGCTTTCTATAATGTAGAAATTCATGACTGGCATGTTGAAAGCGGTAAATATAATATTCTTGTTGGTGCATCTTCAAGAAATATTCTTCTTACTTCTTCTGTAAATGTTACTTCAACTTGTGATAAAGAAGTACCTGATATGAAAGCAATGTACCCGGCATACGCTACTGCAGATGTTAAGAATATTACAGATGAACAATTTGAAAAACTTCTTGGTTTCCCAATTCCTCAGAAAGATGTTATTTGTTACCCTAATCTTACAATTGCAAATACTCTTGAAGATTCTTGTCAGGGTAAAAATGGTAAAAAGATTGTTGGTCTTATAGCTAAAATTCTTGGTACTGATAATATGGCGTACGCTATTGCAGTACAGACACCGGTTAAAAACTTCATTTCAATGTCAATGGGTGTGTTCAGTCCAAAAATGGCAGGCAGACTCCTTGATATTCTTAATGACAAAGAACCATTAACTTGGGGTATTGTAAAACTTATTGTTAAAGCACTTCCGAGTGTAATTAAGGGATTACCGGAACTTTTAAATAATATCTAAAGATATTCTCTCCACCGTATTTTGAGGAAATACGGTGGAGAGATATTTTTTTACCGTTCAGATTAAAAAATCAACCGCTTACTTGAAATTTTACACAATCAAAAATTTTTATGGTATAACATAAATGAAAGGAGTTGATGATATGAACTTTCAACTGATAATTGATAACGAGAACGAAGAGTTGATAACTGCAAGAGTGAAAAAATCCAGCGAACTAACTGACAGAATCGAAACCCTTGTAAAAGAATATGTTGGTGAAAATAAAATTGTCGCTTTCAGTGAAGACGAAACTGTTATATTAGAAATAAAAAATATAGAGTGTGTAACGGTTATTGACAACAAGGTGTGGGCAATAACAGAAAGTGGAAAATATTTAATAAAAAATCGTCTTTACGAAGTTGAAAAAATGCTTACCAGCTCTTTTATCAGAATCAATAAATCATCAGTTGCAAATATCAGTAAAATCAAAAAATTTATTTCAACTTACAGTGGCGGAGTAAATATTGAATTTAAGTCAGGTTATACCGATTATATTTCAAGAAGATGTTTGCCACAAGTTAAAAGGAGAGTGTTAAAATGAAAAAATATGCAATTGAATTTTTAAAACGCGGAATGAGTTTTTGTTTTGGTGGACCACTCGTGTTAGCAATCGTATATGGTATATTAGGTTTAGTTGGTGCAGTTGAAAATTTTACAGTAGGTGAGGTTGTAATAGGAATATTTTCATCAACTCTTTTAGCATTTATTGCCGCAGGAATTACTGTGATTTATACAATTGATAAACTCTCACCATTTTCTGCCGCACTTATTCACGGAGTCGTGCTCTACCTTGATTATATTCTACTTTACCTTTTCAACGGTTGGCTTCAATCATCGCTTAAACCAATTATGATTTTTACAATTTGTTTCGTATTAGGTTACTTAATTATCTGGGCGATTGTTTTTGTAGTAACAAGAAAATGTACAAAAAAGTTAAATGAAAGTTTGAATTAGGATATAGAATTACACCCTACAGATAATTTTAAAAATTTTCTGTAGGGTGTAAAAATTATAAAGATATAAATTTGAATTTTACATCTGCATAATGCTGTCTGTAGCTTTCTTTAAAACCACATTTTTCTGCAACGTCTTCTGAATATTTTGAAATTGCAGTTCCGTAATGTGGAATAAAATTGTTTTCATAACAATACTTCGCAAAATAACTTGTAAGGTATGCACCATAATTTTTACCGCGATATTTTTCGCTGACAAATACATTTGCTATATCATAAATGTTTTTATATGAGTTATTTGCCATTAAGTAGCCACAAAACTCGTCATTTTCTTTTATTACAAAAAGTTTATCGGTTTCACTTTTGTATTTGATTAAAGATTCAAGACCATCCCAGTTTTCGTCATCACAATCAGAATATTTTGAAAAATCAGTTTCAGTTTGAATTGACACATTTTGCGGGATATCAAATTCTATTAAATCATTCTTTGAGAAGTGTGCAAATACGCCAAAATCTGCGTAATAAGTTTTTTGTAGTTTGAAATACTTTTTGAAAATAGCAGAACTAAAGAAATCAGTATCATTAGCACCAATTCTTAATTTTTTGTATTTTTTCGCAACCTTTTTAATGTGCGAAAAAATATCAGAGATAAGAATTTCAGTGCTTGTTTTAACTTCAATAATCAATTCATCAAATATATTTTCTGTTAAAACAACATAATCATCACTTGGAGTACCATCTGTAGTGTAAATTTCAACAGATTTAATTGCATAACCATCTTTACCGCTATTTACAATGTTATCGCACAAATAGAAGTTTTTAATAATATCTTTTTCTAAAAACTCTAAAAAAGAATTGTTATCTGCCTTTTTCATTTCTTCTCCTTTAACTAATTTCTTGTTCCTGATTCCTAGTTCCTAACCTTACCCGTATGTTTCGGAAAAAGTATCCTTTTAATTCTCGGTACAAGAAAATCTATCCACGCGTGGAAGTAAGCTCCTTTTAACACATTTTTTAATGTATCACCGATAATTCTGGCTTTCTTTTCAAGCTCCGGATAAATATCAGGGTACATAGTGATTTTGTCACCATCAAATTTAAAGGTGAGAATTCTTTTTGCAACTGCAGAAAGTGCTCTTATTGTAATAGTAAGAGTTTTTTCATCTTCCCAGTGTGCGTCTGAAATTACTTTATAAGTAAGACCACTTAAATGAATCTCACCATTTAAAGGTGTTCCGTTCATACCAACAGGGATGGTATTCTTTTCGCCACCATCTTCAGACCAACTGAAATGGAAACCGTATTCATTGAATTTGAAAGAAATATCTGTCATATTACCGCCACGGTTCTCTAAATAATAAACAACTGGCATTGGTAACGAGCTAACAGGGATGTGAACTGCCTTGTTAAGAAAGATTGGTTTTCTTAAAGTATAAATTTTACCTTCAACCTCTTTTTCTAAAGAACTTCTTTCTGTTACTACTGGTGGTGCTTCAGGTGCCAATTCGCATTTAACAGAATCTTCTGTGTCAGTTTCTTCAATAAACGCATTTTTAATATATTTCCATATAATATCAAGTGTCTGTTGAAGATTAGAGTTACTGCTTGTTGTAATTACACAGGCATCATAGTCAGGGATTGCAATTGCGTATTGTGAATAAAGTCCTTCGCAACGGTAGGTGTTTTCCATTCCGGCACAACGCCAGAATCCGTAACCATAACCCGCTTTGCAGTCAGGTTTTGATTGTGAAGATGAGTTGTCATTGTGGTAACTTGTTGCTTCTTTGGTCCACCATTCAGGAATTACTTGTTCACCATTATATTTACCGCCATTCATATAGCAGAGAATAAGTTTTGCAATATCTTCTGTTTTTAAGAAAAGTCCCCAACCACCTGCTTCAATTCCGGTAGGCGATTTTTCCCATACAGGCACATCTATGCTGAGAGGAGTAAAAAGTCGTGGAGTAAGGTACTCTGTAACAGACATTTTTGTAACTCTCGTAATAGCCGCCGCTGCAACATAAAAATTGTCGTTTATGTAACGCCAGTCTGTGCCAGGTTCAAATGCCCATTTTGAATCTAAATATAATTTAATCCAGTCTTTTTCTTCTCTGCCTTTGACAGAGGCTGATTTACCACTTGTCATAGAAACAAGGTGGTCAATTGTAAGTTTTTCTAAATATTTATCTTGTCTTTTGGGTCTGTAATCAGGGAATATATCAAGAAACCTGGTTTCTTTTGTTAAAAGCCCCTCATCTAAAGCAAAACCGTAAGCAGTAGCAAGGAAACTTTTACTGACAGAGTAAACCATATGTGGGTCAGAAGCCTTGAGTGGTGATTGATATGTTTCAACTGCCACCTTGCCGTGACGGAGAATCATAAGGCTGTGAAGTTCACAATCTTCTCTTTCCATTTCCTCAAGCATTTCGCTTATAACTTTTGAAGAAATGCCGACTGCTTCAGGATTTTTAACTCTAACTAAATTTTTGTTTAATATCGTCTCCAAATATTTCAACACCTTTTTAAAATGGGCACCGAGATTACTCGATGCCCTCGTTATTATTCAAAATCTTTGTAGTCTTTAATATGTTTTGCTTCAGCATCATCATAAATACTTATACTTCTGAGTCTGAAGTTAATAAAGCCATGTTCTTTTTCCATTCTGTCTGCAGTTTCTTTCCATTTAGCAGAAACATCAACAATTTTGTTGAATAAATCTTCAACCGGTTCCGGACAGTTAAGGTCAGTAGATTTAGCACCTGAAACCTCAACCATTCTTTTAAGAGCACCAGGCTGGTCCATAACAGGACAAGGACGAAGCATATTTGAACTGAATGGTTGACGCTCTCTGTAAGCCATAAAGATAGGGCTTTGAAGTGCATCAATAAGAGTTGCTTCTTTAATGTTTACATTTGAGTAGTGAGCGAAAACGCAAGGTTCACAGTCACCATTTGCGCTGATATGGAAATATTGCTTACCACCAGCAACGCAACCACCAACATATTCACCATCATTAAAGAAGTCGATTGTGAAAATTGGTTTCTGAGCACCTTTCTGGAAACGCCATTTTCTGATCTGGTTGTACATAAGTTCGCGTTGTTCAGCAGTTGCCATAAGTTCGTTTGTAGCATCTGCGCCAACCGGAACGAATGTGAAATACCAAGCGAAAATAACACCCTGATCAATAAGGAAATCTGCATATTCGTCAGATGCAATAACATCTGCATTTAATTTTGTATAGCAAAGTGAAGCACCGAAAGGAACGCCACGCTCTTTGAGCTTTGCCATAGCAGAAAGAACCTTTTGATATGTACCCTTACCACGACGGGCATCAGTTGTTTCTTCACTACCTTCAATAGATATTGTGAGTAATAAATTACCAACTCTTTTTACATCATCCGCAAATGCATCGTCAACTAAGGTACCATTTGTGAAAGAAATGAAAAGACATTCAGGGTTTTCTTCACAGATTCTTATAAGGTCTTTCTTTCTCATAAGTGGCTCGCCGCCTGTGTAAAGATAAACGAATGTACCAATTTCTTTACCTTGTTTGATAATGTTTGTAATATCATCATAAGTAAGCTGACTTGCTTTTGAGTAGTCTGCAGCCCAACAACCCGTACATTTTAAGTTACAAGCAGTAGTAGGGTCTAAAAGAATAGCCCAAGGAATATTGCAATCATATTTCTTCTGAGCTGCTTTTCTTAATTCGTAACCACGGATAAATGCACTCATAAAAGGTGGTACGAGTTTTTCAATAATATCTGCGTCAACATATTCAATAATATGTTTAACGAAGTTTGCCCATTCGTGATTAGGGTCAATCATACCTTCTCTGAGTTTCAAAAGTGCATTGTGGTAAAGGTCCTTGCCTTCTGTAAGTTTAAGACCCTTGTCAATCAATTTGATTGAGTTTGTGTCAACATCTTCTTTAAGATATTTAACACCTTTCTTAACAGCCAATTTAATAGCAGTCTCTTTAATACCCATTTCTTTCATCCTTATCAATATACTTTATATTTTTCCGATTGCTCGGTGTATTAACTGATTTTATTATAACGGTAATTCCCATATTTCAGTCTGTTCGCCATCAAATACAGCGTAACCGCTTAAAGAACCTTTTGCACCTTCACCGTAAACATGAAGGGGGATTGTGTATCTTGCGTAAGTAACATAACCCTGCGGGTTGACTTTTATCATAATGCTTGAACCTAAATATTGAATTTCGCCACTTGTAATGGTCATACCCATAAGGTCGATAGAAGCAACATTAAGATAACCGACACCCTTTGAGTTGTGATGTGGGATTTTTACCTGATCAACATTCTCCTGCACAAGTGTGACTATATAAACTGTAAGATTACCTTCCTGATAAGCATTTGCAGATTTAATACCATCTGCAGAAAGAGAAAACTGAGCATTTTTAGGGAGAAGAATTTGCGTTGTTTCCCCTTCATTTGTAACTGCAGTACCGTTTGAAAAATTAAGAGTCTGGTCAGTAGGTTTAACAACTGCACCTACAAGAGCGTTTGCAACTTTCTGACCAATTGCACCACCTGTACATTCAGTGATGTTTGCAGTAAAACTTTCAGAGTGATGTACTGCTAAATTACCATTATATGCTTTAGTCTGGTTGATTGCGGAAGTCATTTTTGAAAGTATTTCTGCCTTTCCTAAATTAGAAACCGAAGAACCAGCATTACCGGCAGGGTTTTGCTGCTGGGTAACAGGAGTGTTCTGCCAACCATTATCTGCAATTGTTTGCGGTAAAGTTGTATCGAGTGGGGATATAACTGCAACATTTGTTGAAAGTTCCGTTTGCCCCGGTAAAGTTTCATAATTATAAGAAGTGTTGGTGTTGTCTGTTTTTTTATCATCTGTAGTTGTTTTTATGTAAGCTACTGCAACAACAGTTACACTTAAAAGTATAGCAAAAATAGAAACTGCCTGAACATATAAATCTTTTTGTGCGAGTTTCAGCAATTTTTTTAACATTCTGTACCTCCTGATATAAAATCAGTGAAAAGTTCTCGAAAAACACCCGAAATATTCACGGAAAAGTACCATTCATTAAGATATTGTTAATATTTTCGAGGGAATTGAACTTAAAATGCAAATATACAGTTATGTTACTACATTTTACAAAAAAAAGCAAGTAAATTTAGCAATAATTTTTAGTTGTACTGAATTGAAATATATGGTAGAATAAGTTGATTGATTGAAAAACAGATAAAGGGGTGTTCATTTTGGTAAATATTTTAGTAGTTGAAGATGATGTTAAACTCAATCAGATTGTGTGTGCACATCTTACAAAGAATGGTTATTCTGCAACAGGGTGCTTTACAGCAGATGAGGCTTATAATGTTATGTATAACAGTCTTTATGATATGATAATTTCAGATATAATGATGCCTAAAACAGATGGTTTTGCATTCCTTCAGAATGTAAGAAAAATAAACAAGAATATCCTGGTAATTTTTATGACAGCAAAAGATGATTATGCATCTAAAGAAAAAGGTTTTAATTTAGGCGTTGACGATTATATGGTTAAACCTATTGATTTGGATGAGTTGATTTTAAGAGTAGGTGCTATTTTACGCAGAGCAAATATTATTTCTGACAGAAAAATAACTATTGGCAAACTTTTGCTTGATGCAGACGAAATGACTGCAACCGTAAATGGCGAAAATGTATCTGTAACAGTAAGAGAATTCAATATTCTTTATAAACTTCTGTCATATCCTAAAAAGACATTTTCTCGTTCGCAACTTCTTGACGAATTCTGGGGTGTTGACAGTAGTACAAGTCTTCGTTCAGTCGATGTTTATATTACCAAATTAAGAGAAAAATTTGCTTGTTGTGAAGATTTTAAAATTGTTACAATTCATGGTCTTGGTTACAAGGCGGTATTAAAATGAAATATAACAAAAAATCAAAGCAGAGGAATATTCAAAGGTCTCAGCCTGAAGAAGTTTCTTTCTTTTCACTTAAAGGGTATGTAATTTCGGTTACTATAGCGTTGGTTTTAGCTCTTATTCCTCCGCTTATGTTTGAGTTTAACTTTTCAGTTTTTTTTACCAAATATGGTTTGTGGTATATTGCGTACTATCTTATAATGGCGGCGGTTGTTTACAGATTTATTCTTTATTTTGTAAAGGTAAATTACAGTAAGCACCTTCAGAAAATAAGCGATGCAACAAGAAGAGTTGCAAAAGGTGATTTCTCGGTTGAGATAGACCTTGACGAAACGCTCAGGGATAATTCATATATAAATATAATGTTTCGTGATTTTAATACGATGGTTGCAGAATTAAATAGTATTGAATCATTAAAGGATGATTTTATTTCAAATGTTTCTCACGAAATAAAAACGCCACTTTCTGTTATAAATAATTACACAACTGCGTTAAAAGATAAAGAATTACCTGAAAAATTACGCGAAGAATATATTGAAATAGTAATAGAAAGTACAGAAAAACTTTCAGATTTGGTTACTAACATTCTGAGACTCAGCAAAATTGAAAACAGAAAGATTTTACCTGAGAAAAAAGAGTACGATTTGTGTCGTCAGCTTTCTGACTGTGCTTTGTCTTTTGAAGAAGTGTGGGAAGAAAAAAATATTGAATTTATAGCCGATATGGAAGACAGGGCTATTATAAATGATAATTTTGTGTTTTTGGATATTATTTGGCACAATCTTCTTTCAAATGCATTTAAATTCACTGAAAATGGCGGTAAGGTTTCATTGATTCAGACTTCAGATGATGAATTTATTACAGTAAAAATCAAAGACACAGGTTGCGGAATTGATGAAGAAACTAAATCACATATTTTTGATAAATTTTACCAGGGTGACACATCTCACGCAGAAGAGGGTAATGGTCTGGGACTTGCTCTTGTTCAGAAAATCGCTGAAAGAAATAATTATGAAATTTCAGTAGAAAGTGAAATTGGTAAAGGTACTGAATTTATTGTAAAAATTAAAAAATAAATATATAAAAGGGGACTTTAAAATGTCTGAAAAAGTAATTTTAGTATTAGTTGATGGTATGCGTCCTGATGGTATGATGCAGTGCGGTAATCCATTTGCAGAAAAACTCATAAAAGAGAGTACATATTCTCTTACGGCACAGACTGTTATGCCATCTGTAACACTTCCTTGTCACCTGGCTTTATTCCATAGTGTTGACCCTATGCGCCATGGTATTTTATCAAATACTTATGTACCACAGGTAAGACCGATTGAAAGCCTTTTTGACCGTCTTGATAACCATGACAAAAAATGTGCGTTTTTCTACACATGGGAAGAGTTAAGAGATTTAAGCAGACCTGACCATCTTCACACAGCACTTTGTTTGAATCAACACAAACAAAGCGATACCGACACAAAAATCACAGATGCGGCTATTAAATATATCAACGAAGAAAATCCGGACTTTTTATTCCTCTATTTAGGTGAAACAGATGAAGTCGGCGGTCACGATTGTGGTTGGATGAGTGAGCAATATATGAAAAGCGTAAGCAAGGCTCTCTCTTGCACAGAAAAGCTCAAAAACAGTATTCCTGATGATTACACAATAATTCTTCTTGCAGACCACGGTGGTCACGACCGTTGCCATGGTGATGACATCCCTGAAGATATGACAATCCCGATTGTGTTCTGCGGCAATCGCTTCGAAAAGGGTAAAGAATTAGGCGCAATTTCAATTAAAGATGTTGCAGTGACAATTGCAAAGCTTCTCGAAGTAAGCCCTGCAAAAGAATGGGAAGGCGTAGCGGTTATCTGATTTTCTTGCGGTGCAGTGATTTGAAATTACACTCCGATTGAAAAATTTTGATTTTTCAATCGGAGTGATTGTTTATTTCTCAATCTCTGCACCTTTGTAATAATGCTTTAAAATTTCATCATAAGTACTGCCTTGTCGTGCCATAAAGTCGGCACCATACTGGCTCATTCCGACTCCGTGACCGTAACCGCTTACTTTAAAAGTAACTTCGTTTTCGGTTGCGGTTATTTTAAATGCAGAACTTCTTAAAGAAAAAGCATTTCTTATTTGTTCACCGGTAAGACTTTTTTTATTTATTTCAATTTTTAAAACAGTTCCTGCTTTTGAAGTTTTGCTTTTGCCTGTTATATCTTTTAAATTCGCTTTCGAATTTATTGAAACATCAAGGTCTTTCATTATTGATATAAATTGCGATTTAGTGAATGTATTAGTTGATGAATATTGTGGGGAAAGTGTGTCACCACTGCTTTTTACACTTACTAAATACGGAATTTTTTCTCCCCACACATTTTCTGCGCTTTCTGTAGTGCCTGTACATATTGCAGAAAAAGCACACAGGCAATATTCACCGTCATAAGTTAAAAATTCTCCCTCGACCTCTTTTACAATTGTTTCCAGTTTGGATTCGTATTTCTGGTAGTCTTCACCCCATTTTTCTTTGCGCTCTTCCCTTGTTAAGTAACCCTGGTGAGTGGCAGGGTTGTCTGAAATATCAGCACCATTTATTTCGGATTTATTTTTTGAGTTTTTAAGCCTTAAACTATTTGTATAACAAGCAATTGCCTGTGCTTTCAATGCTTCTTCGTGGTACATAAGCGGCATTTCTGCCGCTACACTTCCACATACATATTCAAATTCGCTCACCGCTAAATTTTCCTTTGTATCACTTAAAAATACAGTGATAGTATCTGTAGTGGTATCACCGGACGAAATTGTTGTAGTTTCTTCTTCTCGGTTTTCACTTTGAATATTGTTGCTTACTACATTTTTTGATTCGGTGATACCACTACTCAGTATAGTAACGGGTGTAATTATTAGCGAAATGAATATAAAAATGATAGAAATTAAGTAATTTTTCATAATATTTATGATACCATCCTTTTGCTTTTATTATTGACTTTTCTTTTGTTTTGTTATAAAATAATATGAATTATTTTTTCATTTAATAACTTAGAGTAAAAAAGATTGGAGTGGAAATTTTGCCGACATATATTTCACCTATTCCTAACGATGCACTTACACCACTTTGCGATGAAATAAAAAAGAACAGTGCAATCTCTCAGGAATACTTTGAAAAATTTGATGTTAAAAGAGGCCTTCGTAATCGTGACGGTAGTGGCGTTATGGCAGGTCTTAGTAAGATATGCTCGGTAGAAGGCTACTATATTAAAGACTGCGAGAGAACACCTATTGAAGGTAAACTTATTTATCGCGGTATTGATTTACAGGATATAGTTACAGGTTGTAGAAGTGAGAATCGCTTTGGTTACGAAGAGGTTTCTTATTTACTCCTTTTTGGCAATCTACCAACAAAAGAACAACTTGAGAATTTCAGAAAAATTCTTGCTGCTGCAAGGGAACTCCCTGAAGATTTTATTGAAGATATGATTATTAAAGCGCCATCACCAAATATTATGAACAAACTTGCCCGTTCAGTACTTGCGCTTTATTCTTATGACGATAATCCTGACGATTTATCAATTGAAAATGTACTTCGTCAGAGTTTGCAGATTTTAGCACAGTTGCCTACAATTATGACTTATGCTTATCAGGTTAAAAGAAGGCATTACTACAAAAAGAGTATGTACATTCATCCAATTAAACCTGAACATTCAACTGCAGAGTCAATTCTTTATACAACCCGTTCAAACCGTACATTTACAGATGAAGAAGCAAAACTTTTAGACCTTTGTCTTATTCTTCACGCAGAACACGGTGGCGGTAACAACTCCGCATTTGCAACACGAGTGCTTTCTTCAAGCGGCACTGATACATACGCTGCTCTTGCTGCTGGTATAGGTTCACTTAAAGGTCCTCGTCACGGTGGTGCAAATATTAAAGTTGTTGAAATGCTCAATTACTTAAAGCAAGATGTAAGTGATATTACAAACGAAGGTCAGGTTGCTGACTTCCTTAAAAATGTTATAAATAAAAAAGCCGGTGACGGTAGTGGTCTTGTTTATGGTATGGGCCACGCGGTTTACACACTTTCTGACCCTCGTGAAAGAATTCTTAAAGCTGAAGCAGAAAGTTTTGCAGAAAAATCAGGTTTTGGTGATGAATTTAAAGCTCTTTCACTTATTGAAGAACTTACACCTGAAATTTTTGCAAAAGAAAAAGGTCAGAATAAAAAAATCTGTGCAAATATCGACCTCTATTCTGGCCTTATTTACCAGATGTTAAGAATTCCTGAAGACCTTTACACTCCACTTTTTGCTATTGCTCGTGTGGCTGGTTGGTCTGCTCACAGAATTGAAGAACTCATTGCAGGTAACAGAGTAATAAGACCTGCCTATAAGAGCGTTGCTGCTCCTGCAAAATATGTTCCTATTGATGAAAGAAAAAGTGCAACAGGCACTTCAAAGTATATTCCTTTAGACGAAAGATGAATTTGTTATATGGTTATCATAAAAATAACAGGAAGGGTTAAGTTATGAAGCGAATTAAAGGTGCTTATGAAGCAATTAAATTGCGTTATTTATTGTTCATATTTGCCGTTGCAACACTCATTGCGTTGCCAGTAAGAGTTTATGAGCTTTTAGCGTTAGTTGATAATAAAACAGGCTTTTATACTGAAGACAGCGGAATAATCTATTTACTTTACGGAATTCTTTTGCTGGTTGTCGGTGCATTTATTATCCTTTCGTTTATGAGTAAAGAAGTACCATCACCGAAATTACCTGAAGGTAAAAATATGCTTTTAGGTGTTTCATCATCAGTTTTAGGTGTAGCCTTTTTAGTTGATGTATTTTCAGTATTATTTAAGATTTTACCATCAAGACAGGCTATGTCTGCTTATATGCCGACTTTAAGTCAGAACATTACTGAAGCCGGTGGAGCGTTTATAATTCTCCAGTTGGTTTTTGCTGTCCTTTCAATATTCTATATTGGTGTATATGCTATTTCGCATTTAACAGGTAAAGGACAGTATAAGGAATTTAAAATTTTAGCACTCTCACCTTTGTGCTGGGCTATTACAAGACTTGTTTCAAAACTTATGAATGCTATAAGTTTTACGAGTGTTTCAGAGTTACTCTTTGAAATTATTATGCTTGTATTTCTTATGCTTTTCTTCCTTACATTCGCAAGAATTACCTCAGGTATTTTTACTGAAGACAGTATGTGGGGAATTTATGGTTATGGTCTTTCGGCGGCACTTTTTGCGGGACTTATTACTATTCCGAGATTAGTAATGATTGTCGTGGGCAGAGGTACAGTTGAAAGTAATCCTTTTAATTTTGCTGATATTGCGTGCCTTATATTTATCGTTTCATATATTTTTGCTTCTCTCGGTATAGGTTTTAAATCAAGCGGTGAAGATTATTACGATAACACTGGTGAGTTCGGTAATTCAGACGATGATTACGAAGAAGAAATTATAGCAACAAATGCAGGTATTCCGAAGCGTACAGATGAATCTTTACCAATAATCACATCACGCCCACAAGCAGTAAAAGTGGAAGAACCTGAAAAAGAGGTTATTCACGAAGAAAGCAAAAATGATGATATCGGTGATTTAATTAACGAAAATAACGAAGTTTATAGTTTCAGTGAGTCAAACCCATTCGCAGAAAATACAAGTAGTTTTGAAGAAAGTGAAGAGACTTTTGTTGAAAATAGTGCGAATGATGATATATACTCAAATACCACTTCTTATGAAGGTAATGTTGGAAGTTACAGTGCTGAAGTTTCATATACACCGGAAGTGAGTCCGATTATAAATGAAACTCCGGTAGCGGAAACTTATACTGCACCTGTAAATGCTGAACCTGTAAAGCGTGGCAGAGGCAGACCAAGAAAAAACCCACTTCCTGAAGAAATACCTGCACCGGCAGTAGAAACTCCGGTTGAAGAAGTAAAACGCGGTCGCGGAAGACCAAGAAAAAATCCACTCCCTGAGACTACTGCTACAGCTGTTGCAACTCAGTTGCAATCTGCAGGGGTACAGGAAGCACCAGTAGAAGAAGTAAAACGCGGTCGTGGCAGACCAAGAAAGAACCCTGTTCCAGAACCAGTTCCGCAGGAAGAAAAACGCGGTCGCGGAAGACCTAAAAAAGTTCTTACTCCTGAACAAATAGCTGAAATGGAAGCAGCGGCTGCTGCAAAACAGGCAGAAAAAGAAAGAAAAGCAGAAGAGCGCCGTCTGGCAGAAGAAGCAAGACGCGCTGAAATGGAAAGACGAGCAGAAGAACGCCGCTTAGCACAGGAAGCAAAAAAAGCAGAAGCAGAAAGAAAAGCAGAAGAACGCCGTCTGGCTCAGGAAGCAAGACGAGCAGAGGCTGCCAGAATTGCTGAAGAAAAAAGATTAGCGGCAGAAGCTAAAAAAGCAGAAGCAGCGAGAATTGCCGAAGAAAAAAGATTAGCAGAGGAAGCTCGTAAAGCAGAAGAAGCAAGGATTGCTGAAGAACTCAGAAAACGCGAAGAAGCTCGTAAAGCGGAAGAGGCAAGACTGGCAGAAGAAGCAAGAAAAGCAGAAGAAGCACGCAGACTTGAAGAAGAAAGAAAGCGTGCAGAAGCAGAAAGAATAAGACTTGAAGAAGAGCGTAAAGCTGAACTTATAAGGAAAGCGGAAGAGGCTCGTAGAGCAGAGGAAGCTAGAATTGCTGAAAAGGCACGACTTCTTGAAGAACAAAGAAAAGCAGAAGAGGCTCGTAAAGCAGAAGAAGCTAGAATTGCCGAAGAAGTCAGAAGACGCGAAGCAGCAAGATTAGCGGAAGAAGCTCGTAAAGCAGAAGAGGCTCGTCGTATTGAAGAAATGCGTCGTCTTGAAGAACAAAGAAAAGCAGAAGAAGCAAGAAGACAAGCCGAAGAAGAGGCAAGACGCCAGGCAGAAGCTCGTAGAGCTGAAGAACTGAGAAGGGCTGAAGAAGCAAGACTCAGAGAAGAAGCAAGACGCAAAATGGAAGAAACAAAGCGTCAGGCAGAAGAAGCTCGTAGAGCAGAAGAACTGAGAAAAGCAGAAATGGCTCGTAAAGCAGAAGAAGCAAGAAAAGCCGCAAAACTTTCTGTTGAGGGCATAGTTGATGTTGCAGTAAAAGGTTCAGGTGCGACAGTTGATGCTACTATGAAAAAACCTGCTCCACCACCAATGGTATCTCCTAAGAAAACCGCAAAATCAGAACCTGTTGTTGAAGGCAGAAATGAAAAGATTTCAGTTGCACCACCTGAACAAGTGACTTATACTACAAGTGGTGATGATGAATACGAAATTTACGAAGAGTACATTTCATTTGATGACAGAGTGGAAGAGGAAGAAGTTGCACCGGCAGATTTTGGCAGACTTTCATATATTGATTTGTATGATAATAACGAGGATACTGATGATGACTTCGTTTTCTCTGAAGCTGAAGAAGAAAAAGAAGATGATGGTGAATTTAACTATGGCGTTAAAGTCGTAAGAAAGAGAAAACGCCAAGCTCCTGATTCTAACGAAAAAGCACCTGTTAGAGAAATTGTTTTAACAGATGAAAATGCACCGGAAGTTCAACCAAATATTGATGGTAATGCAATGCTTTCGCTTGCAGAAATGAAAAAACGAAATAATAAGAATAGATTTTAGGGAGTAAACAATGTTTATTCAGAATATGTCGATGGCTGCACAGCAAGTTGCTATTCTTTACCTGATAGTTGCGGTCGGTTTTATAGCCGACCGCATTGGTATTTTTAAGCAAACTACTGCAAAGCTATCAAATGATTTACTTTTTTATGTAATTACACCAGTTGTGATTGTTCAGTCATTTTTGAATATGGAATTCAACAAAGAGACAATAAGTTCATTTTTACTTGCGTTTGTCTGTATGTTTACAACACTTGTTGTAGGCATTTTTATAGTTATTCCGTTTTTCAGAAAAGATAAAGATAACTCGTCAATTTATAAATATGCTGTAAGTTATGGCAATATGGGTTATATGGCGTTACCACTTTGTCAGTCGCTTTTAGGCAGTGAAGGTGTGTTTTATTGCTCAGCGGGTGTAGTAGCATTTAATATTCTTTCATTTGTTCATGGTATATGGCTTATGAAAAAAGGTACTGAAAACGATGAAGGATTTAAAATAAAAACTATAGTTTTAAATCCGGGAGTGTTATCTGTTGCAGTCGGTTTGCCTTTGTTTATATCGGGTCTTGAGTTACCTGAGATTATAAATGGTGCAGTTACCCATATTGCAAATTTAAACACCCCGCTTGCTATGATATTTTTAGGTACTTATATTGCAAATTCAGATTTGAAAGCAATGTTTAAACAAAAGCAGAATTATTTTGTGGCATTTTTAAAACTTCTTGTATTGCCTGCAATTATGTTTGCGATTTTTAAATTAATTGGTCTTTCAGGTACAATTATTACTGCTTGTATGATTTCGGCTTCTGTGCCAAGTGCTACAAATACAGTAATGTTTGCGGCAAAATACGGAAAGGATACAGGTGTTGCATCAACGGTGGTGGCTTTCTGTTCACTTCTTTCAGTTCTGACAATTCCTGTAATGATTGCATTGAGTCGTGTGTAATATATTTAATTTGAAAAATTTGCCGTTTTATGATTTGTTACCCATTGGTGTTTGTAGTTTTGAGAAAATAAAAAGTGATTTATTTGAATGTAGGGCAAAAAATCGTATACCCGTAAACGCAAAAAGTGTAATTGTTTATTTGTTTCCCTATTATTTGGGCGAAGAATATTATCAAAAATCCAATCTTTCTAAATATGCAGTTCCTGATGATTACCACAAAATATGTGGTGAGTATTTAAAAAAGGTGGTATCATATTTAAAAGAAGAATATCCTGATTACTCATTTGAATATTTCTGCGACAATTCACCAATTAATGAAGTTTACGCCGCTTGTCTTTCTGGACTTGGTGTGAAAGGCGAAAATTCACTTTTGATTAATGAAACTTATGGTAGTTTTTGTTTTATAGGTGAAATTGTTACTGATTTGGACATTACAGTTGAAGAAAATGAGATTAAAACTTGTTTCCAATGTGGTTTGTGTGAAAAAAATTGCATAAACAATGCTTTATATAAAGGCAAAGTGGATGAAAATAAATGCTTTTCTGCAATTACCCAGAAAAAAGGCGAATTGACAGAAGCAGAAGCAGAACTTATAAGAAAAAGCAAATGTATATGGGGTTGTGATATTTGTCAGAATATCTGCCCTATGAATAAAAGTATTAAAACTACACCGATAAAAGAATTTTATAAAACAGCAAAAGCAGTTTATAAAGATGAAAGTGATTACAATAAAAACAGAGCATTCTCATGGCGTAAACAAGATGTGATAGAAAGAAATCTTGAAATATCAGGTTGTAAATTTTAATAAAATCGTTTATAATAAAATATAGTAACAATATACGGAGGTGCACTTATGAAACTTTTAATAGGCATAGTTAACAGTGATGACGCTAATGAACTTCTCGGTGAAATGAATAAAAAATCATTTCAGGCAACTAAACTTTCAACTTCAGGCGGTTTTTTAAAGACAGGTAATGTGACATTTCTTGTTGGTGTTGAAGAAGAAAGAGTAGATGAACTTATTGAGATTTTTAAGAATTGTTGTTCAAGAAGAACTCAGATGGTTCCTACTGCGCCACCATTTATCGGTGAAGGTTTTTTAAGTGCTTCACCTGTTGAAATAACAATCGGCGGGGCAACAATTTTTGTTATAGATATGGAAAAGTTTATTAAATTATGAGTTTTAATGTAGATAGTTTAAATGAACAGAAAAAGCAGGAACTTTTGAAAACTGTTTCGGGTGGCAGAAGACCGCACGCAGTTCTTATTGATGGCGGAACTGAAAAAGAGCGTGAAGAAATAGCTTACCTTCTGGCGAAAATTTATGTTTGCGAAAATGCAGAAGACATTACACCTTGCAATTCCTGTTCGTCTTGCAGAAAATCTGATGAGAAAATTCATCCGGATATAATAAGAGTTACTAAGGACCCTGATAGAAAATACTACAGAAAAAACGAAGATGTAAGACCAATTGTTGAAGATGCTTATCAGACACCCAACGAAGCAAAAGTAAGGGTAATTATTATTCCCGAGATGCAGTTGATGAAAGTAGAAAGCCAGAATGTTCTTCTTAAAATTTTAGAAGAACCACCAACATATACGGCGTTTATTCTTACTTCAGAAAGTGCAAACAATGTTATAGGAACTGTACTTTCAAGAGTTTCGCGTTTCAGAATAGGCGAAAGTTGCAATGATTTGGTTTTTAAAGAAAAAACACTTGAAATTGTAAAAAATATTTCAGAGGCATTGTCATCTAATTATGAATTTGATATAATATCTGCTACTGCATCGCTTGATGGTAATAAACAGCGAATAGTAGAAACACTTACAGCGTTAGCAATATTTTTCAGAGATGCATTAGCAATAAAAAATGGTAGTAAATCATTAATAAAAGATTTGGAACAAGAAGCAGAAAAAGTTGCTTTTTCTTTTTCTGTGGAAACACTTTTAAGATATTATGAAAGCACAAACGAATTACTTAAATTGACGCAAGGAAATCCTAATTACAATCTTTTGGTAGCACAGTTATGTGTTAATTTGAGAAATAAATAAGACTTGGAGATACATTATGGCAGAAGTTGTTGGAGTCAAATTCAAAGAGGTTGGAAAAGTTTATTATTTTTCACCTGACTCAAAAAGTTTTAACAAGGGCGATATGGTTATAGTAGAAACTTCACGCGGGGTAGAGTGTGGAGAAATTGCTATGGAAAATAAAGAAGTTCCAGAAAGCGAAATTATGCGTCCTTTAAAATCTATAATCCGTTTAGCAGGAGAAGAAGATATTAAAATCACAAAAGCTAACAGAAAAAAAGAAAAAGATGCATTTACCTACTGCGAGAAAAAAGTTCTTGAATTAGGGCTTGATATGAAACTCGTAGATGTAGAGTGTACTTTTGATGGTAGTAAAATTCTTTTCTATTTTACTTCAGATGGCAGAGTAGATTTCAGAGAACTTGTTAAAATTCTTGCTTCTAATTTCAGAACAAGAATTGAAATGCGTCAGATTGGTGTTCGTGATGAAGCTAAAATGCTCGGCGGACTCGGTATTTGTGGCAGACCATTCTGTTGTGGTCAATATATGTCTGATTTTCACCCTGTTTCAATAAAAATGGCAAAAGAACAAGGGCTTTCTCTTAATCCTACAAAAATCAGTGGTACTTGTGGCAGACTTATGTGTTGCCTAAAATATGAACAGGACACTTATGAATATCTTTATAAAACAACACCAAAAGTTGGAGCTCTTGTCGATACAAGAGAAGGTAAAGGTACAGTAGTTGAAACAAATATTTTAGCAGGTACTGTAAAGGTTCAGCTTGAACGCAGACCTGAAGCAGCACCAAGTGTTTATTCTAAAAAAGATGTTAAAATTCTTAAGGACGGAAAAATTCAGGTAGATAAGAGTGAACTTGAGGCTCTTAAGGGTATTGAATAAATTTTTTCTAAAAAATAAAAATTTCCTATTGAAATTTTTTTTAGATATGTTACAATGAGTACAAACAAACCTGAAAGGGTTTTATAAAAGAAGGAGGAGAGTAACAATGGCATACAAAATTACTGACGCTTGCATTTCATGTGGCGCTTGTGCATCAGATTGCCCAGTAGAAGCAATTTCTGAAGGCGATGGCATCTATGTAATTGACGCTGATGCTTGCATCGATTGTGGTGCATGTGCAGGTTCATGTCCTGTAGAAGCTCCTGTTGAAGCATAATTGAATTTTTATAAAACAGCTCACAGAATTCTGTGGGCTGTTTTTTTATTTGTAAAAAAATAATTAAATTGCTTGTAAACTCTTTAATTTTAATGAAAAATGTGATATAATTCTACGGATAATGGTGTTTTATGCATTCTTGTTGTAAATTGTTGAAGAAAGTAGGTTTTTTATGAAACGATTTATAGATATTACTGATTTTACACGCGAAGAGTTGCGTGAAGCAATCAATCTTGTTACATTCATAAAAGATAACCAGCATGTATATGCAAAAGAAATGGTAAACCGAACTCTTGTAACGGCATTTTCTGAAGACGACAGAAATGCAAAAATGGCATTTACAACTGCTGCAACAAGAATGGGCGGAGCTCACTTCGATTTTAAATTTAAAGAGGGCGAATCTTTAAAAGATGCTGTTATGGCAATGTCATCATGTGGTGATGTAATTGTTTTGAATCACCCTAAAAAAGGTGCGGCAAGAGCAGCGTCATTATACGCTACAATTCCTGTTGTAAATGCAGGTGATGGTAAAAGAGCGTACCCTGTTAAAACACTTGCAGATATATCTACTGTCTGGATTGAAAAAAATCATGTTTCAAATATGAAAATAGGTTTTGTAGGTGATTTCAGTAACAATCCACTTGTAAGAGGACTTTTGCAGTGTCTTAATATTTATAAGGGTAATGAGTTTTTCTTTATATCTGCAAATGGCAAACCTATTACAGATGATTTTATTTCTATAATGGACAGGCGTGAAAAACCTTTTGTAGTTTATGATAACCTTGCTGAACCGCTTCCTGAGTTGGATGGCATATATTTTACAGAAGTAAAAAAAGAGTCTTTTGATTCTGTAATTCAGTACGAAGCGAGAAAACATTGTTTTACTTTAGATGAGCGTTTATTACTTACAGCAAAACCAGATTTGGCAATTTTTCATCAGCTTCCACGCGGCGAAGAAATAAGCGAGACTGTCGACTATGATGAAAGAGCAAAGTACTTTAAAATGCTCGAATATAATGTTGATGCGGCAATAGCTATCATTGTAAAACTTATAACAAAAAGAACAGGCAGACTTATAAAGCCTTGTATGGAAGAAGCAACACACGATTTTAAATGCCTTAAAGATGATTGCATAACTTCAACAGAAGATTATTTGCCACCGCTTTTTCACGAAACTGCAAACGGTGAATTGATTTGTAAGTACTGTGGTCAGAAATACGAAACAAAGTGATTTTATGAAATATAATAAAATTTTAATTGTAGATGGTATAAGTAGAAATGACGGATTTACAAAAAAACTTGTTGAGTTTTTAAAAAGTAGTGTAAATACAGAAAATGTAGTTGCATTTGAAACATACAAAGAAAAATTTGAGTTTTGTGATGGCTGTAATTTCTGCGAAAAAAATGAACAATGCAAATACAAAGATTTAGATTTATTTATGAGCGAGTTTGAAACTGCAGATTTAATTGTCTTTGCAACCCCGATTTACAACGGGATGGTTTCTGCACCAATGAAAGCGCTTATAGAAAGATTTCAACCATACTACTCATATTTTTATAAATATCAAAAAACACAGAAAATAGAAAAACGAAGAAGTGCAATAATTCTTGCTTCATCCGGCAGAGATGGTGAGAATGCACTCGAGTATATTGTAACTCAGTATAAATATGCTTTTTCTGTAACAAATATTGAATTTATCGGTTCTGCTCTTTGTAATTTTACTGATACCTCTCCGAATTTATTAAAGGCAGAAGAAAAAATAAAAAACATATTGGAAAGGATGGATTTACAATGAAGAAAAAACTTACAAAACGCAGTTTGATTTTAATTGCGGTAGTTTTAAGTTTGTTGGCACTTTCTGCTACTGTTATTGCGTTAGAAGTTAAAGACAACCTTTTTTATATGAATACACCGACATTTATAAATACAAAAACTTTGAGTTCAGGCACACACGGTTTCAATGTAACTGTAAAGGGAAGCATTGATACCGAAAAAGATTATGAAGCGTATATGTTTACGCTTTCTGAAAATGGTTCTCTTAGTGTTACTTTTAATCACGAAGAAACTACTGAATCAATTCTTGAAGGTTGGCGCGTAACACTTTATAGCGTTGATGAAACCGATGCAGACTGGTACGAATATAAAGAATTAACATATTTTGATGCGTTCTGGAATGATGTTACATCTTCCTGGGGCGAAACAGGTCTTAAAAAAGGTACTTATGTTGTAATGGTTGAACCAGGGCAGTTGTTTTTGCCGGGTGATTTCGATTTAATGATAAGTTTCACACCAACAGAAAGTTTTGAAAAAGAATTCAATGATACAAAAGAAACTGCCGATACATTAAGACTTAACAGACTTATTTATGGCTCATCCGGTCAGCGTTCAGGTGATGCAGATATTGACTATTTCAAATTCCAGTTGACTGCTGACACTTATGTTGATGTTTCATTTGCTCACGATGATGATAAATTACCACAGGTTGGTTGGGTAGTAAGACTTCTTACAGAGGATAATCAGGAGATTTCATCTTTTGCCTCAAGATATCAGGACCCTACTCTCAGTACAGGCAAAATCAATTTAAAACCAGGTACTTATTATGTATGTGTCGAAACTCAGGTTCAGACGGGTATGACATATCGTATAAAAGTTGAAACCGGTATTTCAGAAACTACTGAATTTGAAATAAATGACACACCTGAAAGGGCAGAAATTTTCCCTGAAAATACAATAGTAAGCGGTAGTCTTGCACCAAAGGTAATGGGGCTTGATAAAGACTATTTCAGAATTACTCTTGAAAAAGAAAGTTATATAACAATAAACTTTACTCACGCTTTTGATGAAAAAGAATTTGATGAAGATTACAATGGCTGGAATGTCCGTCTGTTAAAGAAAAATGAAGATGGTACTTTAACCGAAATGGTTAAGCGTATTTCAAAATGGAATGACGAAGGTGTAAACATTACCGGTATGGGCTTACCTGCTGGGGAATATTACATTCTGGTTGATGCAGATTCAATGAGATATACTTCAGTACCTTACGAACTTATTTACACCTGTAACAACGATATTTTATATGAACACGAAAGTAACAATACAAAAGAAACTGCAAATGAAGTAGAAGTTCTTAAAAACTATTACGGTACACTTATTTCAACCGATATGAATTTTGACAGAGACTACTACAAATTTGAGGTAACTGAAGACAGAAATATTGCGTTCCAGTTCTATCACGACTACACAAGTGACAGTTCACTTGCATGGATTGCTACTATTATTGATGAGAACGGAAACGAAATAAAACAAGTTCAATCTGCAAAGAACGAGTATGTTGTTTCAACAGGCGTTATTGAACTCAAGAAAGGTACTTACTATATCCTTATAGAAAATGATCTTTACTCTTCAGAAGATACTTACTGGTTCAGAATAATTGCATAATTAAAAACAAGGGGGGAGCAATTTGAAAAGAATAATAGCGTGTATACTGGCACTTACGGTGTTTGTATCAGTTTGTTGTTCCTGTAACACAGAAAAAACAAATAAGGAAAAAATTCTTTTAGTTGCTTCCTTTTACCCTGTTTATATTTTTACTTTGAATATAGTTGATGAAATTCCTGAATTTACAGTCGAATGTATGGCAGAGCAGAATGTCGGTTGTCTTCACGATTACCAGATATTAAGTAAAGATGCCCGTCTTATTTCTGACGCAGATGCTTTTATTATAAATGGTGCGGGTATGGAAGAATTTTTAGAAGATGTCTATATGAGTGTTGATGATATTAAAGTTATAGATTCTTCAGAAAATGTTGAAGTTATTGAATCGTGCAACGAAGAACATCACGAAGAGGGCGAGCATCACCACCATCATAATGTGAATTCGCATATATGGATGTCTCCAAAAAATGCAATTGTCCAATGTGAAAATATCGCTGGAAATTTATCGGAAATGTATCCGCAATATAAAGGAAAAATTGAAAAAAACAAAAATGAATATATTGCGCGACTTCAGCTTCTTGACGAAGAACTTGGGGAAAAAGCTGAAAATTTAAAAGGTGAAAATATCATCACCTTTCACGAGTCTTTTGATTATCTTGCAAATGATTATTCTTTCAATGTTTTAGCAAAAGTCGAAAGTCACGAGGGCGGTGAACCATCTGCAAAAGGTCTTGCAGAACTCACAGAAATTATAAAAGAAAATAATGTAAAGGTTCTTTTTGTTGAACCTGACTACAAAGGTTCGGCGGCAACAATTTTAAGTAATGAAACAGGAGTAGAAGTTTGTGTGCTTAACCCTGTTATAAACGGAGAAAAAAATCTTACCGCTTATGAAGATATAATGCGGGAAAATATGAGTGGTATTTTAAAGGCGGTGAGTTGATGTCATCACAAAATGGTTGTGGATTATGTAAAATATCGGTAAAAGATATAGGCGTAAAAAAAGGCAAAGATGTGTTGCTTTCAAGCGTTTCGTTTGACCTTTTCTGCGGTCAGCTTACTGCATTGATAGGTGTAAATGGTGCGGGTAAAACTACACTTTTAAAATCTATTCTCAACGAAATCAAGCACGATGGTACAGTTACCTTTGAATCACATCACGGTGAAAAAATTGAAAATATAACTATCGGTTATGTTCCGCAACATCTTGATTTTGACCGTTCTGCACCGGTAAGTGTTGAAGATTTTATGCTTATTGGTAGAACAAATTCACCTGTTTGCTTTAAAAAAGATAAAAAACAGTTAAAGGCAATTGACGAAGCATTGGAAATGGTAGGTTGCCTTGAACTTAAAAATAAAACGCTCGGAGTTCTTTCCGGTGGTGAAATTCAGAGAGTAATGCTTGCAAGTGCTCTTTACCCTTTGCCTGAACTTCTTATTCTTGATGAACCTGTTTCTGGTGTGGATATAAAGGGAAGCGAAAAATTTTACGAAGTAATTAATAATCTAAAAACAAATTATCATATTGCAATTGCAATGGTTTCTCACGATTTAGGAATTGTAAAAGAATATGCAGATAATGTTATTCTTATAAATAAATCTGTATTAAAAAGTGGTAGTGCAGAAGAAGTGTTCTCTTCAAAAGAATTTAAAGAGAGTTTCTTTTATGGATTGGAATGAAAGTAATGAGTTTTATATATGATATTCTCGATGTAATTCTGCCGTTTTCGTGGGCAGATTACAAGTTTATGAAAAATGCACTTTTAGCCATTATAGTAATTGCTCCGCTTATGGGCATTTTAGGTACAATGGCAGTAAATAACAAAATGGCATTTTTTTCAGACGCGTTAGGGCATAGTGCTTTAACAGGTGTAGCACTCGGTGTGCTTTTAGGAATTGAAAATGAAATTATATCTCTTTTAGCATTTGGTGTTTTAATGGCACTCATAATAACAAGAGTTAAAAATAAAGGTAACGCGTCAAGCGATACGGTAATCAGCGTATTTTCTTCAACCGCGATTGCATTAGGTCTTTTAGTGCTTTCTTATGGTGGAGGGTTTTCAAAGTATTCATCATATTTAGTTGGCGATATTTTAAGTGTTACACCAAACGAGATTTTTTGTCTTTTTGCGGTGCTTTTAGGTGTTCTTAATTTATGGTCACTTATTTATAACAAACTTTTACTTATTTCTATAAACAGAGAACTTGCGGCAAGTCGTGGAGTTAAAACTGTTCTTTATGAAAATATTTTTGTGGTTGCAGTTGCAGTTGCAGTTATGTTTTCAATTAAATCGGTAGGTATTCTTCTTATAAATTCATTGCTCATTCTTCCTGCTGCAACTTCGAGGAACATAGCAAAGAATTCAAGAAGTTATTTATGTATATCTGTTGTTATATCATTACTTTGTGGTGTAACAGGACTTATTACATCGTTCTATATAAATACTTCTGCAGGTGCTACAATAGTTATGGTACTCGCAACAGTATTTTTCGTAACATATATACTGAAGAAAAAATAAGAGAGAGAAAGGATTAAAAAAATGATATTTTCACAATTATTTTCGCAAGATATAGGTGTTGACCTTGGTACTGCAAATACATTGGTATTTGTTAAAGGTAAAGGCATTGTTATAAGAGAACCCTCTGTTGTTGCAGTTGATGAAAGAACTAACCCGAAAACTGTTGTTGCGGTTGGTGCCGATGCTAAAAGAATGATAGGCAGAACACCAGGTTCTATTACTGCGGTAAGACCACTTAAAGATGGTGTTATTGCCGACTTCGATATGACTTCTGATATGCTTAAAGAATTTATACGCCGTGCTATAAGTAACTCACCTTTTAACAGAGCGAGAGTTATGATTTGTATTCCGTCAGGTGTTACAGAAGTTGAACGCCGTGCAGTTCACGACGCTGCAAAGAGTGCGGGTGCAAGATATGTAAGTCTTATTGAAGAACCGATGGCTGCGGCTATTGGTGCGGGACTTCCTGTACTTGAAGCAACCGGTAGTATGATTGTTGACATCGGCGGTGGTACAAGTGAAGTTGCAGTTATTTCATTAGGTGATATTGTTACATCAAAGTCAGTAAAAATGGCTGGTGACAATTTTGACGAAGCAATTATTTCTTATGTTAGAAATACAATGAATCTTTTAATTGGTGAAAGAACTGCAGAAGATATAAAAGTAAAATTAGGCTCTGCTTACCCTTATGAAGGTGAAGCGGCAATGGAAATTAAAGGTAGAAGTACTATAAGTGGTTTACCTGCTTCTGTTGAAATTACAAGTGAACAGGTAAGAGAAGCGTTGGCACAATCTGTTGACCAGATTCTCGATGCTATTAAATATACACTCGACAGAACTCCACCGGAACTTGCGGCGGATATTGTAGAAAAAGGTATTACACTCACAGGTGGTGGCGCACTTTTAAGAGGATTTGATAAATTTATTGCGGCTGGTACAGGTATGCCTGTTCATGTAGCAAAAAATCCACTTGACTGTGTTGTTAATGGTACTGGTATTTGTCTTGAAAAAGATTTCCTTGGATTTAATAAGAAGGGTTAATTAAAATGAAAAGATTTCTACAAAGTGCAAGTTTCAAGCGTCTTGTAGCAATTGCGGCGGTGATTTTTTTTGGCATTATATGTGCCGCGTTTTCACATAACGCAAGTTCACCATTTACTTCTGCTATGAGTTTCGTCTTTACACCATTACAAAATCTTGCTTCCAGTTTTTCATCTGAAATGTCAGGGCTTTCTGCTGCATTTACATCTTCATCAAAATATCTTGAACAAATTGAAGAGTTGGAAAAACAGGTTTCAGATTACAGAGAACAACTTGCAGATTATGAAGAACTAAAACAAAAAGTTGTAGCTTACGAAGAATTTTATGATATAAAGGTGCAGAATCCTGACTACCAGTTCGCTTACGGAACAGTAGTTTCAAGGGATGCTGCAGACCCTTATGGTTCATTCGTTATAAATGCAGGTTCTACTTCAGGTATAGAGGTAAATGACCCTGTTATTTATGGTAACTATGTTGTTGGTATAGTGAAAAAAGTCAATTTGTCTACAAGCGTTGTCTATACAGTTTTAGATCCCAGAATAAATATTGGTGCTTACGAATCAGCAACGCGAGAATACGGTTATGTTTCAGGTGACAATAAACTTTTAAAAGATGGGCTTTGTAAATTGCAGGGCCTTGAAAGAAACAGTTCTATTGTCAGTGGTGGTATTGTGTGTACATCGGGTTCAGGTGGTGTTTTTCCACACGGACTAATTATAGGCGAGGTAAGTTCTGTTGCTACTGATGAAATTACAACATCTACCTATGCTACAATAAAACCTTACACAGACCTTAATGAATTGACAGATGTTTTTGTTGTTACATCGTTTATAGGTCAGGGTGAAAGTGACGCAGACAAATAATTCTTAAAATGTTTTAAAGGCAGGTGAAATGCGTGAATTACGATAATAACAAACCTAAAATCAAAAGAAGAATAATTTTTGTAGTTGCGATAATTATTACTGCAATTATTCAGAATACAGGTGCCCGAGTGAATGGTGTTTTTGATGCTCACGCATTTTTGCTTATACCTTTACTTATATCAATTTCAATGTTTGAAAGAGAAATTGTTTCAGCACTTTTAGGTGCTCTTGCAGGACTTCTGTGGGATTTATCCGTGGGGGTTGACGGTTATAATGTTTTAGTTTTTATGCTCTTATGTGCTGTATGCAGTATTTTGATAAACCGACTTATGCAGAATAATATTATAACTGCGGTGGTTTTAGGGCTTAGTGCAGTTGGGGCTTATATTGCTTTATATATTATGATTTATATTGTGCTTGATGGTGGCGGTTATCCATTAAGTCAGATTTTAAGGTTTTATTTGCCATCATTTATTTTTACATCGTTGTTTATTCCTGTTTACTATTTTTTAGTGAGAGTAGTATTTGAATCGAACAGAACAGTAGAAGAATATTAGAATTCAGGTGAAATAAATGACAAAAGAACAAAGAAAAAAACGAACCCGTATAGGTGTAAGTATTATTATTGCGGTTTTTGTAAGTCTTGCACTTTACCTTGTGAAAATACAGATAATAGATGGTGCTGAGTATAAAGCGGCAAGTGCAAATCTTGCGGTTACACAAACAACTATTAAAGCATCCCGTGGTGAAATTCTTGATACGAGTGGTAATCCGCTTGTTACTAACAGACAAGGTTACTCTCTTGTGTTTAAATATTCGGAATTCCCTTCATATAAAAATCAGGAAGAACGAAACAGAGTTATTTTCGAACTTATAAAATTGTTTGAAGAAAATGATGCCGAGTGGCTTGACAGACTGCCTGTTGTTTATAACAAAAAGGGTAAATTGGTAGTTGATAAAGAAAAGGAAGCCGAATTTAAATTTATGGTTTCTGAAAGTATGCTTGAACTCCCTGAAGGTGAGAAATCAACACCTGACGAGTGTCTTGATGCACTTATAGAAAGATATAAATTACAAGAATATAGCAGAGTCGAAGCAAGAAAAATAGCGTCTGTATGTTTTGGTATGAAATACTACGGATTTTCGGTTGCTTCTCCTTATACTTTTGCAGAAGATGTACCACTGGATATTATACCTATTGTGCTTGAAAACAGTGGTGTATTTAAAGGTGTAGCAGAAGAAAGTACAACATATCGTGAGTATTCTGATACAACTGCTTTTTCACATATTTTAGGTGTTGTAGGTTCAATCAGTGCCGAAGAATATGAGTACGAAAAAATAAAACTTCAACAGATTTTAAATGATGATGAAATAACAAAAGCAGAAAAAGATTCTTATGTAAATAACTCTTACACCATAAATGATAAATATGGAAAAAGTGGTATTGAAAGTGTTATGGAAGAATATTTAAGGGGTAAAAATGGTATAAAAACCACTACCGAGTCTTCCGATGGTTCTGTTACAGAAGCATTTCTTTTAGCACCGGAACAAGGGGCAACTGTTGTTACAACAATAGATTCAGGACTTCAATCTGTGACAGAAAAATCACTCGCCAAAGCACTGAAAGAAAATAAGAACCTTCCGTATTTTGGTGAAGCGGGTGCAGTAGTAGTTCAAAATGTAAGAACAGGTGAAATTTTAGCGTGTGTATCTTACCCGACTTTTGATATTACAAAATATTTCAGTGAATACGATAAACTTTCAAGCGATGGAGACAGTCCACTCTGGAACAGAGCACTTTTAAGTGCGTATGCACCGGGCTCAACAATGAAACCTGCAGTTGCCATTGCAGGACTTTCAGAAAAAAAGATTGATGCCGGTTCGACTTATAACTGTACTAATCATTATGTACTTGAAGACCAGACTTTCCAGTGTCTTAGCCGACACGGATATTTAAGTGTTACAACTGCTCTCGAAAAATCCTGTAACATTTATTTCTTTGAGTTAGGTCGTGAATTGGGTATTGATAAACTTAATAAATACTCAACTCTTTTAGGGCTAGGTCAGAAAACAGGTGTGGAATTACCGGAAGCTTCCGGGATGCTTGCAAGTGTTGCCAATAAAGAAGCAAATGGTGAAACCTGGAATCCGGGTGATACTGTTCAGGCAGCTATCGGTCAGTCAGATAACCTTTTTACACCAATTCAGCTTGTAAACTATTGCTCTACTATTGCAAATGGCGGAACAAGATATAAACCATATATGATTAAATCCGTTCTTTCTGCGGATTTATCAGAAGTTATTTATGAAACAACACCTGAAGTTATAAACACACTTTCAATAAGCGAAAAAGACCTTGGTATTGTAAAACAGGGTATGCGTCAGGTGCTTACAAGCAAAGAAAATACCGCCCACTATATTTTTCAGGATTGTATAGTTGAAGCGGCAGGTAAAACCGGTACTTCGCAACTTAAAAGAACAACAGATGATGGAACTGTTATTGACTGTAACAATGGTTTCTTTATTTCTTATGCACCTTATGATAACCCTGAAATAGCAGTTGCTGTAGTAGGTGAAAATGTTAAAACAGGTGGCGGTATGTCAAGAGTTGCGGTGGATGTTTACAATTACTACTTCGGTAATAAAAATAAATTCGAATCAGTAGATAAAAATAATGTTTTAATTCCTTAATAAATGGTGGTGATAATATGTCAACAATAATGGTAGCCTCTGCAAAAGGTGGCGTAGGTAAATCTACATTATGTGTAGGTGTTGGCAGAATTTTTGCAGAAAAAGGCAAAAAAACACTTCTTGTTGATATGGATATAGGGGTAAGAAGTCTTGATTTGCTTCTTAATGTAGCAGAAAAAACTGTTTATAACTGGGGCGATGTTATACTTGGAAATTGTGACCCGTTAAAAGCCTTAATCGGTATAGCACCAAATCTTTCATTGCTACCTGCACCACTTTCTTTTAGTGATGAATATACTGCGGATTCTGTAAAAAAACTTATAGAATGTTATAAAGATAAATTTGAAATTATAATTCTCGATGCACCTGCAGGAATTGAAAGTGGTTTTAATCTTTCTTTAAAAGCAAGTGAAAAGTGTATAATTGTATCCACACCTGACCCTGTGAGCATAAGAGCTGCTTCGGGTGCTGCTTCAATTGTCAGAAAAAGTGGCATAAATGATGTAAGACTTGTACTTAACAGATTTAATAAAAAACAACACAAATCGCTTTGTGTTGATGATGTTGTTGATTCTGTTACCGCAAGATTTTTAGGCATTGTACCTGAATCAAATGATATTGCACTTACTGCTATAGGTGAAGAATTGCCTTATGACTCAAAAGGTAATATGGCATATTTAAGAATTGCAAAACGCATTCTTGGTGAAAATATTCCTTTCAGAATTAAAAATATATAGTTGACAAATAGAAATTTGTGATTATAATAGTCTTGTAGCAAAAATATGTGCACGATTTTTGATACCAATTAAAACAGGGGAGCTGGCGGACGTCGGCTGAGAAAGAAAACAATCCTTTTCTGACCCTTCAAACCTGATGCGGATAATGCCGCCGTAGGAAAAATAAAGTTTGTCTTTTTATCTCTCTACGGTGGGTTGTCGCCGTAGGGAGATTTTTATTGGAGGCTAAAAAATGACAAACTTAACCAAAAAAGAAAAAAACAGACGACTTGCAGAAAGTGCTTTAATGTTAGCACTTGCAATAATTTTATCGGAACTTCCAGTGATTTCGTTACCTTTTGGCGGTAGCGTAACACTTTTCAGTCAGGTACCGGTTATATTAATTTCATATCGTTATGGAGTTAAATGGGGACTTACAACAGGTCTCGCACTCAGTCTTATTCAACTTATATTCGGTATTCAGAATTTCTCTTATGTAAGCGGTATAAGTGCATTTATGATTCTTGCATTTTGTGATTACATAATAGCATTTTCTGCTTTAGGACTTGGCGGAATGTTTAAATACAAAATTAAAAATGATATTCTTGCAATTTCACTTGGTGGCGTTTTAGTTACTGTTATAAGATTTATCTGTCACTTTATAAGTGGTGCTACAATCTGGGGCGGATATGCCGAAGAAGGTCAATCAGTGTTAGAATATTCTTTTGCTTATAATATAAGCTATATGTTACCTGAACTTATAATTACTGTTATAGGCTTGGTTGTAATTGCAGGTATTTTTGATTTGAATTCACTTGAACTGAAAACAAAAATAGCAAAGAAAGAAAATAAAAGTAAATAATTTGTAAAACTCCTTTGAATTTTTATAAAATGTTTGAAATTTACCTCTATTAGTGATAAAATAGTAAATTGATAAAAATTCAAGGGAGGTTTTTTCTTGAAAGACGAAAAAGAAATGCAGTTTGAAGAGAATGAAAACGAAGAAGCATTGGAGTCTTCACTTGATAAAAGTGATAATTACGAACAAGAGACGCTTAATGACGAGTTAGAAAAACTTGCAGAAACTTTCAGAACAGAACTTAAAAAAGCCAAAGAGCAAGGTGAAGTAAAAGTCAGCGAAAACGAAGTTGTTGACGAGAATGATAATGTTATACCAAAAGAAGAACTTTGCGAATGTTGTGGCGAAAGAAGAAAAGATACTTCTGTTTCACAGAATTACGCTTATTGTTCTGAATGCAGAGAACTTATGAAACGCTATCCGCTGAACTTTTCAAGTGTAGTTGTGGCACTTGCAATAATTTTAGTTGCAGTATTTGGTGTTGCAGGATTTGTTTCAGATTTTTCCGGTTACAACAGTGCGAAAATTGCGAATGATGCCGACAGAGAAAATAAAAAATTCTCTGCAGTTGAATACTATGTTGATGCGTGTTCATTTTTTGAAGAAAAAGAACTGGTTCCGAAAAAACTTTACAGAGACAGTGCAGAAAATATTTTTTCAACACTTCCTGAAGGTGTTGCCTCTTTTAATCAGGTGGCAGAAATTATTGATTTAGCACTTTCTGATTTTGAAGCAAAATTACCGATTTATAATGGCTATGAAAATTTAAGAGATAAGTCATTAACTATGTATAACACCTTCAACGCTTTTTATGCAATTTTAAACAATATAGAATATCAGAATTTAAGCGTCGATGATAAAGATACAATTTTAAAGGTGTATAAAGAAACAGGTGATTTGATTGGGAAAGAATTGACAATCAAATCTATGACAGGCGAAGATATTACAGTTGTTTATGATGAAGCGGCAGTTTTATTTTCTCAGTTTATGTTCGCATATTCTTATGAAGAATTTGATAAAGCTTATGATTGTTTGAAAAAACTCAATGAACTTTACCCGGAACATATTTCTATGTTTGGTTATGAACTTGCAATTTTAGAAATTCAGAGTGGTAATTTTAAAGAAGCAAATTCTCTTGCAGATAAACTTATTGTTAATAATGCAGAAGATTCTTCACCTTATGGTATTTATACCTATAGTTACCGTATGAAAGGCAATTATAAAAAATCACTTGAATATGCTGAAAAAGGTCTTGAAATAAACAAAGAAGACAGTGATTTATACAGACAAAAAGCAATCACCTTGTTGTTACAAGGCGAAGCAAAAGAAGCACAGAAAGTGATTGAAGAAGGTTCAGCTTTAGGCGAGTATGCAGTTATGTATTACACATATTTAATAATCGCAAACGAAGCAGGTGACACCGATAAAGTAACAGAAATTCAGAAAATTTTAGATGACGCACAGGTTGAAACACCTGAAAAGGTACAAAAATATCTTGATGGAAAATTAAGTTATAAGAAATTATTTACGGAAGGTACAGGTGATATACAATGACATATATTTATGTAGCTACCAGAATAATTACTTATTTCGGTACAGAACTCAGAGTGTTGTGGGAACAATTAGTTTGCAGGTTTTTTAAAATCCCACAAGAAGACCCGAGAACATTTAAAGCAACTGAAATGTGTGGCCATGTGGAACACGAACTTTTAAAATCACTTAAAGAGTCATTTTTTATGTGTTTTCTGCCATTCTTTATGAACTTTATTTTAGGTGTTTGCATTTTGCTTACAGGTTCTTATAGAGTGTTTTATATTGGTGATATTTCACTTTCGAGCATAGTTTTTCTCATTGCGGGAATTTCACTTCTTTCTAACTGTGCTCCATCTTTTGAAGATGCACTTTCATTTAAAGATTATCTTTACAGTAAAGAAACAAGCCTCTTTGTGAAAATAATTCTCACACCACATTTTGCAGTTTCTTACGCTTGTGCTTATCTTGAAAGATATTCTTTAACATTTATTTTAGCAATTCTCTTTGCGTGGGTATTCCCGACTTTATTCAGTTTTACTTTTCCACTTTTAAATCAGATTTTGAATTGAAGAGAAAAGTAAAAATTATGTCAATAGCCGATAAAATTATTGACGAGAATATTGACGCGTTTCAGGAGTTAGCGGGTATGAAAATTATATATGCAGATGAAATGATTTCTGATTTTGAAGAAATTCGTACTTCTTATGATTCTTTGAAAGATGTAAAAAAATTAAAAAAGGAACTTAATAAATTGTTGCATAAATATCGCAATAATTATGGACTGCTTAATTATTATTTGCTTTTTGCAGAAGAATGTTTTAAGAAAAATGAATATGATGCAGGAATTACAATTGTTTTTATTGTGTATAAAAGTTGCAAATGTATACCAAACGAAACTCTCGTTTATTTAAGACTTGCTGAATATTATTTTGAAAATGGCGATAATCATTGCGGTGAAAAGTTTTTAGTAAAGTTATGCACAGAAACAGTGGATAATTACGAAGAGTCAATAAAATTCAATGAACTTACAGATGTTTGGAATAAATACAAACATTTTGTTGAAGGAAAAGTTCCTCCATCTGTTACAAAGAATGATACTGTTGCATTGGCACCGGAAGAATGCTCAAAGCAGATAGAGGATATATTTGAACTCGAGGGGCAGGATTTTCTTACAGAACTTTCAGTGCATTTAAATGAGTTGTCTGCGAATGGTGAAGAACTGAACAGATTAAATAAATGGGAAAAATCAGTTTTTTATATAGATGAGTTTTCTGAAAACATTAATGGCGAAGGTGTTTCTGGTTATCTTTATAATTATGGTAATCATTTTGAAAAACTCTTTAATGTATGTGAAACTCTGGAGTTAAATGAGTGTTTGACTCTTCTTGAAAGTATAAAAAAGAAGTTTCCAAGAAATTCTGTGCCTAAAAATATTGACAGTATTCAGCATACGCTTGATAAATTAGAGGAAAAAGGCATTGATTTTGAAGCAGAAGATGATATGTATTTTAATGAATACGAAAATGCTATTTTTGAAAAACTTCAGGAATATATATTGAATAATAAAAAGCATTTCAGATAAAAAACTTGACTGGGCTTTTGCTCAGTCAAGTTTTTTACATTATCTTTTCAGTTAATATTATTTCATCGCTATCTGTAAATGTTGCTATAATTCCGTTTCTGTGTGCAGTAGCATATATCGGCACTTTTGCAACCATAGTTAAATTCCATTTGACATTCGGATAAATTTTACCTAAAAAATTTGTGCAAATAGCAATTTCAGGTTTTAGTTGTTTCAAAAATTTCTGCGAAGATGAACCGTAATAACCGTGATGCCCTATTTTTAACAAATCAACATCACCAATTGATTCACCGTAAAGTTGTTCAAGACCTGAACTCTTTGTGAAATCCGCTGCTAAAAATGCTCTTTTTTTACCCTTTGTTACAATTACCCCGACACTGTTTGCATTTTCGCCATTACCGTTTAATTCTTCGGGGGTAACTGTGTTTATAAATTGTAATTTAAAATCACCAAAATTAAATTCCCAGTCGGGTAAATCTTCTATTAAGACAATGTCTTTTTCTTTTATTGCTGAAATTACTGCATCATAAGTTGCGACATTGTCCCAACCATCTTGTTCTAATTCTGTAGCAATTTCTTTGTTGTATTTTTTGAAATATGCTCTGCCTATTTTAATTTCGTCATCGCTTATTATTTCGTAAAAACTACCAATGTGGTCGTAATGGTTGTGAGTGCCTAAAACAAAATCAAGGTAAACGACACCATCTTTGTTTTTTGCAACTTTTTTCAGGTATGAAATAACTTCATCTTTATATCCCTCATAAGGTGTAGTTTTTCGTGGGTTTTCGTCACCCTCACCCGAATCTATCAAAGCAAAATGTCCGTTGCTTTCTAGCAGAATACAGTCAGAGTTACCTGTGTTAAGAAAATGAATTCTGTCATCACCATTTTCAAAAGTGAAATTTTCTGTTTCTAACTGATAATTCTTTTCGTATTTGTTACAAAGTACAAGAGTTAAAATATCTAAACTGAAAACAGAAAACATTACAAATGAAATTATAATTGTCGCAATAACACGGGCTAATTTTTTCTTATCCATTTTTAGCACCGCCTTTTACTTTTTCTTTTAATGAAAGGAATATATTTAAAATTATTGACACTAAAAGAGTGATAAATATATTTGTGAAAACAGAAACTGCAAATATTAAAACTAATGAAATTATACTTAAAACACCTTTTTTGAAAGATGTGCTGATTTCACTCCAGGTCACTTGTTTCCATGCGTTTACAATTAATATAACTGCCAGTGAATGAACAGGAATTCGTGCTATAATATCATCTAAAAAGAAAGCAGAGTAAATTACAAGTAATACTGCAAAAATTGCAGAGATTAAAGAAAATCCGCGGATTTCAAATGCTCTTACAGGGAATCCACCTGAAATACCGTTTAAAATTGTTGCAGTACCTTGTGAATCAGTTCTTGCTTTATTATGGGAGAAAAATAAAAGTAAAATTCCCATTGCGAGTGCACTCTGTAAAGCGTTCATATATGCAGAATATGAAAATAAAAATTCATCATTGAAAGATGGTAAAAAGAATGAAAATTTATCTTGTGTTATAAAATCAGCAAACTCTGCTATTTCGTTTACAGGAGTGTAGTTTTTGTCAGGATTAAGAATTAAATTTAAAAATAACGGTAATATCAAAGAAAAGCTTTCCGCAGGTAAATACTTATTCGCTTTTCTGAATTTAAAAGGGTAAGTAATCATAGCAAAAAGTGTTACTGTGCCGAAGAATACACCACGCCAGTTAGGGTGAAAACCTAAAGAACGATAGTTTTTAAGAATTTCAAGTACTGTAAAACCTTCTGCACCAATTCCGAAATAGTGTGTAGTCAAAAGTGCAGTGACAGAAAAAGCAAGACTTAAACAGAGTCCGCTTTTTACTGCGGGGTGAAGTGTGAGTTTTTCACATTTTTTATTTAAAAAGAGAAAAATCAATCCGCCACCAATTACTGTGAACGGTAAAAGGGAGTTTGTACCCGAAGATAAAACTAAAAGTAGCGGTACTGTAAAAAATGTATCGGGTGCAAAAATCTGATTTTTTAAACTTACTGAAATAATAATTGAAATTATTGTAGTTGTTAATGCGTACCATATATTAAGTTGTAAAGAAACTGCAAAACAAAGTGCATAAGAAAATACAAAAAGATATGCAGTTATACCATAACTCAGATTTTTAATTAGGTTGTTTTTTTGAAGCATTTAATTATTTCCTTAATATTTTTTAGAAATTCAATGGCACTATTTTACATTAAATTTTACTATATAACAATAGTTTTTTCAAAAATATAACAATTAAATCGTTTTGTTTCTTTTATTCTATTGACTTTTTTTAAAATTCATTCTATAATAAAACAGATTTTGAAGAATGGAGAGGGATATTATGAAATTAACCCCTGCAATGAAAATTATTTTAGCGGTTGCAGCAATCTGTATTGCAATCACACTTATCACAACAAATAATATTGCGACTGTTATGGTTCTTCATGGACTTAACACAACTCCTGCAGTTGCAACACAAGGCAGTAATACACAACAAGGTACTGTAGATAACAGTAACCAGGGTGGCGGTTATGTTGATAATAGTGCAAGTGTAAACACAAATACTAACACAAGCACTGGTACAGATGCAAATACAAGTACAAGCACAGATACAAATAACAATACTGCAACTACACCAAGTGGAAATACAAGCAACACAGGTAACGCAGGTAATACAGGTAACACAGGTAACACAAATAATGGTGGTAATGCTGGTTCAAATGATGCTGGTGCTTCAGCTGGTAAAAATGACAAAGCTTCAGTTGTTGCAGAATTCAATAAAGCAATTAACTCAGTTAAAACAAGTGCAAAAGAAGTAAAACAGCTGAATGTTACAAACTATCTTGGTGGTACACCAACAATTCCCGGAGCGCTTAATAGCATTTATGGTATGCTTGGTGGTGACGACTGGTTAGATGGTATGCTTCAGGATAACAGTCAGGGTGAAGCTACATACGCTGGTGCTGATATTAAAGCGAAATTCCCTGTTGAAGGCGAAGATTACGCAAGTAAACTTACTGCAGAAGATGTTGCAAAAGCAGAACGCTCAGAAGCAAACGGTGTAGTTACAATTACAATTGAAACAGTTCCGGATGCTAAATCAGATTCTGTAAAACATGGTGACGGTCACGCACCGAAGGCATTTAATGTTATTCTTCCTGGCATTGTTAATGATAACATTCCAGGTATTGCAACAAGTCTTGTTGGTACTGCTACAATGGAATATCCTGCATCGACAATTGTTGTAAAGATTGACAAAGCAACAGGTAATGTTATTTCAGCAGATTACGACCTTAAATGGACAATTAACTTTGATAAGTTGGGTGCAATTATCCCATTGGCAACAAAAGCATCATACACAGTTACTTATTAATTTTAAAATTACATAAGACAGCACCTGGAACAAGGTGCTGTTTTTTATTGGAAGTGATAAAATGCTCTCTTCAGAAAGAATAAAAGACTATTTGTGCAAAGAATTACAAGGAATAGAAATAAATACTTTTGATGAAGTCACATCTACAAACACACTTTTAAAAGAAGAAGGAAAGAATAAAAGCGAGTTTTGTACTATAATTGCTTCTTCACAAACTAGTGGCAGAGGTAGACTTGGCAGAAGTTTTTACTCACCCCAAAGTAGCGGTGTTTATTTCAGTGTTCTTTTAAAACCCGAATTAGAAATTCAGAAAGCTATTTTAATTACAACCGCGGCGGCAGTAGCAGTAACAAGAACTTTAGAAATTCTCGGTTGTGATAATTCACAAATAAAATGGGTGAATGATATTTTTGTGAATAACAAAAAAGTCTGCGGAATTTTAACGGAAAGCGTTGTAAACACAGAAACTAAAAAAATAGATTTTGCAGTTCTTGGTGTCGGAATAAATCTTGTGAAACCGAAAGAGGGTTTTCCTGAAGATATAAAGAATATTGCAGGTGCGGTATTCAGTGAAGAAACACCATTTATCAAAGAGAGATTTGTTGCAGAGTTTCTGAACGAGTTTTACAAAATTTATGTAAATCTTAGTGAAGCAGAATTTATGTTTGAATATAAAAATAAGTGTTTTTGCATAGGTAGAGAAATTTCTGTAATTTCAGGTGACTCAGTAAGACAGGGTACTGCAATTTCAATTGATAAAAATGCCAGGTTACTGGTAAAATTCCCCGATGATCACACTGAATTTATAAGTAGCGGAGAAATCAGCATTAAAATGTAAGGCACCTTAACCAAAAAAATGAAAAAAACATTAGAATTGTTGCTAAAATTTTTCATATTCTCTTGCAATTGGTAAAAGAGTGTGGTAAAATGCAATGTGTATATATGGGGTATAATGCCAGTAGGCGAATTCCCTAAGTCGTTATTAGGAGGATATATATGAAGGCATTTAAAAAAGTGTTATGTATTACACTTGCACTTATGCTTGCAGGTCTTGCACTTATGGCACCTGTTGCCGCTGCTACAGATGTTCCACTTATAGTTGTTCAGGGCTTTGCTGCAATTCCGCTTGTTAAAAATGCAGGTACAGAACAGGAGTTACAGGTTTTCCCACCAGAAAATCTTGCAACAGATGGTAATGTCGCAAAACTTACAACTGCTTTAATTACAGGTTTTATTGAGTATGGTGCTAATGGCGCAAACTGGGACTCATTCGGTAAAAGAGTTCTTCCTATAGTTAAAGATATGTTAGCAGATGTTGCTTACAATACAGATGGTACACCTGTAAATGACAATGTTACTCACGAAACTTACGATGAGCCAATGTCATCTTACACAGAAGAAGAGAAGAAAGCTATCTTTACTGCTTTTGGTTTGAAATATGCAGAACAATATAATGAAGATTTGGTATATGCATTCGGTTATGACTGGCGTCAGAGCCCTATTGACTGTGCAGACCAACTTAATGATTTCATTAGTTATGTTAAAGCAAGAACAGGTTCAAATAAGGTTAATGTTGTAGCTATCAGTCAGGGTTCAGCAGTTACTCTTGCTTACCTTGCACAATATGGTGGTTCAGATATTAACAACCTTGTTTTCGCTTCTCCTGCATGGCAGGGTACATCTCTCGCAGGTGATGCTTTCACAGGTAATATTGATATAGATGTTTACGCATTTGAAAACTTTATGGTTGGTATGTCTGACGGCAGTGCTACTACTCATATAATGGCTGTTATTCTTTCTTCGTTTGCTACAAGTGAAGAGTTTACAGAAGAATGGTTCCTTATTTTAGAAAAGGCAATTGAAGGTATGGAACCACGCATTTATTCAGATATTATTGTTCCTATGTTAGCAGGTATGCCAGGTCTCTGGTCTTTAGTACCAGCAGATTATTATGAAGATGCAAAAACATTCCTTTTCCCTGATGGTGTAGATTCTGACCTTTTAGCAAAAATTGATGATTACAACAAAATTCAGACAGATGCTAAAAGAATTATTGAAGAAGCAGAAAAAGCTGGTATGAAATTTGCTATTGTATGCGGCTATAATAGACAAATTGCTCCTATTAACGATAACCTTAACACAAGTGATATGGTTGTAGATACAAAATATGCTAGTGGCGGTGCTACTTGTGCAGATTACCTTACTGCTTTCTCAGATTGGGATTTCGGTGGTAAAGGTGCTTACAAACAAGCCAACCCAGATGGTCACTACCATATTTCTTGGGACTATAAAGTTGACGCTTCAACATGTATGTTCCCTGAACAGACATGGTTCATTAAAAACCTTCAACATGTTGCTTATGGTACTTATGAAGGCGACGGTACTTGTGATATAGTTATGTGGCTTCTTTCAATGAAAAAGCAACACACAGTATTCACAGATAAAGAAAATTACCCTCAATTCAGTCTCTATAACACTTATAAGAGATTTACTAAGGGCATAAATATGGATACTTGTCTTGGTGATGTTAATCACGACTATTTAATTACAACTGCTGATGCAAGATTAGCTCTTAAAATGGCAGCAGGTCTTAAAGATATCCCAGAAGATGAAGATAAGAGAATTATCATTGACGCAAACGAAGATGGTGAAATCTCAACAGATGACGCAAGATTTATTCTTTGCTGGGCTGCGGGTATATCAACAGACGAACTTTATTAAAAAGTAAATCGCTATATTTGGCGCAGAACAAAGTCCCGAAACTTTCGAGTTTCGGGACTTTTAGTCATTTTTTCACCCGCTCGACGTACCTGTGTACGCCTTCGGGGATGAAGAAAATGCCTTCTGTATCAAAATCTAGCGATTTATTATTTCTTTCAAGCAATGATTTATATTGAAAAAATATCACTGCTATGTTAAAATGAAAATATAATTTAAATGTAAGGGGAATGAAACTATGAGCGAAAAATCTATTAAAAAAGCAGGCGTTATGCAAGCAGTGAAATTTGCGTTGTTTTCAGCATCTGCAGGAATCATTCAGGTTGTGTCTTTTACGCTTCTTAATGAATTTTTTCCTGATATGGAAGGTAACAACGCAATAACAAACTGGCTTTTTAACTCAGAATATGGCGCAAAATATCTTGTAGCGCTCATTCTTTCGGTGCTCTGGAATTTTACATTTAACCGTAAATTCACTTTTAAATCTGCTAATAATATTCCGATAGCAATGCTTAAAGTTTTCGGGTTCTACTGCGTGTTTACACCAGTTTCAGTTATTTTAGGCGAAATGGCAGCACAAAGATTTACTGCCGATTTTGTTGAATACATAATTTTAGGTGTTACTATGGCAACTAATATGGTAACAGAGTTTTTATATTGTAAATATGTAGTATATAACGAAAAAAGCGAGAATAAAGGTAAAAATAATGACAGAGAAGAAGCAACAAAATAAAAAAAATACTGTTAATAAAAATAACATAAAGGCAAAATCACAAAGCAACAAATGTCCGGTTTCAAAAAAATGCGGAGGTTGTCAACTCTGGAATTTAAGTTACGAAGAACAGCTTAGATATAAACAGGCAAAGGTTAATAAATTATTGGGGAGTTTCCACAAGGTTTCAACAATAATCGGAATGGACTGTCCATTCCATTACAGAAACAAGGTACAGGCGGCTTTTGGTCGTACCCGTGGTGGCGAAATAATTTCTGGTGTGTACCAGTCAAGCACTCACAATATAGTTAAAATTGACAGTTGTTTAATTGAAGATAAAAAGGCAGACGAAATTATTGTAACCATAAGAAAACTTATTAAAAGTTTTAAACTTACTGTATTTGATGAGAAAAATATGAAAGGTTTTCTTCGTCATGTTCTCGTTAAAAGAGGTTTCACAACAAACGAAATAATGGTTGTTTTGGTTACAGGTGTTATTAACTTTCCGTCTAAAAATGCATTCGTTAAAGAACTTTTAAAAATCCACCCTGAAATTACCACAATCGTTCAGAATGTAAATAATAAATTTACAAGTATGATTTTAGGTGACAGAGAAGAAGTTCTTTTTGGTAATGGTTATATAGAAGATATTTTGTGTGGCAACCGTTTCAGAATTTCACCAAAATCATTTTATCAGATTAACCCTGTACAGACAGAAGTTCTTTATGGCAAGGCGATAGAATTTGCAGAACTTACAGGCACAGAAAGGGTAATTGACGCATATTGCGGAATTGGTACAATCGGTCTTATTGCCGCAAAAAATGTAAAGGAACTAATAGGTTGCGAAGTAAATGCAGACGCAATTAAAGACGCAAAAATCAACGCTAAAATCAATAATATAACTAACGCAGAATTCATTTGTGCAGATGCGGGCGAATTTATGCTCAGAATGAAAGAAGCGAAAGAAAAAGCAGATGTCGTATTTATGGACCCACCAAGAGCTGGTAGCGACAGAAAATTCTTGTCATCTGTTTTAGCGCTGGCACCAGAAAAAATAGTTTATATAAGTTGTAACCCTGAAACTCAGCAAAGAGATTTGTTTTTCTTAACGAAAAATGGGTATAAGGTGAAGAAAATTCAACCGGTAGATATGTTTCCGTATACGAGCCATGTTGAGTGTGTTACACTACTTTGCCGTGCAACACAGTGATATAAATTCATACTGAATTTGCGATATATACTTTATGTATGCGATATACCTGCGGTGCGATATGTGCCTTGCGACACGAGAAAGGAGAGAATATTATGGCAAAATTTGAAACACGAGTAACAGGAGATTTTTACACAGTTGTTAAAAGAATTGAAGATGGGATAATTAACGGTTCTTTTACTGCTTCACTTGAAGATTCAAGCGATTTTAAAATAGATGATGCACTTTGTAGTGTCCGTGTTTTTGAAAGATATAGTTACACAGGTTCAAACAGGGTGAGTCTTAGTGTTACATTTTTTCAGAACAACAGCGAGATTTTAATTTCTGCAATTACATCAGGTGGAAGTCAGGGAGCACTTTTCAAAATAAATACATTTGGTGAAGAAGCGTTTCTTGATAAAATTAAAGAATTGTTAAACTAAAAATATAATGGTGGTAAGTTTTAATGACTAAAGAACGAGTAGTATATTTTGATTATTTAAGAGTTTTCGCAATGCTTGCGGTTATAGTGTTACATATAGCAACACAGAATTGGGAAAATGGGGATGTATATGGTTTTCAGTGGAATGTTCTGAATTTTTATGACAGTCTTGTCAGGTGGGGTGTACCGGTATTCGTTATGATAAGTGGTGCATTGTTTCTTGGAAGAAAAGTCGAAATTAAAAAACTTTACACTAAAAATATATCCCGTTTAGCAGTTGCTTTTATTGTGTGGTCGGTGTTTTATGCATTGTGGCTTCCTTTGTCAAAACTTGTTTTAACAGGCGAAAATACATTATCATTGAATACAATAGCATCTGAAATTATTACCGGTGCATATCATATGTGGTTTATTCCTATGATTATAGGACTTTATGTGTGTTTACCAATTATAAAACAGTTTACAGAAAACAAGAAAGTAACTGAATATTATCTTTTATTTTCATTTATATTTGCTTTTGCAGTTCCTGAAATTCTGAATATAATAAAAGACTTTTTCGGGTTTCAGATAATTGAAAGTTTCAGTAAATTGCTTTCAGATATGCATCTTGATATGCTTTTGGGCTATTCATTTTATTTTGTTCTGGGATATTATCTGAGTAATAAAGAATTCACCAAAAAGCAACGAGGGGCTTTATATTTATCAGGTGTTTCAGGATTTATAATTACCGTTTTATTAACCGCTCTGGCATCAAGAAAAACAGGCTCGGCAGTTGAAACATATTACCTGAATTTTAATGTGAATGTTCTTTTTGAAGCGGTAGCGGTGTTTGTTTTATTTAAGAAAATGAACTTTAAAAATGAAAAAATCAACAGATTAATGTTTAATTTTTCAAAATACAGTTTTGGTGCATACTTAGTACACATATTTGTTATAAGTCTTCTGATTGCAGTCGGAATAAACACATCAATAGTAAATCCGCTATTATCTGTTCCACTTGTGTCATTTATTGTAATTGTTGCATCATTTTTAATTTCTTTTATTATCAATAAAATTCCTTTTATAAATAAATGGGTGGTTTAAATGAAAAAGAAAATTACACTTGTAATAATAGTTGTTTTAATTGCAAGTTTAATAGGTAGTACAGTTTATTATATAAACGATTATTACCACGCTGATGAAATGGCGGTTTCTTTAATTACTGCACCAAAGACAAATGTTATAGTAACAGAAGAAAACGGTGCGTTTACATTTAAACCACGAAATGCAACAAAGGGAATTATCTTTTACCCTGGTGGAAAGGTACAAGCAGAAAGTTATGCACCTTTAATGCACTCACTTGCAGAAAATGGTATTCTTTCTGTATTAGTTACAATGCCCGGTAATTTAGCAGTTTTAGATATGAATGCCGCAGAAGGAATATATGAAAAGTACCCTGAAATTGAAAGCTGGTATATGGCAGGTCATTCTTTAGGTGGTTCAATGGCGGCAAGTTATATTGCAGAAAACAGCAAAGATTTTGATGGTATTATTTTACTTGCTTCATATTCGACTGCAGATTTAAGTAATTCGGGGTTAGATGTTATTTCAATTTATGGTACTAATGATGGTGTTCTTAATATGGAAAAATATGAAGAATATAAACCGAATTTACCTGAAGATTTTAAAGAAGTTGTAATTAATGGCGGTTGTCACGCGTATTTTGGTGCTTATGGTGAGCAGGAGGGTGACAAAAAGGCAACTATTACAAGAGAAGAACAAATTGAAATTACAGTAAAGGAAATATTACAATTTATAAATAATTAAAAAAAATTGCCTTGTTCGTGAAGAAAACTCTTGACGAATGGGGCATTTGGTTTTAAAATATTTCTGTTATTTTATTTTTAGTTTGTAAAACTACTTATGGAGTTGGTAAAAATGATAAAAATTGGTCTTTACGGTTACGGAAACATCGCTAAAGGTGTAGAGTGTGCAATAATGCAGAATGAAGATATGTGTCTAACTTCTGTATTTACACGCCGTGACCCTGCTACTGTAAAGGTAATGACAGAGGGCGTTTCTGTTTACCATACCGATGATATTTTAAATCACAAAGACGAAATAGATGTTCTTGTTATGTGTGGTGGCAGTGCGACGGATTTACCTGAACAGACACCGAAAATGGCAGAATATTTTAATGTAGTAGACAGTTTTGACACTCACAAAAGAATACCAGAACATTTTTCTAATGTAGACGAAAAAGCAAAAAAAGGCGAAAAGACTGCAATTATTTCTGTTGGTTGGGATCCTGGTATGTTCTCTCTTTTAAGACTTTACGGCAGTGCTATTTTGCCTGATGGTGCAGACTACACATTCTGGGGTAAAGGTGTAAGTCAGGGTCACTCTGACGCTATAAGACGCATTGACGGTGTTATTGACGCAAGACAATACACAATTCCTGTAGAAAGTGCTTTAGAGGCAGTAAGAAGTGGTTCACAACCAGCTCTTACAACAAGACAGAAACACACAAGAGAATGTTTTGTTGTTGTAGAAGATGGTGCAGACAAAGAACGCATTGAAAGAGAAATAGTTACTATGAAAAACTATTTTGATGAATATGATACAACAGTAAACTTTATTTCAATGGAAGAATTACAGAAAAATCATAGCGGTATTCCACACGGTGGTTTTGTAATCCGTACAGGTAAAACAGGTAAAAATAAAGAAAATAACCATGTTATTGAATATAGTCTCAAATTAGACTCTAACCCTGAGTTTACTTCAAGTGTAATTGTAGCTTACGCAAGAGCTGCTTACCGTCTTAATAAAGAGGGTGACTGTGGTTGCAAAACTGTATTTGACATTGCACCGAAGTACCTTTCGCTTAAATCAAATGATGAATTGAGAGCAAGTATGCTTTAAAAAATATAAAAAGAATTGCAAGTCAATTGATTTGCAATTCTTTTTTTATTTGAAAGTGAATATAAATAACTGGGGGTGTTTATATGAAAATATTAAAACCAGGTAGTCGTGGTACAGATGTTTATATTTTGCAACTCGCACTTAACAGGGCAGGGTATTTAAACGAAGAGCCAGACGGTATTTTTGGAGCGCGTACTACAAATGCAGTTTTACGCTTTCAGGGAGATAGCAATTTAAAACAGGATGGAATTGCAGGGGTACGCACATGGAATGCGTTATTGCCTTATTTAAAGGGGTATAAAGTACACAGAGTTGTGCGTGGCGATACTTTATGGAAAGTTTCGCAGATTTATAACACGAGTGTAAATTCAATTCTTTTAGCAAACCCTAATATTAACCCCGAAAATTTGCGTGTCGGTTCAAATATAGTTGTACCACTCGGATTTTCTGTTGTGCCGACTAATGTGCCTTATACATACCAGTTAGTTTCTTTTATTCTTGAGGGGTTAGAGATGCGTTTCCCTTTTCTGAGTGGTGGTGTAATCGGGCAGAGTGTAATGGGTAAAAATATTCCTTTTGTTAAAATAGGCAATGGTCAGACCGAACTTTTTTACAATGCGTCACACCATGCAAACGAATGGCTCACAACACCGGTGCTTTTAAAATTCTTAGAAGATTACGCTGAAAATTATGCAACGGGTGGCGAGATTTTTAACACGAGTGCAAGAGAGCTTTACAACAAAGCATCATTATATATTGTGCCTGTTGTAAACCCTGACGGAATTGATTTGGTAAATGGTGTCGTGCCTGGTGGGAAATTTTTAACTCAGGCACAGAATTTAGCAGGGAATTACCCTAATATACCATACCCGAATGGATGGAAAGCAAATATAAATGGCGTTGATTTGAATCTGCAATACCCTGCAAACTGGGAAAGAGCAAAAGATATTAAATTTTCACAAGGCTTCACAATTCCTGGTCCGAGAGATTTTGTAGGTACTGCACCTTTAACAGAACCTGAAGTAAGAGCAGTTTATAATTTTACAAGAAATCACGATTTCAGACTTACTCTTTCTTATCATAGTCAGGGAGAAATAATTTATTGGAAATATCTTGATTACGAACCTGAAAATTCAAGAAGAATTGCTGAATATTTTGGTGAAGTAAGTGGTTACGCGGTAGAAGAAACACCATATTCATCAGGTTTTGCAGGCTATAAAGACTGGTTTATTGAAACTTATAACCGACCAGGTTACACAATAGAAATTGGTATTGGAATGAGTCCCCTGCCTCTTTCACAATTTGCCGAAATTTATAAAGATAATATCGGTATTCTCGTTGGTGGTATTACAGAGATATAAAAAAGGAACTGACTTAGAATTTTTGAGAATTTTAAGTCAGTTCTTTGTTTTTTACTTTACGCCACCGTAAATATCACTTTCGATGTAGTCAACATCTAACATTCTGCAGAAGTTGAGTGAGAAAAGGTCGTTTGCAGTCCAAAGGCCAACTTTCAGACCCTTATCGTGGAATTCTTTAACCATATCTTTTGTAGCAACTTTGTAATCTGCATCAATGTCGAAACCATAGTCAAAGCATCTTCTGTAATCACCACAGTTTTTACCGTATGTGAGCATAATATTAAGTTCAGGGAATGCTTCGTGTGCTTTTATAAGATTCTCGAATTCAAATGACTGAAGTGAGCATTTTGATAAATCATATTTTTCTTTTGCCATATTGAAAAGGTCTGTAATCTGCTCGTCAGTCCATTCACCTTTGAGTTCAATAAAACAAATCATATTTGCCTGTCTGCATATATCAATATATCTTTCAAAAGTGCAAAGGTAACACACTTCTTTTGATTTGTCGTTATAGATAGGTTTTTGTGTGAGTTCTACATAAGTGGAGTCTGCAACAAGTAACTCAGTGCCATCATTAAATTTAACTTCGTCATTGTGGTTTACAACAAAAACGCCGTCTTTAGTAATTCTTACATCTGTTTCAATACCGCCGGAACCATTTTCTATAGCACTTAAAAATGCCGCTTCGGTGTTACCAGGTTGTTTTGCACTGTGACCACGGTGAGCAATCATACAAATATCTTTGTGCTTTTTTTCATTTGATTTGTGAATTCCGAAAAGTGCCGCCGCACCAGCTGCTGCCGCTATAACCAATGCTTTTGTTTTCATAAATAATTTCTCCTTTGCGTAGTAAAAATACATTATTACAATAATAACACTCTCAAATTCTATTGTCAATAATGTCATTTTATGATAAAATGAAAAAAATTTAAAAACAGGTGATTTTATGAAAATTCTTATTGCATCAGATATTCACGGTTCGCTTATATATTGCAATAAATTAATAGAACAATACAAAAAAGAAAATTGCGACAAACTTATTTTATTGGGTGATATTTTATATCACGGACCGCGTAATGATTTACCAGAAGAATATAACCCAAAAGGTGTAATTTCTTTACTTAATTCTATGAGTGATGAAATACTTGCAGTTCGTGGTAACTGTGAAGCAGAAGTTGACGATATGGTTCTTGAGTTTAATGTGCTGGCAGAGTATGCCATTCTTTATATAAAAAACAGACTTGTTTTTCTTACCCATGGTCATAAATTTAACCCACAGAATATGCCGAAATTAAAAAAAGGTGATATTCTTTTCAATGGTCACACTCATATAAGTAAAATTGAAGAAATTGGTGACATTTTATATGTTAATCCTGGTTCTGTTTCAATTCCGAAAGAAAATACACCTAGAGGATATGTGATTCTTACAGATGAAAGCATAATTCATAAAAATCTTCAGGGTGAAATTTTAGAAACTTGCAATTTATAATACAACATTATAATACAATGAACTCGTTACAAACTTACTGTAACGAGTTATTTTTCTTTAATAATATTCCTGGAAAGAATTATGCAACGCGGTGTAGTATATATTACAAATTTGAATGTTTTTGGATAATGTTGAACAGTTTTTAGGGTGCTTTGTAGAATATTATCAAAATATATTGACTTATAAGAAAAATTATGTTTAAATTGTAGAGTATATAGTAGTATACACATAAGGGATTATATTATTATAGGAGGAAATGGTATGAAGAGAAAAAAACAGCAGGACAGGCAAAGAAGTATTGGCTATGTAATGGCTCGTATGTCTTTCATCATGGTTATGGTTGGCATGGTGTGGATTTCCATTATTGCAATAACTTCTAACTTTATTGCAACTAAAAATGTTGTTTCTGGAGAGTTACTCAGTGTAGTTACAACTGCATCAAGAAGTGTGCAGTGGGAATTACAGTCTTATGTTAATTTAGCAGAAGCATTTGCTACAGATTCTTATCTTTTATCTGATGAGTATTCAGCACAAGAAAAACAAGCGCATATTGCTGAAAAAGCGACTGCACATGGTTTAGTCGGTGGCGATATGCTTGATACAAGCGGTATTGGTTTAGATGGCACAGATTACAGTTCATCAGAATCATTTAAAGAAGCTATAAACGGGAAAGTATTTGTTTCTACACCTACAGACACAGGTAATGGAACTAAAATGATGTTTATTGCTGCTCCAATATGGGCTGATGGTGTTGAAAATTCAGAAGTTGTAGGTGTTATTTATCTCCTACCTTCACCTACAGTTTTAGATGATATTGTAAAATCAATAAAATCAAGTGCCAACGGTATTACAAATATTCTTGATAGCACTGGTGCCGTTATTGCTACATCAAAAGTAGCTGAAGAGGGTGCTGAAACAGAAGATGTTACAGCAGGTGCAAGTGAAGCTGAAATGGCTACATATATGGAACTCAATGCTCGTATGATTTCAGGCGAAAGTGGTTCTGAAACTTATGATTTCGCAGGTGCATCTTATTTTACTGCTTATGCACCAATTGCGGGTACATCCGGCTGGTCAATTGCAGTTACATCACCTTACGCTGATTTCTTAAGCAGTGTTGCTACTGTTTCACTTGTTATTTTTGTATGTGTAATCGCAATCGGTCTTCTTGCACTTTATATTGCAAACAGACTTGGTAAGAAAATCGGTAACCCGATGAGTATCTGTACTGCTATTATCAATGGTATCGGTACTGGTGATTTCAGTAAAGAGGCACCTGTTGTTAAGAGAAAAGACGAAACCAGACTTCTTGCAGAAGCAACAGGCAAGGCACTCAATGAATTAAGAGCTATTATTTACGATATTACACGCGTACTTGAAGCAGTTGCTAATGGTGACTTAACAGTAGATGTTGACGAAAAAGCAGAAATGTATGTTGGTGATTATCAGAGTATTTATGATTCTCTTGTAAGTATTAAAACAAGTCTTCAGGCTACAATGGAACAAATTGATGTTGCCGCAGAACAGGTTACATCAGGTTCAGAACAAGTTTCAATCGGCGCTTCTAACCTTTCAGAAGGTTCAACAGGTCAGGCTTCTTCAGTTGCTCAGTTGGCTTCAAATATCCGTACAATTGCAGATTTAATAAATGCAAACGCAGACGATGCAGCAAATGCTAATAATTTAACTAATGAAGCAGGTGTTGCTATGGGTGATGCAACTGTATCAATGGAAAGTCTTGTTACAGCAATGAATGAAATTGCAGACCTTTCTGAAGAAATCAAAAAGATTAACAAGACTATTGAAGATATTGCATTCCAGACTAATATCTTAGCTCTTAACGCGGCAGTTGAAGCAGCAAGAGCGGGTGCGGCAGGTAAAGGTTTTGCAGTTGTTGCAGATGAAGTAAGAAACCTTGCAGGTAAATCACAAGAGGCGGCAAAAAGTACAACAGCTCTTATTGAAAACACGGTGCTTGCAATTGAAAAAGGTACAGGTCTTGTAAATGATGTTGCAAAGAAAATGAATGATGTTGCAGCCTCTGCAGGAGCGGTTGCTCAGATAAATGGTAAGATTTCAGAAGAAAGTAAAAACACAGCACTTTCAATAAATGAAATTACGATAGGTATTGACCAGATTTCAAATATTGTTCAGACAAACTCTGCTACTTCTCAACAATCTGCAGCGGCGGCAGAAGAACTTGCAGGTCAGGCTAATACACTTAAAAATCTTATTGAAGCATTTAAATATTGATTTTAAAAAACTAGTCGGTAGTTTACACTACCGACTCTTTTTTATCTGAATTATATGGAATATAGTTTTTTCTTATTATTGAAATCTGCTTTTGAAGAAGTTTTTTGACTTCTCGTACATTACAACTTTTATAGAGTGAGTAGTATGCTTTTAATTCTCTTTGGTAATCAGATGTGCCTTTTTCTGATTCCCCACTCATTATTTGGTCGAATATAGAGACGGTTCGTGTTAAATCGCCGGATGTATCAGTAACTTCTGCAAGTTTTGAGAGTGAAGACAAGTGGTAATCCTGTTCGGGAAGATGTTCTAATGTATATTGAATACAGGTTGAAAGGAAATAGTAAACTTTCATTTCTTCAGTGGGTGTTATTTCAGAAGTGAAATTCATTAAATAATTTACATAAGCGTGGGCTTCATCAGGAGTGGAAACATATTCGTAAAAATTCTCATCGCATTCTTCTGGTTGACTTTCAGTTTCAAAAGTTGTTATTTTATCAAGTCCTCTTAATTTACGCAATTTTGAATGGTAATATAATGGGGCGAGAACTTCATTTTTTACACTTAAAGTAACGCTTGAAATTGTTGTGTCTCGGTCAATTGCTTCAAATGTCGGATTTAAAGCGTTTTGCAAAATTGTGCCAACTGCTCTGGCACCTGTGTTAAGTGAAGTAGCCATTTCTGCAATTTTCTCACAGGCTTTTTCATCAATTTTTAAACTTACACCTGAAATTTTAAAAAGATGTGAGTATTTTTCTATATAAGAGCCTTTCGGGGATTGTAAGAGTAAACTGAAGTCTTCTTTTGTAAGGGGGGGGATGTAGTGTATAGCACCTATTCTGCCTAAAAGTTCTGCGTTGAATCCATAGTGTTTTATATCGTCCAAAGTGGCGTGTTTTAAATATTCGGTTTCTTCTTCTTTTACAGTATTGTTGACAAAACCAATCGTGTTTCTGCCTTTCATTCGTGTCTTAATCATATCTTCAAGTCCGTCAAAAGCGCCTGAGAATATAAAGAGCATTTTGCTGGTGTCTATAAATTCTGTTCTTCCGCTTCCTAAATCGCAGGAGAGACCTTTACCTTCAATTACTTGTAACAAGTTGAATTGTGGGTTTGAAATTTCACCATCCCTGAATCTCATTTTGCAGAATTCATCAATTATCACTATGCTGCTACTGAATGTTTCTTTATTGGAACATGCCTGTTTTGCTAAACTGAAAAGTTGACTTAAGGTAGTCCCTTTGTATCCTTCCGGACTAATTGCACTGGAGTCAATTGTAAATACATTGAGACCTGCGACATCGGCTAATGCTTTTATTAAGTGCGATTTACCGCAACCTGTTCTTGCTAATACCAACAAAGAATTAGTAGGGAGTGAACCAGGGTCAATACCAGCTTCAATAGCAGAAAGCTTTCTTAAATGAAGACTTATAAGTGAAGCTAATTTGTCTAATGTTTCTTTTTGAGTTTCAAGAGGAACTATTTTATTCCGCGCTTTTTTTATGAGTAAATCTTTTGGAAGGTACTTCATAATTTCTGCTCCTTTCTTTGTTGGCTGTTGGTTTACATTTTTGGTGGCTGATAATTCTCTACAATTTCCCAGAAATATTTTTCTATAATTTTTGCAGAGTTTTTATCGCGCATTTCTAAAAATTGCTTGTAATAATTTCTTGTAGTCTGGTGCTTGTTTAAATATGCTTTTTGAAGTGTTTCTTTAACAATTTGGTCATATAATGGTTCGCTATATGAAGAGTCGCATTTAAGAAGTGTGGCGAGTAGACCAAGAGTTTGTAGGTTCTGGTCATTTTTATTGTAAAAGTCTTTTAAGTAGTTAAGCGAAGTCTGGAAAAAGAGAAAAAGAAGTTTTTCTTCTTGAGGGGGTATTTCTTCTGGTAAACTTAGAAGATGCTTTGTAAATTGAGTTATGTCATCTCCAGTTTGTATAAATTGTTTGAACGGAATTTTGTAGGTTGCTTCATAAATTTCGGTTGGTGACATTTGTTTTGCTTTTATAATGGTTTCTAACGAATTGCGCGTGTCCATATTTTTGCTCCTTTCAATGTTCAGTTTCTGTTTTTGCCCACATCTTAGTGTGGGCTAAGACCAGCAGATGTTTATTGAGATTTATGTATGTCATAATTCTTTCTCCTTTCAAGTTTTAGTTTTTGTAGTCGCCCGTATCTCTGTACGGGCTTATACCAGCAGAAGAAGTTTTACTGTTCTTGTCATTTCTTTTTGCCCCTTTCGTTCTGGTTTTGTGTTTCTTTCTGTCTTTACTATACCACAGATTTTTTTAAAGTCAAAGAAGTGTCACAACAAAGTAGTCATGTTGACAATTATGTATAAATATAGTATTATATTTACAGAAAACTGAAAGGATAAAAACTATGACTAATGTTGAAAAATATAGGGTTTTAAAGGATGAAAGTAAAAAATATCAGGATTTGATTGAAAATCTCAAAAATCAGGTTTATGGTTATAATGTTTACCTGACACATCTTGCTGTGCGCGGTTTTCCGGAGTTTTCATTCAAAGAAGATTCAAAAGAATTTAAAGTAATAAACGAGTTTGTAAATAAAATAACCGACTACTATAAATCATTTGATGAAAGTGTTTCGCCTGTGTTTGCCCGTGAATTTACAGAAAAAGATGCTTTTACCATAAAAAATATGCTTTATGTAATTATCGGTTTTCTAATGAGCGAATGCAGGAAAGAAGACTACACTTTTTTAGGTGTAATTAAACTTTTGAAAACATTTATGGGTTCAGTTTCAAAAGATAATATTTACGATAAAACGAAAAGTGTGTTTTACAGAATATGGGAGGGTATGTCAGAAAAAAGCAAAAGTAATCTTCCCGAAACTTTAACAAATGCATTCAACGATTTGTATGAGGATTTTGATTATAACTACCTTTCAGAAATTGCAGATGGTCTTTGGTATTGTATTCGTTTTTATCTTTACGATAATAATTTAGAATACACAGGTGACCCTTTTATGATGATGGCAACAAATGATTTAATATTAGAAATTTCAGAAAGACTTTCTACTATTAAGGAGAATAAAAAACCACATAAATCAAGAATGGAGCGTGATTTATGTGACTGATTTTTCAGAATATAATTTATGGAGAGATAATTTTTTAGGTGTTTTCCGCCAGATTACTAATGATGAAGATTTTAAAAAATTAGCATCATATTACCCTTTTAATGATTATAATTCCAGCAAGTGTAAGCAACGAAAAAATAATCTTTTAAGAAGTGGTAACAGAAATATATATCTGGACGATTTATATGCAATATCACGATATTCTGATAAAACTCCCGATAATTTGCTACTAGGCCATAATAATATTGCTTTCTTTTGGTCAGAACTAAAGGGTGAAAATCTTTTTGAAAATAAATGTATTGAAAAAATAGTAGATGCTATTAAAAGCGATAAAAATTACAGAACTATTTATATACCAAAAGTAATAGAAGATTTTTTATATTATTCAAAATCAGTAATTTTTGAAGTGAATAACAAAAAAATAAGGAAGCCAATTTTTAATATAAATGATAATTCACTTGATTTTAAAACAACTGGTGAAAGTAAATACAGTTATAACCCTAACCTTTTTTATGGTGGGGATGTGTATGATGTTTTATGTGATTATATAATTGATTTAAATGCAGAAGATTTTCCTGAATTTGAGAAAGAAAAAGCAGAAAAATTTCTTGAAACAATAAGCGTTTATCTTGATACAGGTAAAGCGGAAGCAAAAAAGAGTGATAAAGATATTCACTTCAGAATTAAAAACTGGGCGTGTAACTGTACAATGTGGCTTTTACTTTCATATATCGGTGACACTTGCGAAAGACAAGGAGAAAGTGTAGAATATTATTTAAAAAGTCACAGAGAAGTAATTGCTTTTATGTTGAAACTTTTTATTTTTGGTACTGAGGTAGTAAAACAAAAGCGAATAACAGACGAAGTAACGAACGAAAAAAAGAGAGTAAGGTATTCTGCATTTATGAGTTGTTCTAACGAAAATCTTGTTGCTATTGATGAAGATTTCGATTATTATGATTTTGAGTTTGAATATAAAACTGCAAGTATTTCTGATATGCAAAAATCGTCATTGTCGGAAATTCTCGACTACGAATTAAGGTGATGTTTTATGAAAAATTACAATTTTAAAGGACAGTGGATTGCCGCTACAAATAATATTGAAGACAGATTTGCTCCTGTGTTTAAAAGGAATTTTACAATAAATAAAGAAATAAAAAGTGCAACACTTTACATTTGTGGTTTAGGTTTTTTTGAAGCAAAAATCAACGGAGAGTTACCAGATGACAGTGTTCTTAACCCAACACATTCACAATATAGTAGTACCATTTATTACAGAGTTTTTGATGTTACTGCTCTTTTAAGAAAAAATGAAAATGAAATTACTGTTGAACTCGGCAACAGTTTTTACAATGAATTTACAACAGTGTGGAACTGGCATATTGCGTCCTGGAGAAACACACCAAGATTAATTTTAGATTTAGTAATTGAGTTTAAAGATGGTTCAAGTGAAGTAATTAAAAGTGATGAAGCATTTAAAGTTGCAACCAATGGTGTTATTACAGAAAACAGTATTTACTGTGGCGAAACTCACGATATGAGAAATACTGAACTCGAATTTAATAACGCAATTTTAGTAGATGCACCAACAGGGAAATTGACTTTACAAAATAGCGAACCTATTAGAAGAATTAAAGAATATAAAGTAAAAGAAATTAAAAAAATGAGCGATGGCTCTTATATATTAACTGCACCAGAAATGATTACAGGTTGGGCTAAAATTAAATTTAATGTTCCGAAAAATACAGTAATTACGGTTACATATATGGAGCAGTTAAACAAAGACGGTACATTTCAGAAAATTGGCAAGGGCGAGGGGCACGATGGTAACTGGTGGCCAGAAAATTACATTCAGCACGATACTTTTATAAGTAATGGTGAAGTGTGTGTCTTTGAGCCGAAATTCAGCTATAAGGGCTTTAAATATATTGAAATTGCAGGTTGTCCTGTTGAAATTAAAAGTGAAGATATTGTGCTTTACAAGGTAGCAAATGATGTTGAATTTATAAGTGAGTTTAACTGTTCAAATGAACTCATAAATGATTTACACGCACTTATGCACAGAACAATTCTAAATAATTTACAGGGTAAACCTACCGACACACCTGTATGGGAAAAGAATGGTTGGCTTGGTGACCTTAACTGTGGACTTACATCTATGATGTATAATTTTGATTTGAAACTATTTTTAGAGAGTTTTACTACCACAATGAATGACTGCTTTAATGAGTTTAATTCTGTTCCTGTTATGGTGCCGAGCGCAAACTGGGGATGGGAGAATTCACCTGTGTGGAATACCGCATTTGTATTTACGGCAGAAGCACTTCTTCGTTTTTGTAATCATAAAGAGTTCGTAAAAAGTATATATCATAATCTCGTTAAATTTAGCAAAAATCAGATTGAAGCACTTAATGAGAATGGATGGGTATGGGGAGTAAAAGGTCTTGCTGACTGGGTAGCACCTGTAAACAGTGAAAACGAAGAAGTTGACCCGAACACTTCAGAGGGAGCAGAAATCTGCGGAACTGCATTTGTTTATAAAATGTTAGAGAGTATGATTTATATTTCGGATGTTCTTGGAATTAAAGAAAACAACAAATTGTTCCAGAATGCAAGAGGAAATATTTATAAAGCATTCAATGAAAAATTCTTTAATAAAGAAAAAAATATTTATGAAACATCGTTCTGGGAGCAAAGGGGTAACAGAGAAAAATACAGACAAACTTCAAATTTGTTGCCATTAGCATTTGATTTAGTTCCCGAAGAGTACAAAAACGCGGTATTTTCAAATCTCGTAGATGATATAAAATGTAAAGGTTATCACCTTGACACAGGCTGCATTGGTACAAAATTCATTTTGCCTATTTTACTTGATAATGGCTCAATTACTACTGCTTACAAGGTTTTAACTGCGACTACATACCCAAGCTGGGGGCATTGGCTGACATTTGGTGATACAACAGCGTGGGAGAGCTGGGAAACAACTACACGCTCAAAGGACCATTATTTTCTTGCTACTTATGATGAAATTTTGTTTTCACACTTTGCAGGTGTTTGTGATATAGAAAACGGATTTTTAACATTTACAATCAAACCGGTTTTAGATTGTGGTTTGGATTTTGTGAATTGTAAAATTAAAACTCCACAGGGCATTTTAAAGGTTGAATGGAAAAAGAAAGAAAATAATTCTTTTAATGTGAACATTACAATACCTGAAAAATCAATAGTAAATATAGTTTTAAAAGATAAAGTAAACACTACCGTAACTGGTGGTGAGTATAGTTGGGAAGTGTAAAAATGAATGTAGCAATTTGCGATGATATGAATGAAATTGTTCTTGAACTTTCTGAGTATATAGAACAATACTTTTTAAACCACAACTACAATCTCACACTTTTTAAATTTAATAGCGGTGAGGAACTTTTGAATTCAGAGGAAAATTATGATTTAATTTTTTTAGATGTAGAAATTGGTGAAGAAAACGGAATCGAGATCGGCAAAATTCTGAAAGAAAAAAATCCTAACGCAATAATATTTATAGTTACTGCTTATAACAAATATCTTGATGATGCTTTCGATTTACAGGTTTTCAGATTTTTCAATAAACCTATTGAACTCGAAAGGCTTAATAAAGCGCTCGATTCAGCATTTGAACTTATAAATAAAAAAATAATTGAGTTTGTAGATTGCAAGACAAATGAGCGTGTTAAAGTTGTGCAGAACGATATAGTTCTGGCATTTATAGATGGAAGAAAAATTAAGGTTGTTTCAACAGGTGGTGAAAATTACTGTAATTTAAAATTAAGAGAGTTTTCTGAGCTTTTAAGTGCATCTTTTTTCGCCTTTCCACACGCAAGTTTTATTGTCAATCTTAACTATTCTGTTAAATACCAGAGAGCTGAGTTGACCCTAAAAAATGGTAACAAAGAATATTCAGTTCCTATTTCTGCAAAAAATCAACCATCATTCAGAGAAAAGTATTTTAACTTCCAGAGTGGTGAATAGTAAAAGTGCGGAGCGTTGTTGCTCTGCACTTCTATTTTTTTGCTTGAAAATTCTATTTTTTTGTAAAGTATATTTAATTTTTAATTAAATGAAAGTATAATCATATTGAAAGGAGTGGAGAGAATGAAAAAAGGCAAATTTAATAAGTTAAAATTAAAATTTTATATTCCGCTTTTTATTTTCCCTGTAATAACTGTTGCTAATAACTTTTTGTTATATTCATCAAATTTTGGTGGATTTCTTGATAGTTTTAAAGATGGCGTTTATTATTCAATTACTTCATTTTTATCTATTCTTTCAGTTGGGGCTTGTTGTTATATTTTTATTTATTATCAGGAATTGCTTGAGAGAGAAAATAAAATTAAAGACTTGGAAACGCAAAAGAAAATTGAAAGTATAGATAAAACATACTTTGAAATTTTAGAAAAGAATAACGAGGATTTGAAAATTTTTACTCATGATATAAAAAATCATTTAATGCACATAAGTTCACTTTCTGAAAGCGAAGAAGTGAAAAATTATGTGAATGATTTGTGTGGTACAGTAACGTCGTTTGGTAATAAAATTGTGAGTAAAAATAAAACTTTAGATATTATTATTAACAAATACTCTGTGCTTTGCGAAAATAAAAAGATAAACCTTAATTTTGATACAAAAACCGAGAATTTGTTATTTATAGAACCAACTGATTTAAGCACGATTTTAAACAATTTGCTTGATAATGCAGTTGAAGCTTCTGAAAAATCACAGGGGAAATTTATTAATGTAAAAATCAGTTTAAATGAACGCAATATGAAAGTTCTGACAATTATAAACAGTTGTGATAAAGAGCCTGTTACAAATAATGGTAAGCTTGTTACAACAAAAGAAAATTCTTCTGGTCACGGTCTGGGAATAAAAAGCGTAAAGAGAACATTGAAAAATTATAATGGTGATTTTGAATGGTTTTACGACAAAGTGAAAAAGGAATTTAAAGTAATAGTTTTGTTTTCTTGAATGAGGTGGTATTTATGAAGATAAAAATACTTGGGAAATTTTTGGGGTGTTTACAAGATTGGATGATTCCTTTAGTTGAAGTTTTGATGACATTACCTTTACTTCTGACTCTTGTGGTAATTAGTAGTCCTATTTTGCATGAGGATAATTTCTATATTTGTAGTTTAGGTAAATTTATGTTAGAAACAGCAATAATTAAACATTCTTTAATTTTGCTTATAATAGCATTTTTATATTTTATCGCTAAAATTGTAGCAGCTTTTTTTATGATAAAAAAGTTTAAATGTGGATATATTTCTACAATTTTGTTGTACTTTTTAGATATGATTACTTCCTTAGTGTGTTTTTGCACAAGTGAAACCTCATTGCAGGAACGCAGTGTTGAAGATTTATTTGTTTGTGTGAGTTCGATGTTTTTGGCACCGGCTATAATTTGCTTTCTGATGTATTCTTTCTTGGGAAAACTACAAAAAAAGAGGAAGACAAAAAGTTTCAAAATTTTTACTTCATTTGTTTTTTCAACAGCAATTATTGCAGTTGGAGTTCTGTGGTTTAATGGTAATAAGCAAATTGCAACTGATAATGAAATAGCGACTTTAAACAGGTGTTATGAATATTCGGAAGAGTATTTATATGAGGCATTACCCGATGATAAAGATAGGCTCGAAAAAATGCTTTGTGATATAGAAGAAGTATTTAATAAAGAATTGTTCTTTACGGCATTTAATAAGAGCAAATATTTTGAACGCTTGAAAGAAATTCAAAAAACAGAAACACCAGAAAGACCGGTACAAATTAAAAGTGGTTTTGCTAATGAACTGATGTATTTAAAATCTAAAATACTGCTTAATCTTGATAAAAATGATGAATATATAGACTATTACATAGAAACACGTCGGTGGTTTTCGACTGCAGAGGTTGAGTCTTTCTATACATATTTAGAAAAAGATATACATAATTATTCAGAAGATGATTGTGAAATTCTGAAAAAAGCCTGTGTTGAATTTATGGATGAAGATGTAAACAGAGTAGAGAAGCTTTGGGCAACAGTTGATTATAGTATAGTAGAAGGTAAAGATTTACAAGAAGAACAACAACAAGAAATTGCTAAGAACTTCAGAGAAGAATATATAACTGATTACAGTATTGAACAAATTAAAGAAGATATATTAAAAGAGAGAAAGTATGAAGCATCTAAAAGAACTTTGTATATGCTAAAGTGAGTTAAGGTGGTGTGGTTATGAATAAAATTAAAAATTTAAAGAAAAAGATTGAAAAACTTCCATTATATAGGGTGGGTTGGGTAATAATGTTGGTAGAATTTCTGGTGTGGGGAACCAACCTTGTTCTTTTTCTCGCTACTTCACCAGCATTGTTGTTTTTAGGAAATGCTAAATTGTTTCCGGTAGCGTCGGCATTGAGTTTTTTACTTTTAAAACAATATACAATAAGTAATTCGGTAGTGTTATTGATATTATCGTTTTTGCCATTCGTATTAAAAATGATTTGCGCTATTGGTATAGCGAATAAGAAAAGGGTGTTTAGTATTGCTTGTGTAGTCTTATATCTTTTAGATTTTATAAGTTTTCTGATATATTGGGTTAATGGTGAACTTCGGTTAGATGAACTTTTGACTATGGAAATTTTAAGAATTGTGTGTTCTATATTTTTTATAGGAGCTGGAGTTAGTGCGTCTTTTATATCGGTTTACTTTCTTTTTTATAGTGAAGCAGTTCTTTCTAAAAGAGAAAAAAAGAAAGTGAAAATAATTACTTTTTCGTATTCCCTTGTACTTGTAGTAATAGGTGTAACTGTATTTGTTGGGGGTTACATAAAAGAAAATAAAGTGGCAGCAACACCAGATGAAATTAAACTTGTTAACAAGTGCTATGAGTACACAGAGAAATATTTGCAAAATGAATTACCAGATGACAAAGAAACGCTTGAAACAATGCAAAAGTATATAGAAGCTGTAATTGAAACTGATGTTTTTAAAAATGCAGTTCATAAAAGCAAGTTTCACGAAAGACATATGAAAGCAAAGATTGATGAGGAATATTTTTATAAGGGTGCTGTTCCTGAAAAAAGTAACTATGCAAATGAATTGATGTACCTAAAAGGTAAGATTTTATTAAAACTTGATAAAAATGATGAGTATATCGACTATTATATAGATACATATAAATATTTTACAACTTCATTTTCAGATAAATATTATTTTGAGTATTTATACAACGATAAAGAAAATTATAGCGAAGAAGATTGTGAAGTTATTAGAAAAGGGTGTATCAAGCTTTTAGAGAGTGACTTGCCTGACTATGAAAAGTGGGAATGTACAGGAGATTATAGCGTAATAAATCCCCAAAATACAACAAAAGAAAAAAGAATGGAAGAACGGGACAAATTAAGAGCCGAATATGTAGCTGGTTATACACCAGAAAAATTTTCGAAAGATTTGGATAAATACGAAACAATTGAAAGAAGTTTGTATATGCTACAATAAAATTCACCCCGACAAGTTCGAGTGTCGGGGTGAATGTTTTATATTTCTTCAAACAAAATCAATTCAGAAATCATAGGGGAATTCAAATTTATCAAAATTCCGTTGTTTATAGCAGAAAGACCGGAAGCATTAAAAGAAACTCTTTCATTATCCAGAGTGACTTTATAGGTTTTATCTGCTCTCACACCTTTTGGTTTTATAACAATTGAATTACCATTGTTATTTTCAGTTGAAAATACAGTTATAGCACCTTTTGTTTTATCAGGTGTAGCAATTTCTAAAACAGAAAAACCATTTTTATATGCTTCGTTAGTTTCAGGTGTATGGTGATAAATCAAGCAGTCAGGGAGCATTGGCCTTATAAAATCTTTGTAAATATCTGTACTGTGCTTTACAAATTCCATAAGATTTTTGCTGATTTCAGCGCCCATTGGAGCAATTACATTAAGTGACATATGGCCGAGCATTGTGTTTCTTAACTGTAAATCAAGTGAACCGTGCTCGTGGCAACCCATTCCTGCAAAAAGTCTGTCAACTCTTTCAGGCGGTAAGCACATTGTCATTCCATTTGTTATGTAAATTGATTTTGGGGCTCTCTGACAATCTGAAACCCAGGTATGATTAAAATATTTCATCTGACCTAAATCGCAACGACCACCGCCACCTGCACAGTTTTCAAAAACTACTTCAGGGAATTTCTTTTTTAAATTCTCATACATTTTATATACTCTGTAAAAATGCTTTATAGTAAGGCACTCTTTTACACCGGTACCTGTGTCACGCATATTAAAATAATCGCAGTAAGAGGTGTTGTAGTCTACTCTTAATAAATCTAATTTATATTCAGTTATAACTCTCTCAAGTTCAGTTTCGCACCAAGAAGCCGCCTCTTCATTTGTGAAATCTATAAATTGGTTAGTTTGCTCACCCAAAGTGTTTTTAGCACGCCATTCTGGTTTGTTTTTAAATTGTGGGCAATATTTACCGAGGGACTCAACATCCATCCAAAGACCAAATTTAAGCCCTTTCTCGTGGCAGTAGTCAACGACTTCTGTAATGCCATTCGGGTATAAATCTTTGTTAGGAACATTAAGCCCGTTATAGTTGCCCCACTCTACTTGTTCACCTTTAGGGCATACCCAACCTGCGTCAATAATAAACACTTCACCGCCCATTTTTTGGAATTGGTCAATGTAGTCTTTGCAGATTTCTACACCCATATCCAAGTGCTCTGCACCCATACCACAACCAATCAAAAGATTTACAGGATTTATTTCAGGTGCATTTAAAACAGATTTTCTTATATGAGCGTGTAATTCATTAACTGCTGTGTCAAGGTCACCCCCGACTAACCCCATCTGGATTTCAGGTGAGTTGAAAGTTTCGTGTGGTGCAATTACATATAAAGGTTTATTACCTGTAATTTCTGCCTTGAATGAAAGGTGAGAGTCAGTGTTATTTTGACCATTCAAATCAAAAGTAAAACGACAACCACCGCTATAACTGAACTGTGAAACCCAGATTTTTCCTGTAACATTGTTTCTTAAAAATATAACAGGCTGACGGAAACGGTCACGATTAAAACGAGTGTCAATTGAAGTGGAAACTGCACTTAATTTATGCCAGTTGAAAAGTCCTTCTTCGCCCCACTTGTCACTATCAAAATAGCCTATAGAATAAATCTCGTCAGCGTTTATATTGTGAGAGAAAATCTTATCTCTGTCAAGAGTTTCAAGGCCACCGGAAATAAGGCTTAAGCGACTTAAATTTAAACTGGTGTTACCTGTGTTTTCAATTTCCAAATATCTAGAAAATACATTTGTACCATCTAAAAGTGTGTGAATTTTTATTAAAACTGGTTTAATATTGCTTTTTAAAGTTAATATGCTTTCAATATTATCTTCTGTTTTTATAGTTTTAAAATCGACGAATTCCAAGTCATAATCTATACTTTGACCGTCAATTTCAATATTAAAAGCGTACGGTTCACAATAGTGGTTTTTATTAAGTCTTGTAGGGAAACTCATTAAAACATTTAAAGGGTAACCGGCACTATTGTAGCCCGATGACAATAATGCACCATTATAAAAAGTTTCTTCATAAACTAAAGTACCGCTTCTGTAACAAATTACTTGATTGTTTTCATTTTTGTTTAATGAAATATCAAAAAAATCGTGGTTTGTCATATTATGCACCCCTAACAAATCTAATTATAACAGACTCAATATTCTATTTCAATCACTAATTGACACTGACTTTTAAAAGTGTTATGATTTTATCAGTTTTTTATAGGAGTGAATAACAATGAATTACCGTAAAGACAAAAATGGCAATGACTTATCACTTTTAGGTTTCGGTTGTATGCGCTTTCAGAAAAAGATGGGCAGAATAAATATGGAACTCTGCGAAAAGCAGATTATGAACGCATACAACAATGGTGTTAACTATTTTGATACTGCATTTATTTATCCCGGTAGTGAGAGTGCAATAGGCGAAGTGTTTGAAAAAAATAATATAAGAGATAAAATAAATATTGCGACAAAATTACCGCCACAATTAATGGTGAATATTGATGTTTTAGAAAAACTTTTTAAAGAACAACTTAAAAGACTCAGGACAGATTATATCGACTTTTATTTAATGCATATGATGAGCGATATAAAAGTCTGGGAGCGTCTTAAAAGCATTGGTATTGAAAAATGGATTGAAGATAAAAAGGCGAGTGGTGAGATAAGAAATATCGGATTTTCATTCCATGGTAATTCTGAAAAGTTCTGCGAAATTATTGACGCTTACCCTTGGGATATGTGTTTGATTCAATATAATTATATGGACGAACACACCCAGGCAGGAAGAAAAGGACTTTTACATGCTCACAGTAAAGGTATTCCTGTTATGATAATGGAGCCTCTTCGTGGTGGTAAACTTGTTAATAATTTGCCTGATGAAGCAAAAGAAATATTCAAAAAACACGAAGTTCAACACACTCCGGCACAATGGGCTTTTAAATGGCTTTTCAGTCAAGAGGAAGTTACAACAGTTCTTTCAGGAATGAATTCAGAAGAAATGGTTGCTGATAACATAAATACGGCATCTACAACAGAAATCAGGGAATTGACCGAAGCAGATGAAGCGATGCTAAGAAATGTAGTTAAGGCAATAAACCACAAAATGAAAGTAGGTTGCACAGGGTGTGGTTACTGTATGCCTTGCCCACAGAATATAAACATAAGTGGTACATTTTCTGCATATAACACACACTTTACTGGTAATAAGTTTTTAGGCTTTAAAGAGTATTTAAGGGCGACGGCTTTCGGGGGTAATGCTCCTGCTTCTGCTTGTATAAATTGTGGTAAATGTGAAAGTCATTGCCCACAAGCAATTGAAATAAGAAAAGAATTGAAAAATGCAGTTAATACACTTGAAACACCAGTGTATAAAACTGCAAATAATATATTACAATATTTAAATTGATAAATTCAAGGTGATTTTATGAATAAGGCAAAATATGTTGACACTTCAATAGGTACTGTTGCAGAAGAAGACAGCATTGAGGAATGTCACGGCGGTGGTAAAACATACCCAGGGGCATCAGTTTCAGGTGGTATGGTACAGCTTTCACCTGACACTGTTACAGGTGGTGACAATGGTAGCGGTTACAACTATTGTCATAATACAATAGAAGGGTTCAGCTTTAACCATATGAGTGGTATTGGCTGGTATGGAGACTTAGGTAATCTTCAGATTATGCCGGTTACAGGTGAAACTGATTTAAGAAGTGGTAGTAATGAGCATGTAGAATTTAAAAATGGAACAAGAGGGTGGAAGTCGGAATTCTCCCACGATAGCGAAGTAACAGAAGCCGGTTACTATGCAGTAAAATTAGACCGTTATAATATTTTAGCAGAAGCAACCGCAAATGTTCATAGTGGTATGTTAAGGTTTACATATCCCCAAAACGAAAACGCAAGAATTATAATGAATTTTTCTCGCAGAATCGGTGGTAAAGCGGATTTTGAAGAAATTAAAATAGTTAATGAAAATACTATTGAGGGAAAAATTATATGCACACCAAAGGGCGGTGGGTTCGGTCACGGTCATGGTAAGATATTTTATGATTTTTATTTCACCTGTGAATTGCCTCAAACACCTTTAAAAATGCAGTTTTTCTCAAATGAAGAATTGCAAGATGAAAGTTTAACGGAATTCAGCCACGAAGATGTAGGCTTGATTCTTGATTATGGCAATTCTGTTACAGAACCGATAATTTTAAAATGTGGTATTTCTTATACAAGTCTTGACGGTGCAAGAAAAAATCTTAAGGCGGAAATGACCGACTTTGATTTTGCTGCACAGAGAAAATGCGCTTCTGATTTATGGAATGAAGTATTCAGTATAGTAGATGTTGAAGGTAGTAATGAAACAGATTTAAAGTTGTTTTATACGTGCCTTTATCACGTGCTTTTAGACCCTCGGGTTTCTGCTGATGTTGATGGAAAATTTTCTTTAAATGGCGAAAATATAAAGGATGACAGTTACATTCACCGCACAGTTTTCAGTGGTTGGGATGTTTACAGAAGCGAGTTTCCTCTTCTTTCAATTATCCGTCCTGACATTGTAAATGATGAAGTGAATTCTCTTTTAAAAATTGCAGAGGTTAATAATTCATCTTTTCCTCGTTGGGAACTTTTAGGAATAAATGCAGGGTGTATGGTTGGTGACCCTGGAGCAATTGTTGTTGCTGACGCATACCTTAAAAATATCAGAAAATTTGATGTTCAGAAGGCTTACGAAATAATTGTTGCTTCAACAAAAGGTGAAAAGGAATTATTCAATAAAGAATTCCACACAATAAGACCTGTGTGTGAACAATATTTAAAAGATTCTTATGTTCCTGATGAATTAAGTGACACTTTGGAATATTTACTTGCAGATTACACAATGTATCTTTTCAGTAAAGAAAAAGGTGACGAAGAAAATGCAGAGTACTTTTTAAATCGTGCGAAAAGCTATAAAGATAATTATAATGAAAATCTCGGATTTTTAGCACCAAGAAAAGAAAATGGTGAATTTGTTTTCGAAGAAGATGAATATGATGATGACGGATGTGTTGAAAGCAATATTTTCCAGCAAACATGGTTTGTGCCTTATGATGTAAAAGGTCTTTTTGAGTTGTTCGGTTATGAAAGAGCACTCAATCTTTTAGAAAGATTTTTTGAGAAGGCGGATTTTGGCAGACTCTGGAATGATGATTATAACCATTCTAACGAACCTTGTCACAATATTACCCACTATTTTGACATTTTAGGACTTGCACATCGTACACAGTACTGGACAAGAAGAGTTCAGAAAGAGTCGTACAGAACAGGTGCTTATGGCTTTTGCGGTAATGAGGATGTTGGTCAGCTTTCTGCGTGGTATGTGCTTTCAGCTTTAGGTTTTGCTCAGGTTTGCCCGGGCCACCAGGATTATTTTATTAACACACCTTTATTTAAAAAGGCTACTGTAAAATTGAATAAAGAGTATCACACTTGTGAAAATGGTGATACATTTACAGTGGAATGTGATAAAGACCCATTAGAATATCCATATATAAGCAAAATGGAATTCAACGGAAATTTAATAAAAAGACCGTATTTGTCGTATTTTGAAATAACATCGGGAGGAACATTGAAATTTGAACTTTCAAAAGAGCCTGTAACAGATTATTTTGAAAAAGTTGATAAATCATTTTTATGATAAAATTAAAACATCTGCATTCGGTTGAATGCAGATGTTTTTATATATGTCAGTATTATTTATGAATTTGAATGCTTAATTACTTCAAAATCCAGACTTGCATTTTCAATCAATTTATAAAGCTCTTTTGCTACCTCATTACATAACGTTTCTAACTCGCTTTTATCACCAGCAGTTTCAATATGAACTCTGTAGTTTCCAATTTCAAATTCACCATAGACAACTGCTATTCCGTTGCTTTTTATAATGTCATATCCTGTAGTTAAGGGAATGTTATTAATATAAGAAATACTTTCTTCGCCCTCAATTACAATGCACGAAGGGATATCTTTTCTATTAACTTCTATATCAAAGCCGTCTATTGCTCCATCTAACATTATAAACTCATTACTACCTTCTTCAAAAGAAACATAAGCTTCAATATCGCACGTTTCGAATATAGCGCTTGCTTCAGTTTCGCTTAAATCTCTACGGTCAACTATTGAAATAGCAAGGTTGTAAAGGTAGAATTCACTTATTGTAGAAAAGTTTATTTCGTCTCCATTTTCTAAAGTTACTATAAGTGGTTGTTTTTTTGTTGAAATGCCAATTACAGAAACTATAACAATGCAAAAACAAGCTGCTAAGATACCCCATTTTAACCATGCCTTTTCTACTTTCTTCTTTTTAGAAACGCCTTTATTTGCTTCTATTACTTTCTGCTCGTCTACTTCACCCAAAATATCAAAAAATTCTTCTTTTTTCATAATTCAAAACCTCTTTCTGTAAGATAAACTTTTAGTTTGTTTCTTGTGCGATTTAATGTTACTGATACATTATTTTCAGTGATTTTAAATCGTTTTGCAATATCAGTAACAGGCATTGCATACCAGTAACGGCATAGAAAAATATTACAGTTTTCCTGTGAAAGTGTATCGAGAAAATTATTTATTTCCTGAATAAGCAGGTGTTTGTTCAGTTCATTTTCTACGCTTTCGTTACCAGAAACACACTCAGATAACTCTTCTAGCACAAGACTTATTTCACCGCCACCTCGTTTGTCAGCATTATTATACCTGAATTTATCGAATGAAAGGCGTCGTGTGATTTTACCTAAATATGTCGATAAAATTTTAGGTTCGTGTGGGGGTATAGAATTCCATGTGTGAAGATAAGTATCATTTACACATTCTTCTGCATCTTCATTACTGACTAAAATATTTTTAGCAATTGCTTTGCAATAGTTACCATATTTTAAAGCAGTTTCTTTTATTGCAACTTTGTTTCTTTGTAAATATAAATTTACTATGTCTTTATCTTCCATTTGAATCCTCCTTTCACCCTTATACACGAAATGAAACTTAAAATCTTACAGAAAAAATTAAATTTAAAAAGATTATATCACAAAATGCCAGTAGCAACAATAAAACGAATTTAATTATATGTTATAATATTGTGTCACCATAAGCCATTGTAAGTCGTTTTATTAGTGAAAGGAGGAAGTTATGAGTAAACGAGATCTCGAAACTGAATTTGAAGCTAAATATAACGAATATGGCAATATGCTTTATAAAATAGCTTTTTTATATTTAGGTAATAAAAGCGATTGTGAAGATGTGTTGCAGGATGTATTTACTAAATATCTTACAGGTAAATATAAATTTAAAAATGCTGAACACGAAAAAGCGTGGTTTATAAGGGTGACACAAAATAAAAGTTTAGATTATCTTAAAAAGTCAGGTCGTAAAAGTGTGTGCTTGGATGATGTAGAAATAACCGATACATACAATTATGACGAAAGCGAACAAGATATAATTTCAAAAGTAATTGCGTTACCAGAGAAATATAAATCGGCTATAATTCTTTATTACTACAATGATTATAGTGTAGAAGAAATATCTAAAATATTGAAAATTAGCAAATCTGCAGTAAAAAAGAGATTACAACGAGGCAGAGAAATATTAAAAATTGAATTGGAGGATTACGCAATATGAAAAAAGATGATTTTAAAAAATCTATAGATAATATAAACCCTGATGCATATATGGGTAACAGATTAAAAGCAAAAATTACTGCGGATATGCCAGTAAGAAATAACAGACGGGTTACCGTCAGCATAACTGCATTTTGTCTTGCATTTGCAGTTGTTTTCGGCGTAGCATTCTTAACCCCACCAACTGCACCAACCGTGCAAACTACAACAAATAATTCAGGAGTAGAGAATGTAAAAATAAGTCCTTTTATAATAGTTGCAAGTGCGGCTGAAGCCGAAGGTGCGGAAGCTGTGACAGAAAATAAAGTGTTACAATTAAATGAAGAATATCCGTATGAGATGTATCTGAAAGTAAAGGATGCAAGGGGGCTTTCAGATATAGAAAAGGGTGAACTTATAGATGTGCTGGAATCCGAATTGGAAAAATGTTACACAGAAAACAAGTGGTTTGTAAGAATGACAGAAATTGGTGCGCTTGAAAATATTGTTTTTGCTCAAACTACATTTAATGAATTTAAACTTGATTTAGAAGATACTGAAAACATTAAATCAATAAATGTAAAAAACACATCAAAGTATGGTCAAATGGTATATAATACAAATAAACCTACTTTTAACGCTCCTGAACATGGTAATTTTATAAATATAGGCTGGGAACACGGAAACAACTTATCTGCCAATGGTCAAGATTTCGATTTTGAAAAAAGTAGTTTCTACTGGGATCATACTGAAGAAATGGATAAAGCATTTAATGAAAATATAAACACACCATTTTCTACATTTAACGATACAATTACTTTTACAGTTGAATATAACGATGGTTCAAAAGCGATAGGCGTAGTTGACCTCGTTTTTGATGATAGTGGTAACGCTAAAGTTGTCTGTAGAAATTATGATTATGTTGCATAAGGGTTAATATAAAAACTCGACACCCCCGAGATAGTTTGGCTATCTCGGGGGTGTCTTTGTTAATTCTCCCTTGGGGTTTTCGCCCCTATCTTATACAGCTTTGACAAGTAAAACTATCGCCGCTATAACAAGACCTAATGGTAAAAGAAGTATTGCACCGCCTGCAACGAAGAGAAGGACCACTAAAAGCGGTAATGCAAGTGTAAATAAAATTACTGCAATTACTTTTGCAACACCCCAGGTAATTTTGAATGCCAATTTAATAGCGTAAAAGAAAAGTACAAGAGTCAATATGCTTACTAAAATTTCTAACATTTTCTTCACTCCTTCAGTAGTAAGAAATTTTTTGTTTTTGTCTTCTGCAACTCCCTTGTTGCATTTTTATAATATAATATTTTTAAAATAAAGTGAATTACAATAACTGCAAAAACGGATACCAGAATATGACAAAAAGTGCAAAAAATAAAAGAAAAGTCCGGATTATTCGGACTTTTCTTTTATTTGGTTGTATTTTTCTATATTGATTTTTCCGTCTGCTAACATTCTTTCAACCCAGAGTTGCAAGGTTTCAACTGTTATAGATATTCGTTCTAACTCTTTCTGAATGAAAACAAAGTCTTTAATTTCATCGTCATCTATATTTCCGTCAGCAGTAATTTCAATAAGTCTTTCCTGACTTTTCTTCATAGAATTAAGTGAAGAAAGCATTTCTAAAACGATTTGTGCCAAATCTTTGGTTTTGATTTCGGGAACATATTTCTGCCCGATTTCGCACATCTTTGAGCAATAGTGATTACAAAGAGTTGGTTCTTTGTAAATCTCAGAAAGTAAAATTACTTCTTCAGGATGAATATTAAATTTACCATTTTCAATTCTTTCAAGTCTTTCGTAAGTTAAAATCTGATTTCTTTTACTTGCTTCGTCACAGACTTCTTCTCTTGTTAAATCAAGTTTTTTTCGCAATTCTTTGTAAATTGTATCAGCCATTTTTCTTCTCCAATTATTTGATGTGTTTTTATAATATCATTAAATATAAAATAAAGCAATATTTATTGACTTTAAAGACTGAAATGTTTAAAATAAAAATATATCCGAAATAAAGGTGGGATTTATATGAGGCTTTTTGTTGATGATACAAGAGAATTCCCTAATGGTTACCAGTGTTGCAGAGATGCAAATACTGCAATTACTTTACTGTCAGTTATGAAATTTCAGCATATTTCTCTCGATTATAGTTTAGGTAAAGATAGAAAAACAGGGCTTGATATTCTTATCTGGATGAAAGAACATGATGTTTTTGTTCCTGAAATAAATATTCACAGTAATAACATAAAAGGTATAGAAAAAATGAGAAAATACTGTGATGAAAATTTTCCCAGTAGCAAAATTACAGAGTACACATTACCCAAATAATGAGGTGAATTTATGGCAATACAGTTACTTGAAAAGGCTAAATCTACAATTGGCTTAGCAAAAAAATACTGGCACGAGCCACCAAAAGGAAATTATATTTCTTACAAAGAAATTGCGTCATTAAGTGGTGCAGGCTTTGGTGTTTATTGGGCAACACTTTTGCCTATGGTAATAGGTCTTAATGCGTCAAACTTTCTTGTTGGTGCTTGTATTGGTCTTAAACCGGTAGACTTACAAATAATGCTTAATATTGCCAATATTATTGGTATTCCTTTAGGTATTTTCCGTAGTTGGTATTACGACAACCATAATTTAAAAGGTGGTAAATTTCTGCCATTTATACAAATGTCAGTAGTGCCAATGGTACTTATTTCTACAATTTTTGTGTGGCTGCCTTACGAAAACTTCAGTTATATTGTGAAAGCGGTAGTTGTTGAAATTATGTATCTTCTTTTAAGCATATTTTTGTGTTTTTACAATGAAGGTTATACGTATTTTCAACAGATAATAACCCCTGACGCGCAGGAAAGAACTAATGTAATGAGTATTTCACAGGTTGTATATTCATTAGCACCAACAATTACAAACTTATTTATTCCACTTATTGCAGGTCTTACATGGGGACTTAATAATATCTGGACTTATAGAGTTATTTACCCGATTTTTACAGTAATAGGTATGTTTATAAGTTTATTTTTCTTTTCTAAAGTTAAAGAAAGACTTGTGCTACCAAAGAAAAAGTTGGAACCGGTAAGAATGTTTGATGCTATCAGAGAAGTAGCAAAAAATAAATATTACTGGATTATTCAGTCTGCAAACTGGGTAGGATTTTTAGAGGGTGGCTATGGCGTTATTTTAGGTTGGTCCTTTGTTTATGCTTTCGGTGGTAAGTACGAAGCAACATTAGGACTTGCCAATACAGTTATAGGCAATGCGGCATTATGGTCTATGCTTTCTGCTCCTTTTGTAATTAAAAAAATAGGTAAACGAAACTTGCTTATTCTTGCAAATGGGATAAATGTTTTCGTTATTTTATCGCTTTATTTTGTTTATGACAACTTAGTTTTGATTTGCGTTATATGGTATATCAATACATTTGTAAATACATACTGGAATATTGTTCAGCATAATATAAGTGCTGATATGCGTGACTATCATCAGTGGAAAACGGGTGTAAGGGTTGATGGTCTTTTCGGACCACTCGGTATGATTGGCACATTTATAGGTTTCTTTACAGGTATGTTTTATCCTGCAGTTTATGAAAAAATGGGACTCCTGGATGATTATAATGTTCTTTATGATGATAATATGAGAAATAATCTGTTCGAGGTTCTAATTGTTTTCTCGGCACTTGGTGCATTTCTGAATCTTGTTCCGTTCTTCTTTTACAATCTTACTGAAAATAAACACAAAGCATATGTAGATGTACTTAAAATCCGTGCTATGTTTGAGAATTATTCTATGGGTGTTTTAGAAGATGATGAGTTAAAAGATGTAATGGGTATAGTTTTGCAAGCGAAAGAACTTTTCGGTAAAACACCAGTTTCTTCAGATAAATCAAAACTGAAACTCGCAAGAAAAATGAGTAAAAAATCAGAGGAAGAAAAACTTCTGAGAAAACAAGCAATTAAAGATGCGAAAAAGGAACTTGTTGAAACTAAAGAAACAAATCTTGCTATAGAAAGAGCATCTATTATAATGCAGGATTTAGAAAAGTTTACAACAGAAGCGGGTGTAAAGAGAATTGCAGGTGCAAAACAAGATGTATTACTCGGAAATATGTTTGTTTATGAGGATGCCAGAAATCTGTTGAAAATGGCAAAAAAACTGCCTAAAAGGAATAAGGTGGAGAAAGAAATCCGTGAAGATGAAATTAAACGGGCAAGAGTAAAAAAAGAGTCACTTGCGCTTGTGGAGAAATATGGTAAAGAAAACATACAAAAACCTGATATTAAGGTAAAAGAAGAAATTTTAAACAGAGAAACTAATAACTTCAAAGACAGTATGAATCAAAGAAAAGATTTGAAAGAGTATCTTAAACGAGAGTCAATCTATTTAAGAGTTACAAAGCCATACAGAGAAGCAGATAATTTGATAAAGCAAAGTGAAAATTATACTCACTATGAAGAATTAGTTGAAAAATATAAAGTATTATCAGTATAAAAACAATCCGCACAGATTTATTTTGTGCGGATTGTTTTTATATTTGTTCTAAAATATATTGTTTTACATTTTCTAATTTGCTTTTTTCCCATTCGCCTTTGTCTGCTTCTTCTGCGAGTGGGCAGATTATATAAAAATCCAGCGTTTCACCAGGGACTCTGCCTGTTCTTAAAGGTTCTTTAAAATGCTCCTGCCACTCTTCTTCGGTAGCGTTTTTGAATCTCTGTGGGTTTAAGTAGGTCATTTGTCTTTTTGTTGCAGAAACTAACATTTTAGCAGAAAGTGGTGCTAATAAATTATATTCTTCTTCATTAACATCAACAAAGATAGGGGGTAACTCTGCTTTCACAATATGCTCATCACCACGCACAATTTTAAGCCCCATAGGTTCAAAATTGAATTCATTTTCTGTAAAATTAAGTTTTACCAAAAGACCGAGTTCTGTTTTGAATTGGGAACGCTGATAGTCTGTGTCAAAAATGAAGTTGCCTAATGAATAAAAAATGATTTTGTCGCCGACTGTTTCATAATTCATTGGTACATGTGGGTGGTGTGCTACAACAATGTCTGCCCCCATTTCTAAAAATTTGTGGTAACGCTCTCTTGTGTAAGGGGATGGGAGTGGTGTGAATTCTTCACCTGCGTGTGCTACAACAATGCACCAACGGCATTTTTGTTTAATTTCGTCAATAGATTTCTGAATTGAGTCTAAATCACTCCAGCTGTAACAACCGGGTGTGTTTTCATCTGCTTTTCTGCAAGCACGCTGGTAGCCAACACCAAACATACCAATTCCGCCAGCTTCATCTAAAATAACAGGTTTTCGCGCTTCTTCTATATCCATTCCTGCACCAATAGTCTGTGCGTTTTCTTGTTTTGCAAATTCTAAAGTTCTTTTGATGCCATATTCTTTAGCATCCATTATATGATTGTTGCAGATGTTCCATATATCCGCTTTCATATTTCTTAACACTTTCAACGCTTTTGGGTCAATTGTGTGTAAAAGTTGTTGTACTCCGTCTTTAGTAGTGTTCTGCTCAACTTCTGCAACAGGCCCTTCAACATTGGTAATAACATGGTCTGCACTGTGAAGAAAATCGAGAACTTCAGAAGAAATTAAATTTTCGTCATCCCATTTACCGTACATATAACGGTCAAAACCTATATCACCTGTAAAAACTAAAGATGTCTTTTCTTTCATGGTAAAATCCTTTCATAAGAATTTTCAGAATTAAATTATTTCTTCAATAGCCTTTTGCAATTCTTCTTTGATTATCTGATGCCCCGCAGAAGTCGGGTGAATTCCGTCAACAGACCAGTATCTTGTATCACCATCAGAAGATGCATCATCAAACTTGTTCTGAAGTGGTACAAATTTTAAATTGTATTGTTTTGCAACCTGTTCAGAAATTACTGCAAGTTTTCTCACTTTGCAATTAAACTGTTTCCATAATTCATTAGTTGCAGAGCCTTTTAAAACAAATGGCTCTAAAATGATTATTTTAATTTCGGGTAGTGATTCTTTGATTTCTTCAATAAGCATATTGTATATTTTATGGAATTTCTCAGGTGCTACTCCGCAACCTTGTGTGAGTTCGTGAGAAACATCATTTACACCTATAAGAATTGACATATAGTCAGGTTTTAAGTTTATTATATCTTCTTTTATTCTTGCGTAAACATCAGTAATTCTGTCACCACTTTTACCGCAATTTAAAAATTTAATTTCACCTTTTCTGTTTTTTTCAATATCAGCAGCCAAAAGAAAAGCATAGCCACAACCTAAACCGAAATTATCCTGGTTTTCATCATCTCTGTTAGCGTCAGTTATTGAATCACCTTGAAATAAAAAAGTTTTCATAAATAATCACCGTGAATTATATTACCATAAATTTTAATTCTTTTCAATATTACACTTGTAAAGTGCTGTTCTATAATGTTATATTATTTATATAATTCACGGAGGTGTTTTTATGTTTGATTTTTGTTTTTTTGATGAGGTGCACGACAGAACAAAGTCTAGTGCAATAAAATATAAAGACTTGCCACAAGCGGAAAAAATGCCTGTTATTCCGATGTGGATTGCAGATATGGATTTCAAATCATCACCGGCAATTACTGAGGCTCTCAAAAGAACTGCAGACCACGGAATTTATGGTTACGGTGAAATAGATGATGAATACAAAGACCTTGTTGCAGACTGGTACAATCGCAGAATGGGCTGGAAAATAGAAAAAGATGAACTTTTAACAATGCCGGGTGTAATGTATGGTGTTACAATGGCAATAAGGGCACTAACAAAAGAAAATGATGCAGTTTTAATTTGTCAGCCGGTTTATTATCCATTTAAAAATGTTGTTCTTAACAATAATCGTAAATTGGTAGTGAATGAACTTGTTTTAAATAATGGCAGATATGAAATAAATTTTAATGATTTTGAAGAAAAAATCATTAAAGAAAATGTAAAAGTATTTTTGTTATGTTCACCACACAACCCTGTTGCAAGAGTTTGGACAAAAGAGGAACTTACAAAAATAGCAGAAATATGCTTAAAACATAATGTTTATATAATTTCTGACGAAATTCATTCCGACTTTATTTTTGATGGTACAAAACATATTCCTATTTCTACACTTTCAGAAGAAGTAAAAATGAAAACAGTAACCTGCGTTGCACCATCAAAAACATTTAATATAGCAGGTATTCAGGTATCAAATATGATAGTTTCTGATGGTGCGTTACGCGAAAAAATATTAAAGGAACGCACGGCTACCTGTTACCATGAACTTAATATTATGTCAATTGAAGCAACGAAAGCGGCTTATAAAGAGTCAGAAGAATGGCTCGAAGGTTTACTAAAGTATTTAAAAAGAAATGCTGAGATTTTGCAAAAAGCATTCCCTGAAGATTATAAAATTACTGCACTTAATATGGATGGAACATATCTTGCGTGGCTCGATTGCAGAAAATTAAATTTAAGTGCAGATGAACTTAATGATTTATTCTTGAAAAAAGCAGGCGTGTGGCTTCATAATGGTGCTACATTTGGTGAATGTGGCAAGGGCTTTATGAGAATGAATATTGCTTGCCCTGCATCCGTATTAGAAGAAGCAATCAAGAGGATAAAAAGTGTGTTGTAAAGTCGATAATAAAACCCAAGGGGATGTAAAAACTCAGCGTTTTTACATCCCCTTAAATATTACTTGGTCGTTACATCACAATACTTGCCAATAATAAATTTTGATTTTGGTGATTTTACGGGTTCTCCGTTTACCGTGATACCATCCAGTTCAACTTGAACTGTGTTGCTTTCGCTTTCAGTACCTGCGATTTTGGGCATCATATATGAGGTGAAAGAAATATTTTTGAAAACAACATTTTTGATTTCAAAATTCTCTGCTTCTTCATCGTAAATCTTAACGAGAATTGGTCTGCCTTCATCACGGAATATTTCAATATTCTCAAATAGAACTCCATCAATACTACCTTCGGTTTGTTCTGCTACTACAACAAGTGAGCCGATTCTGTCGTTGTTCCATATACCATCACGGTAAATTACAGCACAGTCACGGAAAGTTACATCAGAAATTTTTTTATTTACTTCACCCGTAATACCAAAACACCTTGCATATCCGCCCCAGGCAATGCAATTTGTGAAGGTAACATTTTTACTGTCCATTGTACCACCGAGAGCTTTTACCTCAAAGGTGTCATCTGCAACTCTTGCAAAGCAATTGTTAACAGTAACATTGTGACTGTTACAGATTGCAAAACCGTCACAGTTACCACGGTTGCCAATAATATCTACATCATTAATGGTGACATCAGTACTGCAATATGAAATAAATGACCATTCAGGTGAGTTGATTATTTTTACATCGCGTACATTAACATTGTTGCATTTGGTGAAAACTACACCTCGGCGTTCTCGCCTGTCAAGTCGTGTCATATCTATTACGCCACGACCCGCAAGTGTTATGTTATTACAGTTATAAAAATTAATGAAAGGATACCTTGTAAGACCAAAAGCGTTGTCGCCCGGTGCAGTGGGTTCAAGATATTTATTTTCATCCTCGGCACAGTCAATGTCAAAAAGATGGTTGGCAATAACATAAGCACCTTCTTTAAGATAAATTACAAGATTTTTGTGTGCAACAAGGTTAACATAGTCATATTCATACACACCTTTATCAAGAACCCAGACATTATCTTCTCCGTACTTCTCGATATATTCTGCAATTTCTTTGTTTTCATCAACCTTTTCACGAACCATAAGGGTGTAACCATAATATTGGTTAGCACCATTGAAAAGGAATGTGTAAACACCGGTTTTGTTAATTGAAGCTGTAACAGTATTGTCTTCACAATTAGCTTTTATACCTTTGCTTTCTGGCAGAACAATAGCATTTTTAAGTGTTATATCAGCACCTGTTATCTCAATATTAAATGAAAAATCTGTGTCGCTATCAACATAAATTTCAGAAAACGAGTGAAGAGTTCCCGTGTCATCTACACGAATGAAAACTACAGAAGAATATACGGGAATTTCAGTGTTATTAATTTTTGCTGTGTAATAAGGCGATATTGTTATACCATTTATATCTTCATACCCACCTGACTGAACATATTCAGGAAGTTCAGCAGAAGCACGACTTACAAGTTCTTGTTCGGTGAGACCTGCTTCTTCAAGGGTAACGATAGCTTCGTCAGGATATTGCAGATATGTAAAGTTGAAGTTTTCACTTCCTGGGGGAACAGGTACTGCTGAAAGTGTGTTTGATAAAAAAATTGAAACTGTAGTGAAAATTGTAAACCAGAATTTGATAAATGCCTGCATAATATTAACTCCTTTTATTTATGTAACTATGGTGATTATTCCGACCAGATACAATTCAAAAAATGTGTTGCACGGTGTGGGAATGCTCTGAAGAAATCATCTGCATTGTTTTTAAGCTCAACCCCATCTATGAAAACCGCAGTCTCTTTAGTGTGACCTTCACCTGCAAGGAGTAATTTTGCGGCAGCAGGTGGGGCGAGTGATATATCATAATCACCGCTATCTCTTACAGTAACTGTTGCTTTTCCGTTCTGGTATTCAACATCGAATATGCCTTTATTCTGTGGGAGTTCGTCAAGGCTTAGAATACTGAATTTACCGTGTTCCTGAGGGTAACTGTTATTTTCAAGCAAATTTTTAAGATTATATATTCTTGCGGCAATTCCGCCCTTGTATTCGTAATCTGTTTCATCTATTCTGTCTGCAATACAAGAAAAAGGTGAACCGGTGTACTGATTTTTCACGACCAGGATTTTTACTATACCATCATAGTTGCGTAAGAAACCTACAATTCCTGAAAGTGCTTCGGGCGTAAGTGCAAACAATTCTTCCGCAATAAGTTCATGGGGTCGTTTTACTGTGAAGCGGACATATCCGTCTGCTTCGCCCGAAGAAGTTCTGTGAATGTATGTATAATCTGCATTTTCTAAAGGTGTGTCGCAGAATTGTTTTTTATTGTCTCTTAAAGTCATAAGATTTTCTTTCATAGCACATTTGTTATGAAGTTCACACAATTCGTCAAATTGCTCACCAGTGTAGAGTTCAACATTGTTTGAACGCTCAAACTGAGAAAGATTATTAAAAGGTACTTTAATTGAGAAAGAACGGTTAAGATTTGCAAAACCGAATTTCTCGTAATAAGAAATAGAGAAAGGCGAAAGAAAACCTACTGTTATATCATTTTCCAAGGCAGTTTTTTCTATTTCATCAAAAATTGCTCTTACTCCACCTGTTCTGCGGTGTTCAGGCTGACTGCATATTCCGTCAATAACAACTGTATTAATAAGATTGCCACAATAGTTACACTTGAAATTATACACCTCTGCACCTGCAACAAGTTTACCCTGATGAAAAGCACCAAGAACGGGCATAGTGACCTTTGTGTCTACATCCTTGTCAAATTTCCATATAAAAGATGCGGCAGAAATTTTAAGATAATCTACTGCTTCTTCTGGTTTTATATATCTTACTTCCATAATGGTTCTCCTTGTAGAAATATAATTTCATTATACCAAAGGAAAGAAAAAAGTAAAGATAGAAAGATAAAATATTGAAATTTTCATAAAGAATGATATAATAAAATTATGTTACTTATACTACCTATATAGGAGGAAAAATCATGTCAAAATTAAGAATTGCAATTATCGGTAATGGTGGTATTTGCCAGGGAAGTCATATTGACAATTATTACGAAGATAAAAGAGTAGATGTTGTTGCATTCTGCGATATTATTGAAGAAAGAGCTATTGCTTTAAGAGATGAATATTACCCGAATGCAGCAGTATATACAGACTATAAAGAACTTCTTAAAGATGAAAGCATTGATGCGGTTGATATATGTACACCAAACTATCTTCACTCTATAATTGCGGTAGAGGCTTTTAAAGCAGGTAAGCACGTGTTATGTGAAAAACCTGACGCAATTGATGTTACAGAGGTTCTTAAAATGAAAAATGCCGCTGACGAGGCGGGTAAGGTACTTATGGTTATAAGAAATAACCGTTTTGTAAATGCTTCGCAGTATGCAAAGAAATTTGTTGAAGATGGAAAAATGGGTGAAATCTATTGTGGCCGTTGCGGTTGGCAAAGACGCAGAGGCATACCTGGTAAAGGTGGCTGGTTCACAACAAAAGAACAGTCTGGTGGCGGTCCGCTTATTGACCTTGGTGTTCACATGATTGACCTTGCTGTGTGGCTTATGGGCAACCCTACACCTGTTGCAGTAAGTGCAAATACATACACTAAATTTGCAGATAACGACACAAGTGATTCTGAAAACTCAAAGTTCGGTGATGCAAATTCAGAGGGTACATTTGATGTTGAAGACCTTGCAATGGGTATGATTCGTTTTGATAATGGTGCAGTTCTTCAGATAGAATTCAGCTGGGCATCAAATATTAAAGAAGAAAATCGCTTTGTTGAACTCAGAGGTACAAAAGCAGGTCTTAAGTGGAAAGACAACGAGGTTGAATTCTACACCGAGGAAGACGGACAACTTCTTGATATTATCCCGAAAGGCAATATAGATACAAACGGACACAAGAAAAATATCCGCAATTTCGTTGATGTTCTCACTGAGGGTGCAGAACCGGTTTTCAAACCATCTCAGGGTGTGGATATGATTAAAATTCTCTGTGCTATATATGAATCTGCAGAAAAGGGTAAAGAAATTGTTCTTTAATTTGAAAGTTTATCTGGGTTGCTAACATCAAAACAAGTAAAAAAGAAGGGGCAGATTTTTTTATCTGCTCCTATGTTGTATGTATTCTTGACATTTATATATTAATTAAATTGTGTTTTGATTTCTGCTAAACTAAATCAGAAAAAGATATAATTAAGATTTATTCTGTTACAGATACTTGCTCTGTGATTGTGGTTGTGTTACCAGTATCAGCCGTATCTTCATCTGAAGTTGGTGAGAGCATTATTACGGCAAAAGATAAGAAAATACATATTAATACAAAATAGACTGTTTTAAGACCTTTTTCTTTACCTAAAATATGTTTACTTCCTTTTGGTGTAAGAGCAAGAACCCTGAACAAGGCGGCATAGATTAAGAAGAAAAATGCTATAAACACCGAAAGAATATCAGAATCGGCAATCGCCATAATAAAACCAAAACCTGCAAAAAATAGATTAAATATAAAAAGTCCATTAAACAATTTTTTTAAAAAACTTTTAAATAAATTGTTTTGATTGGGATTATTGTTAGTTAGACCTAACCCGGGTGCTTTGTTTTGTTGCTGCGAAACATTTTTTAATACATTTGGAGTAGTGTTTTTAATTCCTTGAGTTGCTGCAATTGTTACAATTGCTCCACAGTACTCGCATTCGCAAGATGCTGAACCAGCTTCAAATTCAATATTAGCCCCACAATCAGGACACTTCAAAACTTCTAATTTCATAAGATATCACTCACTTTGTATTTTTTCACAAATATTATAAACTATTTTTTTGCATTTTGCAATATGTTTTGATGTGAAACGACAAGAAGTTGCGATTTTTTCATTAAATGTTGTCAAAATTGTTGACTATTTGTTTTTTTAGGTGTAATATTATATTATTATAGGAGGTAGCAGTATGAAAATTAGTTATAAAAAACTATGGCTTATGCTTGTTGAAAGAGAAATATCTCAAGCTGATTTGAGAAAAGATTTAAATATTGCTTCCGGTACAATGACTAAAATGCGTAGAAACGAAGAGGTTGCTCTTTCAATTCTTATACGTATATGTGAGTATCTTGAATGTAATATTGGTGATATATGTGATGTTGTAAAAATTGATGGAGAACTATAAAAGGAGAATATTATGGTTTGGAAAGAAATACGCAATAATTATGAACCGGATTTTCGTGATGATTTCTTTTTCGGGGAGTGTCCAAGGTTTCATAAAAATGCAAAGATAGTTGTACATACAGTTGGTAAAAAAATCTGCAAAACAGATTTACAAAATACATATCGTAAAATAAGTGCAGAATGTAGCTTGATAGAGGTAGAGTGTGATTTTTGTATAGAACATTGTCCTCTTGTGACAGAAAAATATTAAAAAACTATATTTGTATACTAAATTAAAAATGAACAAAGGAGATGTTAGTATGGCGTTTTGTGCTAATTGTGGTTTGGAATTAGAACAAGGTGCTAATTTCTGTACGAATTGTGGTAAAGCGATTGGTGGAAAAAATCAAACTTTAAATCAAGTCAATACAACATATGATGGTGTGGTACATAAATGTCCTAATTGTGGCGAGGTTCTTAATTCGTTTGTTTCTCTATGTCCAACCTGTCATTTTGAACTTCGGGATGCTAGTGTTACAAGTTCTGTAAGAGAGTTATCACTCAAGTTAGAACAAATAGGGTGCGAGAAAAATTATACGAATAGGGCATTAAATCCTTTGAAAACGCTTTCAAGGGGATTTGTAGTTAATAAAACGAGCGACCAACAAGTTAATTTGATTCGCAGTTTTTCGATTCCAAACACAAAAGAAGATATAATAGAGTTTATGATTTTAGCTTCATCTAATATTGATATTAAACTTTATGGATTTGGGGATCGTGGTGTTTTAACTGCTTCACAACGAGAAATATCTGATGCTTGGTTAGCTAAATTTGAACAATCCTACGAAAAAGCAAAGCTTGTTTTGAGCGGTGAAGATCTCCAAACTATACACAATATATATGAAAAAACGCAAAGAAAACTAAAATTAGAAAAACTGAAAGTTCCATTAAGCGTAATCTTGCCATTTGCTTTTGTATTATTAATAGCTGGATTTTGCCTTATAATGGCACAGTTCGAATAAATCTATGAAGGAGAAATATTATGGGAATATTTGATAAAATTAAAAATGATGGCGGTTTTATGAACGTCATAAGATGCGATGAACCGTCATATCTTATCTGGAAATGGAGACCTGAAGGTGCTCAAGGTGATAGCAATCGTGAGAACGAGATTCGTTGGGGTTCATCATTAAGAGTAAAAGATGGTGAAGTTGCGGTATTTGTTTATAAACAGCGCAATGGAACAACACAAGATTTTATTGTTGGTCCTTTTGATGAAACTTTAAAAACAAAGAACCTTCCTGTGCTTGCGGATGTTATTGGTTTGCTTTATGATGAAAAATCTCCTTTCCAAGCCGAAGTTTATTTTATAAATCTTGCGAAAATTGTACAGGTTAAATTTGGTGTACCATACTTTGATATTTACGACCCACGATTTATGGATTTTGGTGTGCCAGTAGCAGTAAGGGGTACAATTAGTTTTAAAATAGCTGATTATAGAGAATTTATAAAATTACATAGATTAAACACCTTTACACTTTCTGATTTTCAGTTGCAAATCAGAGATGCAGTAATTCGTTATGTTAAGGATGTTGTTGCGAATGCCCCAGCAACAAATAATATTCCAGTTGTACAAATTGAGACAAAGACTGCACAGATTAACGATGTTGTTGAAATTGATATCAGTGAGAGACTTCAGGAGAAATTTGGTGTAGAAGTTTCTGGTGTTGATATTGCAGCTATTGAAATTGATAAATCAAGTGACGGTTATAGACAACTTATGTCTGTTACAAAGGATGTTGCAGCTGCACAGGTTCAGGCACAGACAGAAGATTATATTGAAAGGCTTAGAATACAGCGCGAAGAAGGGCAGTATGCTCAGCACAAACAGACCCAATCTGCAAATATCGGTGCTTTCCAAATTGAAAAACAAACAGAAGTTGGTGTAGCAGGTGCGGATGCACTTGGACAAATGGGCGCTAATGGCGCTGGTGGAGTTAATCTTGGTGGGGATGGTACAGGTTTTAATCCTGCAGCAATGATGGCTGGCATAGCACTTGGCGGTGCTGTAGGGCAGAATATCGCAGGAACAATGAATGGAATGATGGGTGGAGTAAATCAGCCGGTGCCCCCTCCAATTCCATCTGTAACATTCCACATTGCTGTTAATGGTCAAGCAACAGGACCATTTGATATTAATACATTAAAACAAATGGTAAATGCAGGTCAAATAAATGTAGATACATTGGTTTGGACTGCAGGTATGAGTGAATGGGTTAGAGCTGAAACAGTAGAAGAATTGAAAAATGTGTTGCATAATATTATGCCGCCAATACCATCACAGGATTGATTTGAAGGTGTTGATATGAAAATAGTAACATTAAAATGTCCTGAATGTGAAGCTGTACTTGAAATTGATAAAGAAAAAGATTTTTGCTTTTGCCAATATTGCGGTGCAAAAATTATTCTTGATGATGAAAAAAAGAGATCACTATCAACAAGAATATAAGCGTAAATAACAGTACTACCAATACGAAGCATTACATAGATGAAGCAAAAGTTATTGAAGTGAAATCAAGACAGAAAAACTGGAAAAGAAATTTAATATTGGGTATCACAATACCAATAATTTGCGTGGTGTTTTTTGTAGGGGTTTTTGGCCTTGCGAAGCATTTTTCGAATGTCGAGGAAGAAAAACTTCAAATTATTGTAGAAGAGGTTTTTTTTGATATTGAAAATGGTGATTTTGTAGAGGCTTATGTAAAAGCGAATACTATACACTACACTTCTGATTGGTCGAGTGATATAGAAAAAAAGTGGGATGAAACACGCGAAGTGTTGATCGATCAAATAGAAAAAGCAGAGCGAGAGTCAAAGAGATAATTTTTAATAATAGTTATAGACACAAAAGACAAAGAAAAAGGTGGTTTAAACTTAGGTTCAAGCCACCGGATTTTTGTTTTCGAGTTATTAACGTAAGAAATAAAGTGCTTTATGAATTCAGAATTTTTATAAAATTTCCATCTTCATCAACTGCATCAATTTTAGAATAACCATATTCATTAAGAAACGCAGTCCAACGTTCTTCCATTTCATCGGTGTAAAGAACGGGTTTATAACCTGCACTTAAATATGCTTTAATTGCTACTGCACGAAATTCTTTTGTTTGTAAAAGGATTTTTTTCATTCCTGATTTGTAAAGTGCTGCTTCTGCAATTGCTATAAGATATTTTGCGACACCCTTGCCCCGTGCTTCAGGTTTTGCGGTTACCATGTGAAGCCAGCCGGTGCCGTTTTCTTCTGTGAGTGCAGTAACAGTAGCAACCTCTTTGCCATCCAGCATAACAAAAAATATAGTGTCGGGATTGTAGCCGATATGCTCTATAAGTCGTGTTCTGTAAGAAGATTCGAGTGTTTCATCATCTCTTATAATACCGCACTTGCAAATTTCATACCAGAGCTTTATGTCGCTTTCGCTACCGTCAAATTTTCTATAAGTAAAGCCATTGAATTCATTTTGAAATTCTTTCGCCTCTACTTTTTTATACATCATTAAATAATCAATGTAATCCATATTTTTACCTTTCAATAATCTCCACATCACTATTTTCAGTGCTTAAATATTTACCATTCTGGTAGTAAGATTTTGAATTGATATTTACTGTAGCACCATCGGGTACATATAAAACAGTTTTCATATCTTGTGGAATGGTAAGGTTAATAATATAATCTCCGTCAGTATTTTTGTAATCTAAAGTGATTAGCCCTTTTACACTCGGAACGGTGCAACTCATTTTGTCAGACAAAGTGTATTGAGGTTCAATTTTAACCTTTTCGTAGCCTGCCGTGAGTGGAGTAATCCCTGCAAAATGTTTACTCATTATAACGAGTGGACCACCACTCCACGCGTGGTTCATAGTGCCTTGCCATGAGTCCCAGAATTCCCAGAGGGTAGAGTAATCTTCATTCACCATACTTTCATAGCGTTCTTTGATTCTGTCGTATGAAGCGTTATATTCACCCATTTTGCAAAGTGCTTCGAGAACATAATATTCCATATACGGACTTGAATTCTTAGTAGTGGTGAGTACATTTTTTATAGTAGCATACTGTTCTTTATCTGCAAGTCCCGATAAAACTGCGAGTGCATTTGCTCTGTCGTCAGGTTCTTTAGCATCATCACTTTTAAAGCCTTCATCTGTCCAGAGAGTTTTATAACCTTTCTCAATTGTCTCTTTTCTTTCAGTAATAAAAGAAATATCTTCATCTTTTTCTAGAATTTCAGCTATTTTTTCAGTAGCAGAAAGTGCATAGTAAACCCAGGCATTTTCTATAGCACACATATCTGCCTTTTTGCCCCAGTCAGGCCAATCCCACGAGCCACTACGATGAACTACAAGATTGTTTTCGCCGATTTTCCAAAGTTTAAGATAATTGAGTGAAGCGGGGTAAACCTTTTCTAAAAAATCTTTATCACCGGTATATTCATAGTAAGTGTAAAAACCAACTATTCCGGCAAGTTCCTGTACAGGAAGTTCAAAATAGTCACCGCTTATAGGCACAACAGTCTGAAGCACATTTGTCTCATCAATGTGTGAAAGCATTGCTTCTACACCTTTTTGGTACAGTAAGTATGAGTTGCTGTCCATAGAGTACATAGTCATAATCATTTCACTTGTAACATCGCCCCACCACTGAGCTCTTTCTCTGTCAGGACAATCCATAAAATTGTCACGCATAGTAACATAAAGCGTTCTGAGAGACTTTTGCCATAATGAATTCATAAATTCATCATCACATTTAAAGTCACCACAAAAAGAACTGTCATAACCTGTTTCGCGATATTTTAAAGAAATTACCTTAACACCCTTTGGTATTTTATAGGTGATGTGTTCACCATTAAACCAACCCAAAGCTTCAAACTCCTGTTCACCCTCTTTAGTTATATAGGTAGTTGAAACTGCACCGATTAAAGTGTTTTCAGTTGTTATTCTGATTTTTTTACCAGCAGGTGCTATGATTTTTAAGTAAGGAGTAAGTTGTGCGTTGTAGGGGATATCTACAGTGATTTTTTCACCGTTAAACTTATTTACTGTATAATTCTCATAATCCTTAGAGTTTTCATAGTCTTTAAGACCATAATCTTTTAAAAATGGTATTCCTCTAGGGTAAAGTTTGCCATAAACTCCCTCACCACCAAGGGCATATTCAGTTGCGTTTTCCCACGAGGAAACATCAAAACTTTCATTTGTCCAGTCGGTCATTTCTTCTCTTGCATCATAATAAATGCTGTATTCAGGAAGTCTGTAGTTCGGTGGATAAAGAGCACTGTCAATGTAAGCAGGGTTTCGTTTTACTTTCCAACTGTCGTCAGAAATTATGTTTATATTTTCGCCAATAGCTTCAAAAATGAAACCACCCTGACCGCTACTACTATAAGAGTAACTTGTTTCATTATCCCAATACCACACAAGAGCACAAATTGTATTTTCGCCCTTTTTTAGATATGGCGCAATATCTATACTGTCATAATATCCACTGTTTTTCTCCGGACCTCTTTTAACACTGCCTTCAAAAACAACAGTTTCCCCGTTTATGTAAAGCCAGTATTTAGAGTCGGCAGAAATGTCTGCAATAAGTTCTTTCGGAACGTTGTCTAAATTAACTTTCTTATTAAAGCACATCCACACATTTTTTTCAGTAAGATTTTCTTTATCCCAGATCCATTTAGCTTTCCACTCTGTTTTTTCATCTGTAGAAATAATACTGTATTCGGGAATACTATCGGGAATTTTGTAATCGTTTGTAAATGGTATCATTTTTACATCCCCTTGTGGAAATAGTGATGAAATAAATGCGGTTGCAATTGCAAGATAAGAAATAATCGTCTGTAAAATTTGCATAGTTCCTCCTTGATATATCGCTATAATTTCAAGTTCGTTGAATTGATGATAACATAATAATTTAATAAAAACAATAGTAAAATAGTTTGTGAAATTTACAAGTAAATAAAATTCTATTTGTGCACTGTTTTTATTGACAATCTTAAATGTTGTGGTATAATTACATCTATAGAGGAGGATGATTTATGAAAAGAAACATTTTTAAAGTTTTATCTCTTATAATGGCACTTTCAATGATATTTGGTGTTATGCAGATTTCTGTAAGTGCTGTTGCAATTGATTACAAAATTACAAATCCTTATGAAAGTGTAATGCATCTTCTTGGTAATGATGATAATCACTACAAAACAAACTTACATACTCACTCAACATATAGTGATGCAACAATTCCTTTAACTGAAATGGTAAAGGAGCATTATAATCAGGATTTTGATGTTCTTGGTATTGCAGACCACGGTGTTATTGGTAGAGATTGGGACCAGAAACCAACCATTATTCCGCTTTATCAATACAATCCGTTAATCGGTAATAAACAAGAACACTTTACAACAGAAGAGTTTGAAGCTATTGTTGCAGGTACATATACAGATGGAACAAGCCGTACAAAAACAAACGGTTTGCAGTGTTTTACAGGTGCTATTGAGGGCAATATGCTTGTTCTTCAAAAGAACCATGTAAACGGTTACTTTATGAATGACAACAGAACTGAAGGCGTACTTGGTGATGAGGGCGACTTTGATACAATGATTCAGATGATTGATGAAGCGGGTGGTATTTCACACATCAATCACCCTGGTGACTGGCTTGGTTCAGCAAATGGCGAACTTGTTTATGATGAAGATGGCAATGTTATGCTTACACCTAACGGTGATGAAATGACAGTTGGTTACCAGATTGCAACTGACTCAGGTAATGTTCAGTTCTTTGCAAAACCTTTACGCAAATATAAATCATGCCTTGGTATTGAAGTTTACAATGCTTTTGACCGTCCGACAAGCGGAGACCGTGTTCTCTGGGATGAACTTCTTAAAGTTATTATTCCTGAAGGCAGAAATGTATGGGGATTTGCTAACAACGATGCTCATGTTAATGAAGATGTTGACACATGTTTTATGGATTTCATTTTACCTGAATATTCACAGGCAAATATGCGTACAGCAATGGAAAATGGTACATTCTTTGCAGTTTCAAGATATGAAAGAGGCGAAAGAATCGGTACAACAAAAGAATATCCTACAGTTACAGGCATTGAAGTAAACGAAGAAAACGATACAATCACAATCACCAGTAAAAATACTGACTCTATAAAATGGATTGCAGATGGTGTTGTAATTCAGACAGATACAATTTCTATTGATGGTGTATGTCAGTCAACAATCAAACTTCAGAATTATACTGAAGATATAAGTTGCTATGTTCGTGCAGAACTCGCAGGTGAAGGTGGTAAAACACTTACACAAGCATTTGTTTGTGATGCCGGTGATATGGAGTCACTTATTGACAGAAGTCCATTCACTCCTGCTCCGATTGACTTTGTTACTGTTTTCCGTAAAATTCTTAAAACAGTTTACAATGTATTTTTAGGTATAATACCTGAATTAGGCAAATAAAAACTAACAAGAACAACAGGTGACTCGAATTTATAATTTGAGTCACCTGTAAAATTTATTTTTCTATGTAAATATTCAACCTTTTCTGCTTTTCATTGTTGCGTTTTTTGTTTGACAAATAAAATTACTGTTGTATAATTGAATTCGAATATTTTATAGAGGTGTTTTATGGGGTCAACAATACTTATTGTTATTATATATATTGCGTTTATAGGTCTCGGAGTTCCCGATTCACTTATCGGTTCTGCCTGGCCGGCTATTCATACAGAGTTAAATGTCTCTGTTGAAATGGTAAGTGTTCTCACTTTTTTAATTTCAGGTTGTACAGTTCTCTCAAGTATGTTCAGTGCAAAAATTCTCAATAAATTGGGTACTGCAAAGGTTACTGCTTTAAGTACTGTTATGACCGCAATTTCTTTGTTCGGGTTTTCTCTGGCACCATCCTTCTTTTTTATGATACCTTTAGCAATTGTTTTGGGGCTCGGTGCTGGTGCAATTGATTCAGGTCTTAACAATTATGTGGCTCTTCACTGTAAAGCAAGTCATATGAATTTTTTACACTGCTTTTATGGTGTAGGGGTGTCTTTAAGTCCATACCTTATGTCACAAGCTTTCAGTAATGTTGGTTGGCGTGGTGGCTATCGTTATGCTTTTTATGTTCAGTTTGCTATTGCGTTATTATTAATATTTTCTGTTCCATTATGGAAAAAAAGTTCGTCAACAGAAGAATCAGTTGAAGAAAGCGGCGTAACCCTTGGGGTTGCAGAAATGATTAAAAAATCAGAAGTAAGACAAGTCTGGATAATTATGCTTATGACAAATGCAATTGAGTATGCTTGTGGAGTTTGGGGCAGTACATATCTGGTAGAAGAAAAGGGTTTTAATATAGAGCACGGTGCAATTGCACTTACTATATATTATGTGGGAATGTCTATAGGTCGTTTTGTTTCAGGGTTACTTGCAAATAAAGTCAAAACATGGAAAAGGATTTTTATAGGCTCAATAATTCTTGCACCTGCTATTGTTATTATGATTCTTCCTTTAGATGATATTTTTGCAGTTGTTGGCTTGTTACTTATAGGTCTTGGTAATGGTTCTGTTTACCCGAATATGATACACTTGACACCTCACAATTTCGGTGAAGAAGTTTCACAATCAATTATGGGCTCACAAATTGCTTTTGCGTATATCGGTGTTATGTTAGCACCACCTATGGTAAGCCTTGTAAGTGGCATCTTCGGAATAAAAGTTTACCCGATTTTACTTGCAATACTCTATATTGTGATGGTTATAACTCTCAAATGTTTTGTAAATCGCTTGAAAAAGCAAGGCAGATACAGTAAGGATGTTTAAAATGAAAAATAACGATGTTTTCAATATTAATAGTTTCATTACTCCGGATGTTTCATATTCTCCTGTATATGTTTGGGTGTGGAATGATGTTTGTACAAAAGAAATTATTGACACACAGCTGAATGAAATGCAAAATCTCGGTATACGAGCGTTTTATATTCTCCCGGAACCAAAAGATTTTCGCCCCGACAGTATGCCTACAAATCTTACTCCTGATTATCTTACAGACGAATTTTTTGAACTTTGCGCATACGCAATAAAAAAAGGTAAATCCCTTAATATGAACTGCTGGATTTATGACGAGGGCGGTTGGCCATCCGGTAGTGCGTGTGGCAAGGTGGTAGAGGTTCACCCTGAATATACAGTTGAAAATTCCAGTTATCCCGATTTGCTTAATAAAAAAGCAACAGAATGTTTTATAGAAACTACTCACGAAAAATATTTTTCTGCAATAGGCGAAGATTTCAAGAATTATGTAACCGCAGTGTTTACAGATGAACCCAAAGCACCTTTTTATACTTCTAATAAAGAGTTAGCAGATAAATATGAAGAACTCTACGGTGAATCAATATCGCCGTATCTTCCGATAATTAAAGGTGAAAAAGCACCGACAGAAGAAACTGTTCAGATTTTATACAGATGGTACGATTTGTGCAGTCGTGCGTTTTGTAAAAATTATCTTTTGCCTTGTAGAAAATGGGCAAACGAAAAAGGCGTTGCTTTTACAGGACATCTTGATGTTGACCATAGTCCTGATGGTTGTATGAATGGTTGCAATTTCAATCTTATGCGTGCTCTCAGGTGCTTCAATATTCCTGGTATTGACGTTATATGGCGTCAGATTTATCCTGAAAACAGAGTAACTGATAAAAATGATTTTAATGCATATAACGGATTTTTTCCGCGGTATGCTTCATCAGCCGCTGCACAGAATGGTACAAGATTTGCAATGAGTGAAATTTTTGGTGTAGCAGGGGCAAGTGTTACTTACGATATAATGCGTTACACAGTAGGCTATGGGGCGGTGCGAGGAATAAATATTTTTAATCCGTTTAATTTCCCTCTCGGTAGAAGCGGTCAGCTTTTAGCTCAGGAGTTACCCGTTTTTACAGAAAACCAACCTTTCTGCCGGTACCTTAGTCACTTTAATAAATACACAGAAAGATTATCTTACATAAATTCACTTGGTGAGCGTGTATATGACGCTGCTCTTTATTACCCTGTTTCAGATTTTCATGGTGGATTAAAAAAGAAAAAAATATCAAAAGAATTCGACAGTCTTGGCAGAAGTCTTGAAGCTATGCTTGTGGATTATGATATTATAGATGATGATATTATTAAAATTGCAGAAATTACAGACGGTGGATATATGTGTATTGGTAGTGCGAAATATAAACACATAATTATTCCTGATGATGCGTACATTCCTGAAGACACACAAATTGCGTTAGAGAGTTTTAGAAAACTCGGGGGCAGCGTTTCATACGAACTTACAAATCTCAAACCGGTAGTAAAAGCAGATGGTAATGGATTACGCGCCATGCACAGAAAAACTGAAAATGGAGATTTATTAATTCTCTTCAGAGAAACAGGCGGAAATGGGGAATATAGGATTCAATTACCATCAATAAATGGCTATTTGCTTGACTTAACAAATGGTAAATTGCAATCCTTAGAAACCGAAAATGGTGTTTTGAAACTCTCTCTTGAAATAGGTGAAACCGCAGTTGTATTGCTGACAGATGAACTTATTAATGCGGAAAATAAAAAAGCTTTTAAAGAAAAGTTTTTTGTTGCATCTGACTTTACATTCAAAAAAGAAACAGAACTTATTTGTAATGAAAACGGATTTGATAATATTAACCATTCCGAAAATCCGGTTTCAATAAAACTTGGCGATTGGTCGCAAATTATAGGCAACGCTTATTCCGGTAGTGGTGTTTACGAAACAACATTTACACTTCCAACAGAAAACGCGGGGAAAGAAGGCGAACTAGCTTTAGGCGAAGTTCATTTTGTTGCATCTGTGTTTTTAAATGAATATTCTTTAGGTACAGTGATAGCACCGCCATACAAGTTTAAAATACCTGACGGTGTACTCAGTGAAAAAAATACACTTAAAATAGTTGTGACAAATACATCAGCTAATTGGTATGTGCATACCGATTATTTTAAAAAGTGGAAGAAAGAAGAGTTATCCCAGTATTTTGATGGCGAGATAGAATATGCAAAAGATTTTATCTCAGGCGGGTTATATGGTCCTGTTACAATAATTACAGAGTAATATATCAAAAAAACGCAACCAAAACGAATCGGTTGCGTTTTTTATTATATCTATACTGATTCTCTATGAAATTAATACTGTTTAATAAACTTTATATCTGCCGTAACTTTTTTATTTCTGTCGAAACAAATTTCAATTTTATTTGTTTTTATAGCAGGAAATTGACAAATTGCTTTGTGACCTATTGTAGAGCCACTATAAACAGTAATCGGAGCTCCGTAAGGAACAGGGTAGGCTTTTATTTCAAAATACTCAATTTCCTCATCAGTGATTTCTTCTGAAAGTATAGCGTGATTTATAAGCTGTGAGTCTGTTTCAAGTGTTAGTTTTTTGTCTTCGTTTTTTACCTTACAAGGAATATAATCAGAAAAAATTTCACGGATTTTTGCACCGAATTCAAGAATTGCGTTTTTATCTTTTTCGGGTAATCTGCCTCTTCGGTCAGGTCCGATGTTTATTAAAAGATTAGCGCCTCTTCCAACGGAATAATAGTAAAGTCCCATAAGCTCATCAAGACTTTTAACGGTATCTTCATCATTTTCACTGAAAAACCAGTTTTCAAGTCGCATACGGCAGTCACATTCTGCGGGAAGAAAGCTGGATTCGTCAAGCAAGTTTTTTTCGTCTGTATTTATTGAAAAATCAAGCGATGAAACATTTAATTTATTAGGTGTTGGTGCTACACCTGCTTCGTTACCAATCCATCTGGTGTCGGGGTCCCACATATTAAAAAGAAGAATTTTTGGTTGATATTTTCTGATTTCTGCAACGATACGATTGGTATCGTATTCGTGCCCTTCACTTCCACAACCGTCAAACCAGAGATAATTGATTTCACCGTAATTTGTAAGAAGCTCACGAATCTGATTTATAAAGTAATCATCATATTCCTTGCCATTCATTTTTGCAGAGCCGAACTGTGCAGGTGAATAATATAAACCAATCTTAATGTTGTATTTGCGACAGGCATCAACATATTCTCTTACAATGTCGCCCTTACCGTTTTTCCACGGTGTATTTTTAACTGAGTAGTCTGTAAATGAAGAAGGCCAGTTTGCAAAACCATCGTGGTGTTTGCAAACAAGGACTGCATATTTTGCACCTGCATCGTGAATGGTTTTAATCCACTCCTCACAGTCCAAATCAGTTGGGTTAAATGAAGAAAGCTCCATTGGCTTCATATCCCAATCTTTATGACCTTCGTTAAATGTGCGGATGCCGAAGTGAAAAAATACTCCGAATTCCCAATCTAAGAATTCAAGTTGTTCTTTTTTAGGTGTGCCCATAACAATACCTCGTTAAATTTAGTTTGATAAATTGGAATTACATAAAATTTCTTGAATATCAAGGATGAAAACACATTTTAATCTGTCGGGTTATTATTGGTATCCTTTGCAATAAATCCACTAATAACAAAAATCAAACCAACAATTGCTATTAAATCTATCCAAAGGCCATCTTCCATAAACATATGAAACACAATTACAGCCAACATTATCGCAATACCTAATAACATCTTCTTGATTTCTTTATTCATTAGCTAATTACCTCCACAAATTCAAGTTCGTTGATGTGATTATACCATACAATACGAGTTGCTACAATAAGAATATACCAATTGAGGTGTTTTAAGATGAACAAAAATTACACCACATTAACCAAAGAAAAGGAAAACATCAGGCAGTACACCGAAGTGTACTGCCCTTGTTTAATTCGTTTTTTAGAAAAGTTGTGTAGGAAGTTTCAGTTTTTCTTTTGGAGAAAACTGCTTATCAAAATTCTCTGCATCGTCTTCATTTACAAAATATCCCTGTGGTGGTGTGTATTCACCTGTAACACCTTTGAGATAGCCGTTTTTCAGCTCTTTACAAAGGAAGAATGAGGCATCTGCATCTGCTGGCAAATCGTGGTAACGAATACCGAATTCACTGGCATAAGTGAATCCACTTTTGCCATAAAAACCAATGTTGCCTTCAAAGCAGATTGCACCGAATCCCATTTCTGTTGCTTTCTCAAGTGAATAGTCAAGCAGGATTTTACCATAACCCTGACGCTTCAATTCATTTGCAATACATATAGGACCCATTGTAAGAATCGGAATATCTCTGCCGTCATCAGCTTTAATAACCGCATGCATAAACATATTCTGTCCTATAATTTTGCCGTCCTTTTCCATCACGAAGTTGAGTTCATGAATAAATGCCTTATCATTACGAAGCTGATTGAGTACATAATGCTCAAGGCAACCAGGACGGTACACATTCCAGAATGATTCTCTTACGAGATTTTCAACTTCTCTTTGTTCATCTTTTCTTTCATTACGAATTATTAAGTCATTTTTATTCATTGTTTTTCCTCCTGAAAATTGTTGACCTTCAATGTAGGAGGCTTGTGTGATTGTATTTACAAACCTCCTCGGTTAAAACACAATCTCCAATGTACTGATTGTCTTTTTCAAAAAGCAATCTCCTTTAAAAATAATATTTATAACCACGCCATAGGGCAGATTATATTAAAAATTATGCTTTTGCGTATTTTGAAAGTAACGCATGGTCGTTCATTGGCTTACAGCAATTTTCTGTTCTTATAGATGACCATTTGAGTTCAATTTCTGAAATTGGGTCATTGTTTATATCAACAACATTATCTTCATCATCTGAGCCAAACATAAACCATTGACTTGTTTTCCCTTTAGCACAATGACCTTTGTAGGTCCAGGTCAGCCAGTTATATGAACACTCGTTGAAAAGATTTAATATGTATTCCCATGTTGCAGTGCCACGGCAAGGAGAAAACTCACCGACAAGCACAGGCACATTAAAGTTTTTACTTGCGTGGTGCAGTGAAACTTTCTTGAAACTATCATTTGAATCGTCATAAAAGTGATACTGATACATCACATTTTCCCATCCATATTCTTTTGGGTGTGGCATATCATCAGGTGTCCAGATTGCTTCAAGTGTTATTATATGCTCAGGGTCGTTTCTTCTGACTGCATCGTAAAGCAAAGAATATACATCGTGATACTTGCTGTTGACCTTATCTTCTCCTTCGTAATCGCACATCGGCTCATTCATTAAGTCATAGGCGGCAACTGTTCCGTTACCTACAAAATGACGGGCGATTTCACTCCATAATTCACTGGCAAGTGTACGAAAACGTGCTCCCTCATCGGTTTCATCATAAAGTCTGCAATGGTTCACACGACAGCAGTGGTGGGCAATGCTCTGGTGTCCTGGTACACCGTGCATATCAAGAATGACGTACAATCCTCTTTTTTCACATTCTTCAACAATCCAGTCAAGACGCGAGAAATCTATTTCACCGTTTTCTTTACGCTTCCATGTACCAGAATCGTCTATCTGGAAATTACGATACCAGAACGGTACACGCACACAGGTAAAGCCGAGTGACTGAAGATAGTCAAGGTCGTGTTCTGTGATGTAATTGTCTTCACGGATTTTTATAAGTCTTTCGGCTTCTTCTTTGCCGAAACGCTTTTCAAGAGTAGTTACTATATCCCATTGAGCTTCTCCGCCCTTGAAAAATCCCTGCCATAATTCATCAAGCAACCATCCACCGAGATTTGTTCCTCTCAAAAATACCTGTTTCCCCTCGGCATTGATGATTTTTTCACTATCACAATGAAGCATACTGAGGCTCATACTATATCCTCCAGTTAGAGTGAGTGTATTCGAACCAAATATGCCTTAAATGTCCGATTTCACGCACCTTTTATATTTTTTTGTCTCGAAATACGAAAGTATTACTTCGCCAAAGAAAATCTAAAATGTACGAGACCTCGGACATTTCAGGTTCTGCGAAGTTTAATACTAGGCAATTTTTTCTGTAACAAGGCAAAACTCGTAGGAATACTGTCGTATTTCAAGAGTTTTAACGATGTTACGGGAAAAAGTGACTGAATTAAACCATATCTGGTTCGAATACACTCACTCTACAATAAATTTCAGTTTGATATTGATATATCATAGTTAATTTAATAATGGTAATTTATAGAATTGATTATACCACTCATAGCAAAATATGAAAGTGGTTTTTATTTTTCTTTAATAAGCACCATACTGAAAAGTTCCAGTTCAAAGGAAAGATTATCAGTAACTTCTATAAGCTCACCACTGTGCTCGTTATCAACCTTATATATATCGTATGACCCCTTTTTACCTAAATTCAATGAAATCTCTTTGTTAGGTAAACCATCATTATCGCTATAATAAGTAAGTATAATTGTTGCTTTTCCGTTTTTATCCACACCGCAAAGAGAATAGATGTTTTCAATCTCATTTTGGGAAGCAATTTCTTTTTCGCAATCATAAAGGAAACCATACCAATAAAAAGCATAGTAGCCCTTTAACTTTTCATAAGTGTAAAAATCAAAAACACCATTGAAAGCCGAGGGACGAGTGTCATAATACATAAGCATATCAATGGGAGAATGCTGAGAAGTACACATGCAAGCCAATGTGAATGATGCACCCTTAATGCCGTGAATTGCTTTAAGAGAGTAAACAAACTCTTCTTCCCACCCTTTTACATAGTTCCATTCGTTGAGTATACTTTCTACATTTTCATAACCATATTTGTTTAAAAGAGTTTTTATTCTTTCTGCTTTTTGCGCCATGTGCACAGGCTCTGTGCAATAAATATGCCAGGAAAAGAAATCAAGCGGTACATTTCTATTTTGCATTTCCTGAAGAAAATCCTCTGCCCATTCTTCGTTATGTGCAAGCGCAGGACCGCCTATTTTCAAATCAGGAAAACGGTCTTTAAGATGCTTTGCGGTAATTTCGAACAAATTAAAAAATTCTGCTTTTGTTCCGCCCCAGGTACGCTTGTTCGATGAATCGTCCGGGTCAAGATCAGCTTCATTCCAGATTTCCCAGTATTTCATATTGAGTTTGTAGCCATCTGCCCAACCCTCATTGTAATGTCGGATAATATGTTCGCAGATAACGGCCCACTTTTTGAAATCCTTAGGTGGAATAGTACCATGCTTTTTTATCTGATGCTCAATTGTCTGACCTAATCTGAAAAAGGTTTCAGTGCCTGCATCAAGACAAACTAAAATGCTTTCATCCGTACATGCGAAATCATAGGACTCTGCATCATACGGATCAGCATCGAAATCCGGGAAAATATATGTAATATCATGGCTGTACGGCCCCCCGTAAATACCGCAAACTGCAGAATCGTGGTTTCTGCTATATGGAATCCGCGCTGACTTATAATCCGCAAAATTACTGCGAAATTGGTCATTTGCATACCTTCTATGCCAAGGACCACCATTAGTGGAATTAAGAATTTTAAATTTGCTTCCTGAACTATTCAAATCAAATTTTAATATTTCCATTGCAGCCTCCACAAATTCAAGCTTGTCGAGTTGATTATAATGATTGTAATTTATCGAAACGCAGTTGCGTTTCGAAAAAGCCGATATTATCGGCTTTTAGCAAAATTGAATTAAAAAATACAATTTTGCATTACAGTCATTGAAAGGATTATAGTCGAATTTTCAAAGAAAATTCGATACCAAATATATAATTTGGTATCGAAACAGTGTATTTTACACTGTTTCGACTAACTATAATCATTATAACACAAAAAGTCGTGAGCAACAATAAATTTATTTTGTTTTCGATTTGGTTTCGTCTTAATTTATTTTCTTTTCGGTTGGATTTTTTCGTGTTCAGGGTGTAAAAATTTTTGTACGCACAAAGAAAAGGAGCAGAGAAATCTGCTCCTAAAATTTTGTAATGTTGTTTTATAAAAAATTCGACAAATTGGAATTTGCTTAACTGCTTTCAATAGTCTATTTCTTTGACCGAGCAAACAAATGAGTAGGTATGAGGGTTATTAAAAACAATTTTATTCGGGTTGTG
>SVPQ01000026.1 GCA_015065845.1 Oscillospiraceae bacterium
ATCTTCTGATTACGGCCATATTGCAAACGGACATCGTGATTACCCATAGTGATGAAGAGCTTTAATTTGTCTTTGTATGTATCAAACACTTCGAAAAATCTCTTGTATTCACCCTTTTTACCAAGCTCAGCAATATCTCCCGCCATAAGTAAAGCGTCGAACTTTTCGCCTGAATTAAAAATATCTTTAAAACAGTTTTCAACATTATGTGCAAGGTATTCTTTCTTGGAAAAGTGTGTGTCTGCAATACAGGCGAAAGAGAGTTTAACGTTTTCTGAATCAGTAAATTTTATTGGAGTTTCAGTTGATAACTCATATTCAACCTCACTGCTTGGCAAAAGTGCCTGTAATTGTGCTTTGTATTTTGTAATAAAAATTTCTAAAGACATATAAAAACCCTTTCAAAACAATATATAGATATTATATATTGTTTAGGTTTTATTGTCAATTCAAATAAATGTTGCTTATTTGTATATAATGTGTTATATTTGTTATAAGTATAAACTTTTTTTAGGAGGTTTTGACAATGGCAGTAGATAAGAGAACATATCCTACATGGTTAAATGGTGAGGTTAAGAGTGTACAGAAAGAGTATACAGAGCCTACAAAATTACTTGATGAAAACGGTAATTTGGTAGCACCAGGCTGGGCAAGACACATGGTATTTGAGTACGACAGAAGTCAGGTTGTTCCTAAAATGCGTAGTAAGGAATGGGACTTCTATCAGATTTCTAACGGTAAATATGCCGTTCAGTTGAACTTTGCAAATATTTCATTTGGTGGATTTATAAGTGCTAAACTTATAGATTTACATAACAAACAACATGACAGAAAACACGATACAAACACAGTTTGTGATGCAACTGTTCTTTATTTGGGTGGAAGAGAAAAATACAAAATGCCACCAAAAGGTGATGTACCTAATAATCTTAAATACACAGTTGAAAGTTTTTTAGGTAAAGCAGAATTTGAATTTGATACAAAAGAAACAAGCAGAACACTTTACTTTAAAGGGAAAGTGAAAGACGAAGATGTTATTTGTGACTTCCAGATGGATATTCCTGAAGGTCTTGAAAATATAACAACGGTTCTTCCTTTTAAAAATATGAAGTCTGGTTTCTTTATGACAACAAAGCAGAATTGTATGCCTTGCTCAGGTACTTTCAAATTCGGTGACAAGGTTGTTGAGTTTTCAAAAGAAGATACATTCTGTGCTCTTGACTGGGGCAGAGTTAATACACCTTATCAGTTAGTATGGTATTGGGGTAACGGTGCACAAAAAATTAAAGATGAAGATGGTACCGAACACACAGTAGGTTTTGAAATTACCTGGGGTATAGGTGATGAAAGTTACGCTACTGAAACTGCAATTTTCTATGATGGGAAACTTCATAAATTCGGTGCAGTTGATGTTGAGAAATTCCCTAAAACCAACGGTTTTATGAATGAGTGGAAATTTGTTTCAGAAGATGGCAGATTTGATATGACAATGAAGCCATTCTTTGATAATCATAGTGATACAAATGTGCTTAACCTTTTAAGAATGCACACTCACCAACTTCATGGTATATGGAATGGTACAGTTACACTTGATGATGGCAAAAAAATTGAAATAAAAGATATGTACGCATTCTGCGAATACTGTGAAAATAAATGGTAATTATATGGGAAATTTAAAATTTTATTTGCTGACGGATACTCACTATTTTGAAGAATCTTTAGGTGCAGAGGGTAAAGCGTACGAAGAATATATGAAAACGGAAGCGTTTTACCTGAAAGAAAGTAGCACTATAAATAAAGCGGTGTTTAAAAAACTTAAAGAAGATAAAGAAACAGAAATTATTATAATTCCCGGTGACCTTTCAAAAGACGGTGAGTATGAAAGTCACAAAAGTTTAATTAAAGAATTAAACGAACTTAAAGAATCAGGTAAAAAGATTTTTGTACTTACCGCAGGTCACGATTATAACGAATTCGGCAGAAGTTATAAAAATGATGAGTTTGTTCCTGTGAAAGGTACAGAATTTAAAGAACTTTACGATTTGTATTACGAATTCGGCTACAAGGAAGCTCTTTCAGTAGATGAAGAAACACTTTCTTATGTTGCAGAAATAACACCTGAAGTTCGACTTTTAGCGTTGAATTGTGACAGTAAAAACGAAACTAAAGGCACAATAGATGAAAGACTTTTAAACTGGGCAAAGGAACAGTTAGATAATGCTCAAAAAGTTGGTGCGAGGGTAATTGCTATGTGCCATTACCCGATAATTCCGTCCGTGCCTGTGTTTGATTTAGTCGGCGATGCCCATGTTAAAAACTGGCGCGAAATTGCAACATTTCTTGCAGATAACGGTGTGGAGCTTGTTCTCACAGGTCATATGCACATACAAAGTATAAATGAATTTGTTACAGAAAAGGGTAATAAACTTTATGACATCTGTACCGCAACAACTGTAGGTACTCCTGGTAAATATCGCAAAATAGAAATTTCAGAAGCAGGAGAAATGAAAGTGAAATCTTTACCAGTTTGCGATTTTCCTATACCAGATGAATTCAGTTCGTGCGAAGAATTTTTTGACTGGCGCTTTAAATATTCAGTAAAAAACAAAATCAATAAAATTCTTGAGGGTGGCAGTGGAGTAGTTAAAATTCTTAAAAAATTCGGTAAAAAAATACTTAATTCAATAAAACTTAAAACCCTTGCAAGACTTTTATTTATAAAAATAGATAAATCTTTGAAAAATATAAAACTTATGGATTTTGCAGGTGAAATAGCAACTGCAATTTTTAAAGGTGATATGCCTTACACAGAGAGTACACCCGAGTATGATGCAATTAGTAAAGCTTTAAAAAGAGTAAGTTTTATTCTTAAAAAAATTGAACCAAAACTTTCAAAGAATGGTGTTAAAATTGATTTAACCGATATGCTTTTAAATACCATTGGAAACAATAAGGGTTACTCTGACAATAATGCGGTAATAAATCTGAAAGGATAAAAATTTATGAGTTCAACAGTAATTCAAAATCCAGAAACAAAGTATGTTAAAAAGAGCGAATTTATTCTTTATTTAGTTGGAGTATTTTTCTACACAACTATGACCGGTATGGTGCAAGGTAACAGAAATGCTTATTTAGTTAATGTTTTGCGACTTCCTGAAAGTCAGACTTCACTTTTTAATTTACTTACCTCAATTATACCATTTGTACTCAACTTCTTTATTGTTATGTATATTGACGGCAGACAAATGGGTAAAGGTGGGAAGTTCAAACCAATAACAACACTTGTTATTGTACCTATGTCTATAGTGATGATGCTCTCATTCTGGGCACCTCCTGGACTTTCGGGAACAGTTCTCTTTATTTATGTTGTTACTGTTGCAGTTCTCTGGGCAGTGCTTTCTACATTTGGTAACTCAATCAATATGGTTGCAAATGTTATGACACCAAACCTTAAAGAACGCGACCAGGTTCTTTCTTTCAGAAGTATTTCTTCTGCAGTAGGTAACTCAGCACCTGTTGTTATTCTTCTTGTTATAGGTCTTATATGGAGTAAGGATAATCAATCACTTATTGATGCTGTTACGGGAACAACAATAAGAAGTGTTGAAGGACTTCAATATATAATTTCAGCAGGTCTTTGCTCTGTTGTAGGTATTATTACAGTTCTTTTAGGTATGAAACTTGTAAGAGAAAGAACAACATATACAGACAAAAAGCAGAACCCACTTTTAGGTTTCAAAGATATTATAAAAAATAAATATGCCTGGACTATTATCTTTTCTGAATTTCTTAAGAGTTTCAGAGGTATTTCAACCTTTATGGAAACATTTATTGCTGCAGCGGTTTTAGGCGATGTTTCAAAGAAAATTCTCTTTGTTCTCCCTGTTGGTATTGGTACTGCAGTCGGTATGCTTGTAATAAACTTCCTTCTTAAAAAGTTTGATGCAAGACAACTTTACATAGCAAGTGGCATTTATTCTCTTTGTGCTAACTGTGTGGCGTTTGGCGTAGGTTACGCTTATTTCAGAACAGGAACAGGCATTTTACAAATAGTGTTTATTATATTCCTTTTCCTTATAGGACTTCAGTTCGGTGCTTCAAACTTACTCCCAAGTATGTTCCAGGCGGATGTACTTGAAACAATTGAACTTAAAACAGGCAAACGCTTTGACGCTTCATTCCCATTTGTTATAGGAATTGGTACACTTATAAGTGGTACAATAGCAAGTACACTCGCACCGCTTATTCTCTATGGTGAAAATTCAATTATCGGTTATATTCAACCGACAGACTTAATTCCGAATCCAGAGCAAACTCTGGACTCAAAGATTCTTTTACTCTTCTTCTACACAATAGTACATGGTATTATGATGTTCTTAGCAGGTGTGCCATTCTTCTTCTATAAATTAACAGGTGAAACAAAAGAAGAAGTGCACAGAAAAGTGCTTGAGTTGAGAGAGAAGAATTAAATGCAAAATTCACAATGCAAAATGCAGAATTAAACGATATGCGACGCTATTATATTAGTTGCTAGTGTGGCTAGTATGCTAGTTGCTAGTAAAGTAAATAAAAACACGAAATCATCCTATCATTTTTAGTTGGTATTAAAACCAGCTAAAAATGATAGGATGTAATTTTTTATAAATTATGCATTGTGAATTATGAATTGTGCATTTTTTAAGTTTGTGCTTGATTTTTTGTTCTACATAGTGTAGAATAGATGTAGTCTACAAATGTAGAATGGGAGGCATGAGTGAAATGAACGAATATCAGATGGGGGTAGTTGAGTCAAAGTTTGCTGATATTATCTGGGAAAATGAACCTATTGCTTCACCTGAACTTGCAAAGAAAAGTGAAGAAGTTTTAAAATGGAAAAAGTCTACAACTTATACAGTTTTAAAAAGACTTTGTGATAAAGGGATTTTTCAGAATAATAAAGGTGTTGTTACTTCCCTTATTTCAAAAGATAAGTTTTATTCACTACAGAGTGAAAAGTTTATTGATGAAACATTTTCGGGTTCGTTACCTGCATTTTTAACTGCTTTTACATCACGAAAAAAATTAACTGCAGAAGAAGTGGCTAAACTTCAACAAATAGTTGATGAATATAAAAAATAGTTATATGAATTATAAAGGGGGATAAGAAATGGAAAGTTCATTTATTTATATGATAGATATTAGTTTTGCTGCATCGTGGGTTGCTTTATGTGTTATTATTTTGCGTTGGTTAATGAAAAAAGCACCTGTATCACAAAGATTATTTTTGTGGTTGTTTGTAGGTTTAAGGTCATTGTCAGGGTGGTATATACCATCAACTTATTTTAGCGTTGTACCTAATTTAGAAGTAATTCCTATAAATATAGCAGAAACTGAAGTTCCTGCTATAGATACAGGATTTAAGTCGGTTAATTCTATTGTGAATCCTATAATAGAAAATAACTTTACACCAGAGGTAGGTGCAAGTGTAAATCCTTTGCAGATTGTAGTAAAAGTAGCTATTGTAATCTGGTTTATAGGTGTTGCGGCTATGCTTTTTTATGCCTTAATAAGCTGGTTAGTACTTTATAAGAAAATTAAAGAATCAACACCAATAAAGAAAAATATTTTTATATGCGACTATATAACAACTCCATTTGTGTCTGGTTTAATAAAACCAAAGATTTATTTACCATCAAGTTTAGATGTTTCAGATATGGAATGTGTTATTGCACATGAACAGTCACATATAAAGCGTGGTGACCATATATGGAAACTTATAGGATATTTAATTTTATGTATTTATTGGTTTAATCCTGTTATGTGGGTGTCATATAATCTTTTCAGTAAAGATATAGAATTGGCGTGTGACGCAAAGGCTTTGAAAAAAACTACTAATTTATATAGGACATTTTATGCAGAAAAACTTATAAATTTCAGTAGTAAGAAAGATAACGTTTTTTCTTGTCCGCTTGCATTTTGTGAAACTGCAATAGAAAGCAGAGTTAAGTCTGTTTTAACATATAAAAAACCAAAAATATGGTTTGCATTATTGGGTGCAGTTGTGTGTTTCTCTATGACATTTGTATCTTTTTCAGGTAATTCTACGTTTGTAGAAAAATATGAATACAGTGCAGTTATAAATGATGAACTTGCAGATTTTGTAGAAAATGAATTACTTGAATATTCGAGTTTGTATGATAAAGAAAAAGTGGAACGGTTTACAGCATATAAGGTGTTGGAAATAAAAGAAAACAACGAGAATACAACGGTATATCTTTCTGCACAGACTCGCGCGTATGTAATGAACAATGGTATTGTAGAACGAAAAACAACAGGATTAGCATCAGGTATAATTGCAATTACTGTTAAATATGGTGCTTCGGGGTATGAATTAGTTGAGTTCTGGCAGAATGGTGAGGGCGAAATGTACTGGAAAAGTATTTACGAAAAACTGCCTTCATATCTCTGGAATTCACTGATGTATAACGATGATTCGTCAGAGTTAGAAAAACAATGCGAATTACAAGCACAACAAAAAATGGCGGGTAAATCAAGAGAAGAATGTTTTGTGAATAATGAAGCCGAAGCAATTGAAATTGCAAAAAAGGTTTGTACTATAGAATATAGAGATATTTCTGTTGAACAGAAAGATTGGGGAACTAACGAGTACATTGTAAGTTTTTGGGGTGAAGAAACAGAATATCCTGAAGAAACAATCTTTGTTTCTGAAAATGGAGTAGTGGGTTGAGGAATTCACAATTCACAATGCATAATGCACAATTGAATAATGTAAAATAAGTTCTATCATTTAAAGTTTTTTGTAAACTAAAAATGATAGAACTTGTTTGATTTTATAATAATTCTGCATTTTGCATTATGCATTTTGCATTCTATCAAACTCCTCGCAAAGTGCTTTTGAAATAACTCCGTGACCTGCTGCAGTCGGGTGTACACCATCTGCAAGCCAGTATGTAGTTTCGGTGCTTTTTGAAAGCTCGTCAAATTTATTCTGTAAAGGAACGAAGCTGAGATTATATTTTTCTGCTACTTCTTTTACAGTTTTTGCCCTTAATTCAGTCTCGCTTCTGAATTCTGCCCATTTTTCTCCTGTTGCTGGGCCTTTTAAAACGAAAGGTTCAAGCATTATAATTTTAATATCAGGTAATTCCTCTTTAACTTCTTCAATAAGCATAGAAAGAATTTTTCTGAATTTTTCATTTGCAACGCCATTTTCTGAAGCGAGTTCGTGCCATACATCGTTAATGCCGATTAAAATGCTGAGATAGTCAGGTTTTAAGTTTATTAAATCAATTTTTATTCTTGCGTAAAGGTCAACAATTCTGTTACCGCTTATACCTTTATTTATAAATCTGAACTCATTCGGGGATTCGCTCATATATTTTGCTGCAACAATATTAGGGTAGCCGTAACCAAAATTGTTTATATCTTCACGGCGTCTGTCTGCATCTGTAATTGAGTCACCCTGAAAAAGAAAAGTTTTCATTATGAACACCTCTTATGTAAAATTTATAATCTTATCATAGCATATTTCTTTATTCTTTAAAAGTATTTTACATAAAAAAATATATTCTGTTGACATAGCTTTTTTTTTGTGATAACATCTTGAAAGTATTATAAAATTTGTGTGGAAAAGGGGGTGCCTGAATGTCAATTGCATTAGAAGTTTTTCTTTTCGTTACAGGACTTTTTCTTACTGTAAAGGGGAGCGATGTTTTTGTTGATACTGCTACAAAAATTGCAACTGCTGCAAGAGTTCCGAAATTTATAATTGGTGCTACACTTGTAAGTATTGCAACTACACTGCCAGAAATTTTTGTTTCTGTGTTTGCGTCAATGCAAGGTAGACCAGCAATGGCATTTGGTACATCAGTTGGTAGTGTTACTGCTAACCTTTGTGTTATGATAGCACTCTCGTTTATTTATATGCCGACAATATTTAAAAGGCTCGATTATGTACACGAAAGTGTGCTCTTACTTCTTTCTGTGATTACTCTGGGTTACTGTGCTTTTAAACAAGAAATTGGTGTTGAAAGTGCTATAATGCTTCTCGTTATTTTCGCACTTTTCATTATACAGAATATAAGGAGTGCTTACAGTAACAGTGTTCCGGATGTCTTTAAATTCAAATCACAGGAAGATGAAGACGAAGAAGAAAGAATTTTAAAAAGGCGTAATCGCGAGAAAGATATTCTTAAATTTATTATAAGTGCAATTTTTATTTTGTTGGGCTCTCAGCTTATAGTTTACAATGCAGGTGAAATTGCATTGAAAGTGGGGATAAGTGAACGAGTTGTTTCAACTACAGTTATTGCACTTGGTACATCTTTACCCGAGTTTGCAACCGCTATAACTGCCTTTTCTAAAAAACAGTCGTCAGTTTCATTCGGTAATATTATCGGTGCAAATGTTATAGATTTAAGTTTGATTTTACCACTTGCAACACTTATTTCAGGTGGTGTTATGCCACTCAGTTGGGACCAGTCTTATATTGATATTTCAATATGTATAGTGGTAACTCTTTTAACACTTGTTCCGTCATTTATAACAAGAAAATTTATGCGTTGGCAGGGTGCAATTCTTATTTGCATTTATTCCGCATATTTCTGCATAACTTGTGGGCTTATCACAGTGTAACTAAAACACCTGATACTTGGAGCTTGACAAAGTATCAGGTGTTTTTATACTTCAATTTTTATTACAGCAGTTTTTGTGTTTTGTTCGTTTGTAATATTAAAATCAAATTTACCTTTATGTTTTTTTACAATATCTTTAATGATTTTTATACCGTTGCCTCGTTCAGGGGAACGGTAACTTTTTTTATTAGGACAAGGATTTTCACAAGATATTTTAAGTGAGTTTTCATTGCTGAGAATTTTTAAAGATATGTTTTTCTCTGTGTTATTGGTTTCGCTTACTGCTTCTATAGCGTTGTCAAGTAAGTTGAAAAGAATTCTTGAAATATCGTAATCAGAAGTTTTGAATTTGTGATTTTCTTCTATTTCAATATCAATAGCAATGCCCTTCTGACTTGCCTGTTTTTGTTTTATGAAAAGAGCAGTGTTTACAGTTTCATCAGAGCAAAGCGGAATGTTTGAAACATTCATAAGTTCATTGGTAGTATCTTTTAAAAGTTTTAGTGCTTTCTCTTTCTGGTCAATTTCAATTAACCCTTGTGCAACAGTTAAAAAGTTCAGGTAATCGTGTTTGATTTTTCTGAAATTTTGTTTTTCTTCTTTAAGAAGTTCAATCTGAGAATAGTCAAGCTCATTTTTTGTTTTAGTAACTTCGTGCTGAACATTTTCAATTTCAATTTTTTCAAAGTGATCAATGAAAAATATGAGTGCAAAGTCAATTATAAGAAATGTTATGTAAACAGCGGAAATTGCCGTGCGCAACATACCGGCGAATTCAGAATCTGTAATGTGCTTTGCAAGAACATTGAAAACAACATTTGTAATAAAATGCGTAACCGGGAAAACGTAAAACCAACAGTATTTTGTTTTGTAAGAAAAAGTTGAATTTGATTTAGAAGTTATAAGTTTCAATATTATAACTATAATAAAAGAAGAGAAAAAACTAAAGGTAGAATGTGATATAACATAATATGCAGGAACTTTATAAGCGTACACATAACTTAACCATTCAGGTATTAATGATGAACTAACAACTTTTAATACAGCTACAATGGTTGGGTAAGAAATTACACCTACAACAGCAGATATTATTTTAACAGAAAGTTTGCCGTTATATAAAAAGCAGTTTACACCAATAAGTATGAAAATGTAAAGAAAAACCATAAACAGTTCGATAAATTCAAGGTTATCAGGTGTAATATAATTTGAAATATTTACGGTTATCCATGAATACAACATCAGAATACAAAATGTTACAGGAAATGTTAATGCTGGTGAGTATTTATTTTTTAAAAGCGCTCGAGAAGTGTTGTAAGCTACTAAGACTTTAGATATATGAAGTAATATAGTCCAACTTTCAAATTTGGTTAAATCTACAAGCTCGTTCAAAAATAAACCACCTACATTTCAATTTTTATTATAGCATTTTTTAAATTCTGTTCATTTGTAATATTGAAATCAAAATTACCTTTGTATTTCTTTACAATATCTTTAATGATTTTTATACCGTTGCCTCGTTCAGGGGAACGGTAACTTTTTTTATCAGGGCAAGGATTTTCACAAGCTATTTTAAGTGAGTTTTCGTTGCTGAGTATTTTTAAAGATATAATTTTTTCTGTGTTAGTTGTTTCGTTTACTGCTTCTATTGCATTGTCAAGTAAGTTGAAAAGAATTCTTAAAATATCGTAATCAGAAGTTTTGAATTTGTGATTTTCTTCTATTTCAATATCAATAGTAATGCCTTTCTGACTTGCCTGTTTTTGTTTTATGAAAAGAGCAGTGTTTACAGTTTCATCAGAACAAAGCGGAATGTTTGAAACATTCATAAGTTCGTTGGTGGTATCTTTTAAAAGTTCCAGAGCTTTCTCTTTCTGGTCGATTTCAATTAACCCTTGAGCAACAGTTAAAAAGTTCAGGTAATCGTGTTTGATTTTTCTGAAATTTTGTTTTTCTTCTTTAAGAAGTTCAATCTGCGAATAGTCAAGTTCGTTTTTGGTTTTAGTAACTTCGTGCTGAACATTTTCAATTTCAATTTTTTCAAAGTGGTCAATGAAAAATATGAGAGCAAAGTCAATTACAAGAAGTGCTATATAAATAGCGGCAACCGCCGTGTGTAGCATACTGGCGAATTCAGAATCTGTAATGTGTTTGGTGAGAACCTGAAAAAATACATTTGTCACCCAGTGTGTAACAGGGAAGAAATAAAACCAGCAATATTTGGTTTTGTAAGAAACCGCAACATTTCGTTTTGCGTTTAATATTTTTAAAATCAATACATAAACAAACGAGAAAAAAAATCCGGTTGTTGAACTTGCGATAACAAAATATGCAGGAATCTGATAGTCGAATAAAAAATCCTCCCACTCAGGAATAAATGAAATTACAAATACTTTAACAAGTGCAGAGAATAATGGGAAAGCAATTGCACCGAAAACTGCAGAAATGAGTTTTGTAGTAGTTTTATTATCATATAAAAACAAAACAGACCCTACAAGTACAATTATGTAAACAAGCAGACCGGCAACTTCGACTATTTCAAATAACTCAAACGGTATTAATTTTGATGTGGAAACTGAAACAAAGGAAACCAGCATAAGTCCTGAAAAAGTGACGAGAAAAGAAACAAGTGGTGAATATTTGTCTTTTAAGATTGCTCTTGAAACATTAAATGTAACAAGGGCTTTTATTACATGGAAAAAAATAGTCCATCCGGAAAAGACGGTTAAATCAACAAGTTCGTTCATAAAAACTCCTTTATAAATGATTGATGTAGTGTGTATATTGTTCAGTGATTTTTGCGTATTTTTTCATAGGCACAGGTATTTCTCTACCATTGCTTACAATAAATTTGTGCGGTTTGAAAGCGGTGATGTGATTCATATTCACAATAAAACTTTTGTGAACTTTCAAAAAGTTTACTGGCAGATTTTTACTAAAGTCTTTAAGCGTAGAGTAAATAATCATGTCAGTGTCCTGAAAGTATAGTTTTATGTTATTGTTGATTGATTCAATAAATAAAACATCCTGAAAATTAATAGTGTAATGATTGTAACCGATTTTTACTGTAGTTAAGTTACTGCCTTTTTCAGAAATATTTGAAATAGCTTTTGACAATGCGCTTTTTAACATTTCTTCAGTAAGACGCGGTTTAATTATGTAGTAGCAAAATCTGCTTTCAGACAAAGCGTAGGCTTCTTCAGGGAAAGCGGTCATAAAAATAATCTGAGTGCTTTTTTGTTTTATGTTTTCAATAGACCATTCAACAGAATTTAATTCACCGATTTTTATATCGAGAAACAAAATATCACACTTACTATGCTCAAGATGAAAAGCAAGGTCATCTAAGTTGTCGAAACATTTAATTTCGTATTCGGTTTTATAAACATCCAGAGCCTTGCTGATTTTGAATTCTAATATCTGTAAATATGATTTTTCGTCATCACAAATAGCAACTTTAATAATAAGAAACACCCTCTTTCAAAAATAACCATTACTGAAGTGACTAAAACATTATAACACAAATTTTCAGAAAATAAAGATTTTATACCACGCAAAGTTGGTTTTATACCACGAATGTATTGAAAAATTGTAAAAAAACACTAAAATTCGAATTATAAGGCAATATTGTTGCGATACAATTTCATATTTCGACACAAAATTAGTATAAGTGTGTGTTTTTATATTATGGTAAAAGCACAGGCTCTGTTTTCGCATCTTATACTAATTGTATTTGTGTTGAAATTGTGTCGCAGCAAAGGGGCTATGTGTTTTTCGGTGCGTAGCTTCGGCTGCGCACTTTTTGTTTTATAAGAAAAGGCAATTACACTTTTTAAGTGTTTATATAGATAAAAATATAAAAGAGGGTTATGGCTATGAAAAAATGTAAAAATTGTTTAGTTGAAGTTGAGGATAATGTTAATTTTTGTCCTGAATGTGGTAATGGTGATTTTGAATTACCAGGTAATTTTGTAAAGGAACAAGTAATGATTTGTAAAAGTTGTACTCTTGAAGTTCCTAGGGAAGCAAATTTCTGTTCTTTTTGTGGTTCAAATGATTTTGAAATAAGAGAAAAATTAGTGCCTGTTGAAGAAATTGAAGAAACTTCGGTTAACGAAACATTTAATGTAATAAAAGATAAAACAGTTGAAAAATTAAAAGCAGGTAAACAAGAGGGTGCGGAACTTTTTAATGCTATGAAAAACGATGTATCGGAAAGTGAATTTATAAAAATTACAAAAGAAAAAGCAAAGGGGAAATTTTCTGCATTAAAAAAATTAGATACAAAGAAGAAGATTATAATCGTGGCAGTTTTAGCGGTAGTAGTTGCAGCAGTTGTAATTGTTTCAAATATCAATGAATGTTTTTATTGCGGTGAAACCATTCTAGGAGGGAATAAGTTTACTAATATGTTTGGTGAAGAACATGTAATATGCAGGGATTGTAGTAATGGTATATGGTAAAAGGAGAAAATTGAAATGTTTTGTAATAATTGCAATTTAGAAATTGCAGATGAAGTAAAATTTTGCCCGGGTTGCGGTGCAAAAGTTGAAATACAACAAATAATTGAAACAGTAAAAGTAAATGCGGATGAAATTGCAGATGTTTCAAGTGAATCTGAAAAAAAGAAAAAAGCAAACAAAGCTAAGAAAGGAAAGAAAAAATTCAATAAAAAGAAGTTTCTTATTGTAACAGTTGTGTTAGCGGTAATTGCGACACTTGTTGTTGCTGTCGGTAACTTTATAAATGAAGAAATGAAACTTAAACCAATTAAAGATGCGTTAGCGGCGAATGATGGCAGAGCGCTTAATATAGCTATGTCAAATTGTTATGCGAAATCCTCAAAAGTTGATGATTTGCTATTTGAAAAACTATGCGAAGTACATGAAGATTTCAGGTATGTTGATTGTGAATTTGATAAATATACTCCTGAGTATGGAGAAAGAGCAATAGAGATATATTTGAGAGAAAAATGGGGGACATTGTTGTATCCACCAGAAAATGATGATCATTATGGGGTTGAAAATGATTGTATCCGAGGTGTGATTTATCCGTCTTATGATTTGTATCCTGAAACATTTACCAAACTACATTATATTGAGGAATGTATAAATGGTTACGAATATTATGGTCAAGGCATGCAAGATGAAGCAAACGGCAACTATTTAAGTGCTTTAAGAAATTATAAACTTTCAGAAGCCGAGGGAGCACTTTATTGGAAAACAGGTGTAGCCACTGTATCAAGCGATACAATTACAGAATGTCTAAAAAAATATCTGCAGACTTTGCAAAATGTAGCAACTGCAGAGATTCATGTGGGTAATTACAATTCGGCAATTTCAGTTTATAAAAACGGAATACAGTCACTTGCTGATTGTGGTTATGAGTTTTTTGGTGAGTTCTGGGAAACAAGTGAAGATAATTACCAGGTTGAGGAGGAAATATTACACGCTCATGCAGAAGAGTATTATGAAAAAGCAGAAGAGTGTTATATTAACAACAATATATCTGCAGCGAAATCTAATATAGGGATTGCTATGGCAATAAATCCTTACAATAGCGTGTACCAGACTGCTTTAGATAAATATAACAGATAAAAAGATTTAAAAGGTGATAAAAATGATTTGTAAGAATTGTGCTGCAGAAATAAAAGTTGGTGTAAAATTCTGTACTAATTGTGGCAGTAAAATAGAAGATACAACGGTTGAGGTAATAACAGACAAAGCAGTTGAAACTGCGACTGAACCTAAAGTTGTTGCAGAGAAATCTGAAAATGAACCAGTGAGTTTAACAGAAGAAAAACCAGAAGTTGAAAGTGTACATGTAAAAGTAACTCCTGAGGTTCAGAAAACTGATGGAAAAACTTCAGTTGCTAAAAAAGAAAAAAAGAAGTTCGGAAAGAAAAAAATATTGGCTCTTGTCGCTTCAACTGTTGCAGTAATTGCAATTGTTGTTGCAAGTATAGTTATAAGCGAAAATGCGAAAATCAAGCCAATAGAAGAAGCAATAGAAATGAAAGATGGAGCAGCTCTTTGCTATGCTTTTGATGGTTATGTAAACGCAGGTTACGATTTGTCGAAGTGTGATGAGTTGTTTTATGATACAATTAGCGAGATCAACATTTCTCTTGGGAGCGATGTTTTTGATGCTACTGCACTGGAATACGGAAGCGAGGCAGTTGAAAATTTTTTAAGAAATGAATGGGGATCTTTAGTGTATCCTGATGAGGAATATTATGAAAATGACCATTGTCTCAGAAGGTGTATTGAATCATTGGGTGAATATGAGTTGCCGGAATCATATTCTTCTTACAATTGGTTAGATGAACAAATAAATTTATATAAATATTACTGTCAGGCAGTTTATGATGAAGCGAATGGAGATTATCTGAGTGCTTATAAAAACTATCAGAATGCTTTTATTGGCGGTTATATTGATGTAGTAAATGCAGATGAAAATGATATTATAAAAAATTGCATAACTAATTACCTTAATTCTTTAAATGATCAGGCAGGTTCTTTAATTACTGATGGTGATTACTCTGGTGCAATTAAGGTTTATGAAGATGGTAAACAGAAGCTTATTGACGCTGGTTATGTAGCTGAGGATGATTCAGGTGACGGTAAAACAGATGTTGATGTTGCAATAGATGAAGCTATAGGTACTTATGCTGCAGAATTTGCTGAGAAAGCTGAGGAATATTTTAAACAGGGCGATATTGACGCAGCAATAGGGCACATTGAAATTGCTTTGGAATTTGTTCCTGATAATGAAGATTATAATAAGAAACTTGAAACTTATGAAAGTTACAAGCCATTCCCGCTATATTACGCAGATAATTATCTTGAAATGCAAGATGGTGAAAACTTTATAGGAACCGTGTATTTTAATCGCACAGCTACTTCAAATGATAACACGCAATATGAACATTGTATTTACTGGTATAATAAAAATGATGTAAATGCTTGTGATTCTGTTATTTATAATCTCGATGGAAAATATGATGCAGTAAAAGGCACTTTGTTTTTATGTGCTAAGGAGAAAAACAATGGATACCCGAGTTATATAGAGATATATGGTGATGGCAAACTTTTATATACTTCACCGAAAATTAAAGCAGGTGTATTGCCACAGGATATAGATGTGGATATAAGCGGTGTACATAAATTGAAAGTGTCTTTTTATGCGATAGGTGATGGAAGCAGTATTTTTGGGTTTTATGGCACAGGTCATCTCAGCGATTTTGTTGCTTATAAAAAACTCCCTACAGAAAATAGCGAGGGTTAATGAAAGTCGGGCAATAGTAGCATTTGTAGTTGTAGCGAAAAAGAAAAAATTATTATTTTTTAAATAAAAGGAGTGTTCTATTATGAAAATTTGTAAATCTTGCGGTAGCAATAATGTGGACGAGGCAACTTTCTGTGCTTCGTGTGGCAAAGAACTTGTTGGTGAAAACAAACAGGTTCAGGTTAATAACTCTGTCAGTGCACAGCAAAACGGAAAAATCAATGTTACTTCTTCTAAAAACGGAGTTTTTGTTTCTGATGATGAATATGTGGTTTCAACACTTTCTGGGAAAAACCTTGAAACTGAAAATGTAGTGCTCACAAACAAAAGATTGTATTACAACTACACAATTTCAAGCATTCTCACCAGACGTACCCAAAATGAAGTGGTTGATGTTGAGGATATTACGGGTGCAAAAATTGCAAACACCAACCCTATTGGTGCGCTTATTATAGCGGCTCTTGCACTTGTTGTAGGTGTATTTATGGCAATTGCCAATGAAGATGTTGAAATGCTTTGCATCTTTTGTCTTCCTATAGCTGTTATTTTTACATTATTATATTTATTTTTAAGAAGAGCACACCTTAAAATTGAATATGCAGGTGGTTCAATCAGCTTTTTAGTTAAGAAATATAAAAATGAAAAGGTTAAGGCATTCCAAAAAAGCCTGTATATCGTTAAAGATACTATTAATAAAAACAACAAATAATTAAAATCAAAATTAATTTTTTACAGGGGTGTAATTTGTGAAACGATTTTTAAGTTTGTTTTTAACTTTGGTTGTTGCAGTAGGCATTTGCCTTTCTGCCCCAATGACGATTGATGCGAGTGCGGCAATTAGTACAGATTATTTGTATTGGGCACAAGATGATAGTTCAAAACCCTGGTATTCACTTTCTATTGCCAGTGACAAGCATGCTAGTTGTACATTTGGAAAATATGGTTGTTGGATTATGTCTTATAATAAGATGATAATACAATGTGGTTCAAAAAAACAAGAAACGTTTACACCAGTTGAGATGCTCAACTGGGTGCATTCAAATGGTTTAACTGATGTTCAAGGAAATCTTGTGGCAGGACATCAGAAGAAGATAGCAGCTGCGTTTTCACTTGAATATGTTGGTCAGGAAGCGTGTAGTAGTTACGATGTTGCAAATTCAAAAATATTGAATTACGCAGCTAAAGGTAATTATTATATTATTGTTCGATTGAATGGTCATTCTGTTGTTGTTGATAACGAAAGAACTAATGTAAATGGGTATGCGACTATTAGTAATTCATGGACAAATAGCAATTATAATGTTCCACTAACTAATATGCAATCTAAGTATTCTGTGAAATTTATTGATGTATTTAAAGTGAAATCACAACCTACTAAATACGCAGAAGAAAACAAGAAATATCAGGAAAAATATGATTTTGGCTTGCCGCTTGATGGCAGTTTATCTTTTTCGTATGCGGACGGAACCCAAGTTAAATTTGGTTCAGGTGCAAGGTTGCCTGGTCTTGATAAAGATGGCGGTAATATGGTGCCACAGGGTTTAGGTTACAATCACAAATATAACATCTTTTTAGTTTCTGGATATAATAAAACAACTGAAAAAGACGGGGATAAAACAGCGGTTTATGCACTTGATTTTGAAACTTGTGAAGCGATAGTAAAATATAACCTTTATTGGAAAGATAAGCGTCTTTCTGGTCATGTGGGTGGTGTTGCATCTTCGGGAAAAAATGTATATGTTGCAAATGGGCAATATATATATCGTTTTGTCATAAAAGAAGACCCGAGAAGTGTTGACTCTGGGAGTGCAGGAATTACTGCTAAAAAACTGGTTTCAACCGAACGGTATAATGTTGGTAAATATATGAACAAAGCTTCATGTTCTTATGTAACAATAACCAATAATGTTCTTTGGACAGGTAATTTTTATGATGATAAGAACTACGATAAGAAAGCATCATTAAATAACAATAGTTTAATTCTCGGTTTTAAATTGTCTGGTTCAGGTAACGATTCTGAGTGGACTAAGTTTACTGAAAAGTCCCCCGATTATAAAATAAAAGTACCGAATTCAATTGAAAATATCCAGTGTGCAACTGTTGCTTCAGGTAAATTGTTTATTTCTCAGTCATACGGCAGAACTAAAAATAGTAAACTGCTTGTTGCACCTGTAACTCTTAAGTCAACAACTACTTTTGACAAAAAGAAGGTTACATCAACAACTGCAATGCCAATGATGGAGGGTTTCTTCATAAAAGGTAACTGGGCATTTGTGGTGTTCGAGTCGGCGGCATCTTACTATGCTGATGGTCTTGACGGAAAGGGGAAGTCCAAAAATCCTACAGATGTTATTTGGGCTGTGCCGTTGTTCCCTGAATCAGGTGAAGGCGGTTGGGAAGCAGAACTTATGTATACAACTCCACCCGTTGAAAATACTTTTAAAGTTTCACCTTATGAATTTTTATATAAACTGAACGCAGATGGTAAGTCTTATGCTATTACAGGTGTTAAGCCATTTGCAACAGGTAAACTTGTAATTCCTCAAAAATATAATAGCTTATCTGTAACCAAAATTGCCTCGAATAGTATGCAAGCAGTAACATTTGTAACAAATATTACTGAAATTGTAATCCCTGAGGGTAATTTAAAAGAAATAGAGGAACACGCATTTTTTGGTTATTTAGGCAGAAAAGTAGTAATTGAAGGAAATGTTGAAAAGTGGGGGGGTTGGGCATTTAGCGGTTCACCACTCCTCACTGAAGTGGTAGTGAAAGAAGGTGTAACTTCTTTTGGTAGAGGTGCGTTTGACCAATGTATGTCACTTGAAAAAGTTCAACTTCCAAGTACACTTAAAACTATTCCGGCTGCAGCTTTTGAGGAGTGCGAAAAGCTTTCAACCATAACTATTCCTGAGGGTGTAGAAAAAATTGAACCAAGAGCGTTTGCGGGGTGCACTTCGCTAAAATCTATAAAACTTCCAAATAGTCTTAAAGAGATTGAAGGTGGAAGTGATGCCGGTGCTTTTGAATGTTGTGGGAAACTTTCAAAAGTAACTTTTGGTAACGCTATAACTAAAATTGGTGACCGTACATTTTTGGGCACAGGTCTTACTTCAATAAATTTCCCGACTTCACTAAAAGAAATTGGTTCAAAAGCATTTTGTTGTTGCGAAAAACTTCCGTGTGTGACAATTCCTTCAACTGTAACCAGAATTGGTAAATATGCATTTGATAGTTCTGAGATGGATTGGCCTACCTACCCAGGTTTCAGAATTTATGGTGCAAGAGGAAGCGAAGCGGAAAGATATGCGAATAGTGAAAATATACCTTTTGGAAATCCACCGACATCTCTTTCAACCCCGAAATTATCAATCAAAAATACTTCAAGTGGTATAAAAGTTAGTTGGAGTGGCGGAGAAGGTGCAGAAAAATATAAAGTTTACAGAAGCACTTACAACCCCAACACTAAAAAATGGAGTGGCTGGAAATCTGTTAAAGAGACAACAGTGAAAAGTGTTACAGATAAAACAGTGAAGCTTGGTACAAAGTATATTTATACAGTCCGAGCATTTTATGGTGATGTTAAGAGTGGTATTAATTCAACAGACTCATTAAAGTATAATGTAACCCCAACTGTAAAAGTTGCTGTTGTAAATAATGGAATTAAAGTAAGTTGGAGTACAGCTGCAAATGCAACTGGTTACACAGTATATAGAAGTGAATACAACACTAAAACTAAAAAGTGGGGTAGTTGGAAATCACAAGGAACAACAAAAGCAACTACAAAGAGTTGGACAGATAAAAAAGCAAAAAGCGGTACAAAGTATAAATATACTGTAAGAGCTTGTAATGGTAGTTTCAAAAGTTCATACAAAGCAAGCAGTTCAGTAAAAAGGTAAAACCTTTTTATGAATGCACAATTCACAATGCAAAATGCAGAATTTCGGAACTGCGTTGGCATTATATATAAAATATCTTTAAGGAGATGTAAAAATGAAACGATTTTTAAGTTTATTTTTGGCATTGATTGTCGCAGTTGGTGTGTGCTGTTCCGCACCAATGACAATTGAGGCAGAGGCGGCGACATTTTCTGATATAAATCAAAACAATGTCTTTATAAAACAAGCAGTGGGAGCCCCTACTTGTACATTATGTGCAACAATTAATATGATGAGAAGAACCTCAATGCTTCGAGGGGATGCTAACTGGGCAACACTCACAGAGGCAACTGTTAAAAGTACTGCATGGATTTCAGGTACAGGTTTAAGAGGTAGTTTTACATATAGTAATTCTGCTAATGGTATAGGCTCAATAAGTGTTACGAGTGCAACTTTACCAGGTAACTCAAATAATACATCAAAGTTAATTAGTTTGCTAGCAGCACATCCTGAGGGAATTGTTATATATAATGGTACACATGCAGTTTTACTGACAGACTATACAGATGGTGTGTTTTATTGTAATGATCCAGATGATGAACAACCAGTTGGCAGAGTTAATGTAAGCAGAGCTTATAGTGTTAAACCAACAAATGCAACCAAGTATTGGTATGTATCATCTCCTAAAGTTAATATCGGCGGTTCTTCTTCAGGTACTACAACCCCAAGCGTAAGTGCAGCAACTATCACAGAAGATTTATATTATCTCAAAAACAAAAGCACAGGTGATTATTTATCAGTTTCGTGTTCAGAAGATAAAAATGGTGCAGATGTATCACATTGGTCAAAATCAGAAGAATTTCAAGTGAAAATAAAGAAAAACAGTAATGGTTATGAAATGTGGTTCCCGAATGTTTCTTCTACAAGAGTGGTGAATCAATGGGGGGATGTACCGGCTGCCGGTGCCAGAATAACACTTTATACTCATAGTGGCAACAAAACACAGTCCTGGATTTTTCAGAGTTATTCGGGTGGTTATTTAATCCGTAGTGCGTATAACACCAATTTGTTTATGACTATCAATAGCTATGGTCAGGTTATACTTGATAATTTCACCGGCGGAAGCGGTCAGATATGGTATTTGGAAAAAACAGTTGTTAAACCATCCTGGGCAAAGTTGACTGCAAGTGCAACTGATATTCCTATAGGTGGGAGTATTACTTTTAATGCAAGTAGTGATACAGGAACGAAATATTGTATAGGTATCGACAATGATGGTGAGCGAGTGTTGACAAATGAATTTGATGGCTCGATAACGCTAAAGTTTAACGCGGCGGGTAGCTATAGTGCATATGTTACGGCATCTAATTCAGCCGGTTATTTTGATAGTGCACGGATTACATTGACTGTTCACGATAACTATACAGTAAGCTACAACGCAAATGGAGGTAGCGGTGCACCATCATCACAAACAAAAGTGTATGGCACAAACCTTACATTAAGCACAACGAAACCAACAAGGACTGGTTATACATTCAAAGGTTGGGGTACTTCTACAGGAGACACAAGTGTAAATTATAATCCTGGTGATACATATAAATCAAATTCAAGTATAACACTTTATGCTATTTGGTCAGCAAATACATACACGGTAAGTTATAATGTAAATGGTGGTACTGGTTGCCCATCATCACAAACGAAGACTTATGGAAAAGATCTTACTTTAAGTAGTACAAAACCAACAAGAAGTGGCTACACCTTCTTAGGTTGGGGTACTTCTGCAGATGATACAAGTGTAAATTATAATCCTGGTGATACTTATAAATCAAATTCAAGTATAACACTTTATGCTATTTGGGAAATTATTAAACCAGATCCACCTGCAGCACCAGTTGTAAAAATGAGTAAAACGTCATTTGCAGTAGGCGAAAGTGTAACTATTTACTGGGATAGTGTACCAGGTGCAACAAGTTACTGGATTTCTGGATGGAAAAGTTCAGACCATGTAATTAATGAACCTTCTACAAGTCTTAGTAAAACTGTAAGTTTTGCAAATGCAGGTACATACAGCGTGGCAGTATCAGCAAAAGATGCTTATGGTCAGCAGACACTCAGCGAGTGGGTAACCTTTACTGTTTATAAACCATATACAGTAAAATATGATGCAAACGGTGGTGCAGGTGCACCATCATCACAAACAAAAAAATCAACTTCAGATCTTACTTTAAGCACAACGAAACCAACAAGAAGTGGTTACACATTCAAAGGTTGGGGTACTTCTGCGAGTGATACAACAGTAGATTACGCACAAGGTGCAACATATTCAACTAATGCAAATATAACACTTTATGCAGTCTGGCAGTGTAACCATACATTAGGCACAACAATCGTAAACGCAAAAGAGCCGACATATACAGAAACCGGCTACACAGGTGATACAAAATGTAACACTTGCGAAGAAATTATAAAAACAGGTACTTCTGTTTCAAAATTAACACTTGGTGTTCCACAAGTAAAAATAGCAAACACAACAAGCGGAATAAATGTAAGCTGGAATTCAGTTTCAGGAGCAGAAAAGTATATAGTATACAGAAAAACATACAATGACTCAACAAAAGCGTGGGGCGGTTGGGAAACATTAACAAGTAACTGTACCACAACA
>SVPQ01000050.1 GCA_015065845.1 Oscillospiraceae bacterium
TTTGATACATACAAAGACAAATTAAAGCTCTTCATCACTATGGGTAATCACGATGTCCGTTTGCAATATGGCCGTAATCAGAAGATTATTATGAATAAAGTAAACGAATATTTAAATATTGATACTAACAGAAAAAGCTACTATTCTTATGATTTGAATGGTTACACTTTTATTGTTATAGGTACTGAAAAAAGAGTTCTCGAAAAGGCATACATAACTAAAGAGCAAATTGAGTTTTTAAGAAAAGAATTAGAGAGAGCTACTAAAGACAACAAACCTGCTTTTGTTATGTGCCATCAGGCATTCGCTTTTACTCACGGGCTTCCTGAGGTTTGGAAAACCGGCGATATGGGTGAGCAATCAGATGAAGTAAGAGCAGTTATGGAACAATTCAAAAATGTATTTTTCATCAACGGACACCTTCACGGCGGTGTATTTGAAAAGACCTTTGAAGTTTTAAACGAAGAAAACGGTGTTTATTCTTTAAGTGTTCCGGGTTACAGAAAGCCTAATAATTTCGGCATTACAGATTTAGGTGTCGGATACATAGGTGAAGTTTATGAAGATAAAATCATCTTTAAAGCACGAAACTTTGTAGAGGGCAAAAACATTGATAGTGAATTTGCTGAATACACTATTAACCTGAAATAATCTGGTGACGATATGAAATTAGCAGTAAATGTAGAAAAAAGTTTTTTCGATATTCCTTTAAAAGAACAGATGTTATCTGTTAAAAAAGCGGGTTTTGATGGCGTGTTTTTTGACTGGAGCGACAGTAAAGAATTTACTGAGAATGTAAATTTTGCAAGAGAAATCGGTTTAGAAATTGCTTCAATTCACGCACCTTTTGATAACATTTGCGATATGTGGAGTGAAGAAAAACCACTAATTTTTCACAAGCTTATAAGATGCATTAAAGCTTGCGGAGAATTAAATATAAAAATACTCGTTTGTCATGTTTATATAGGCTTTGACACAGTTGCAAGGGTAACTGATACAGGAATCAAAAATTTCTCACTCTTAATTGACGAAGCAGAAAAATACAACTTAAATTTAGCCTTTGAAAACACCGAGGGTGTTGAGTGTCTTTATGGTATAAAGGAGCATTTAACTCACAGAAAAAATTGCGGTTTCTGTATTGATACAGGCCACGAGCTTTGTTACAATGCGGGTTACGATTTATTAAAGGATTTTGGCGACAAGCTCTTTTTCTTACACATAAATGACAATATGGGTGTTACAGGTGACAGAATTTTCTGGACAGATGACGCTCACATTATGCCTTTTAAACAAGGTAGAGTTAACTGGCAAAGATTCTGTGATAATCTTAAAAGACTCAAATGGGACAAATGGATTAGTCTTGAGCTTTGTCTAAAAAACAAACCGGGCAAACACACCCACGATGATTTGATTGGTGTAACGCCTGACGAGTTTTTTGAAATGGCTTTTAATGCCGCTACAAAAATCAAGAACAATATTTAATAACAGACGGATTAAATATTAAAGGAACAAGGTGATTCATTTTGGGAATCACCTTGTTCCTTTACATTTTATTTTAAACTTTCTTTTTGTTATAAATCCAGGTCATAGCACCAATAAGTACAATTGAACCTATTGAAACACCCATAACAGCAGGCTGCAAAAACAATACAAATTCTTCTACTTTATCATATCTTAAATAGATGCTATTATTAGCTTCAATAAATGCAAAAACAATCGCACCGATAAATCCGGTAACAATTAACACTTTTGAAATCGTTGATAACTTTTTCTTTAATTTTTCATTTTCTGCTGAAATGCTATATAAATTATTTGTTTTAAGTAATCGCATACGAATTTTATATACAGCAACAATTGATATTAAGAGTGCAAAAGGTATGTAAGAATCTACCCTTGCTAAAATTCCTAATCTCTCATTAATATATAACAAAATACTTGCAATTGTATTTGTGTAAGCAAAGAATTGCGAGAAACAGAGCACATTTATATTACTACGGGTTATTTCTTTTTTATCTTTCCTCGTAATATTAAATAAAGTTTTATTTAAAACAAAGCAAAGTAAAGATATTATAATGCAACCTACAATTCCATAAATAAAACCCGGAAATCCTGTAACTGTAACTAAAAGACAACACATAAATAAAACTATAAAAGAGGACACGCTTACTGTATTTGAAACAAGCGAAATTGTTTTATATTTTTCTAAAGAAACATCTTTTTTTACTGTAGTTTCTTCAGTTAGCGTTTCCCTTGCCAATCTTTCACCATTTAAAAGTTCATCAGTTGTAATACTATAAAACTTTGCAATCTCCGGTAGCATTGTGATTTCAGGGTAACCTTCGTCACGCTCCCACTTGCTTATTGTTTTATTTGATACATTAAGACTGTCTGCAACCTCCTGTTGCGTTAAGCCTCTTTCTTTTCTTAAATCCGTAAGAAAATTTCCCATTGATTTTTTATCCATATTTTAATCCCCTTTAATTCTTATTAAAACCCCGCGGTGTTTCGTTTTGCGCAACTTTATTTTCGCATAAACCCCCAAAAAAATCAAGAAACTCTTTGTAGAAGTTCTCTACTAATCGTAGAACACTAATAAAATCAAGGGTTTCCGCTATTAGTAAAAACAAAAACGGTGTAGTAGAATTGCTTCTACCACACCGATTTTTAATTAGTTAATTAGTTCTCTTAAAGTGCTAATTATTCAATGATATCTGTAACAGCACCTGAACCAACTGTACGGCCACCTTCACGAATAGCGAAACGGAGACCCTTTTCGATAGCGATTGGAGTGATGAGTTCAACGCTCATTTCAACGTTATCGCCAGGCATACACATTTCTGTGCCTTCTGGAAGAGTGATAACACCTGTAACGTCAGTTGTTCTGAAGAAGAACTGTGGACGATAGTTGTTGAAGAATGGAGTATGACGGCCACCTTCAT
>SVPQ01000001.1 GCA_015065845.1 Oscillospiraceae bacterium
TCTTTTTTATTTTATATCAAATACAATTACATTATAACTTTTTTTATATAAAATTCAAGTAATTTTGAGTTTTTACACTTAAATTCGATATTTCAATTTAATTTTTTCTGATTTTATTCTCTACACTACAGGTCAGATATTAACCGTTTCTGGTGGATTTGGTCTTGCAACACCGCTTTATGGTGATTTAGCTAAGGCGACGAGAGCCAACCACCGAACGGTTTTGGAAGACAAAAATTCCCACTAACATCGTCAAAACTCTTGAAATACGTCAGTATTCCTTCGAGTTTTTCCTTTTAATGTGCCGAAAGGTGTACAGGTTCGCTCCCTGCTACCCACACCAAAAAGAAAAGTCGCATTTTCGTGCGACTTTTCTTTTTGTACTATTATCTATTCTTTATTATTTCTTATCTATCTCTAAATAAATACAACTTTCAAGAATAAAAGATAAGAAGTCAAAAAGTTGTTTTTATAAAGACACTTTATATATCCTTTGTCTCTCCATATTCTCACGATATGCAAAATAATCTTTTGGTGGTTTTACTATTTCAATAAGCTGAGCACCGAGTTTTTCAATTGTTTTATATGAGGCAATATTGCTTTCATCACAAGTCAATATCAGTTCACTCATTTCGTGTGCTTTAGCAACTTGCAAAACAAGCTTACTCGCTTTATATGCATAATTGCTACCACGATATTCTTTATCTATTTCGTAACCGATATGTCCATTGTAATATGAATGATAATTCTTACCTATACGAATACTGATTTTACCTACCACAGTTTCATCTACATAAATATCATAATAGTAGAATGGTAATAATTCATTGTCACCCTGATATTTTCGAGAAATTTTAAGGGTCATTTCATCATCAGACAAAATATCAAAATCATTAAAAAAACTAAAGTTACTCATTCATACCACCTTAAACTTCTTTTATAATTTACAGTACATCTCCTGAGCTTTTGGTATAAAACCAAGCTTTTCATAAAGTGAAATAGCATTAGTATTTGTGGTAAGAACATCAAGATTTATAAAACTGCAGTTTTGTTCTTTCGCCCAATCTTTTGCCGAGTTCATCAACGCTGTTCCGAAACCTTTATTTCTGTGAGCTTCAGTTACAATTACATCCATTATATAACAATATTTACCAGGAAGCATAAAGTCAAAATCAGGTCTTTCCTTTGCCTGAAGCAGAATGAAACCAACTACTGTACCATCGTTTTCGTAAACAAGAATATCAGAATCATCATTTGAAATCGTTTTTTCAAGGAAATCTACACTTTGGTCGCCCTCTTTTATGAAATCGGGAATCAGTTTTGCCATTTCTCTGAATTGCTCACGATATAATTGTGCTATTGCAGGTATATCATCGTGTGTTGCTTTTCTTATCATTGTATCACCTCGTTACTCATAAAGACCTTCTGTTGATTTTCCGCTTTTACCTGTAATACCAACAACCCTTGGCCATTGGTTAGTCTCAATTATTGTAGTTGCATTTATGTTTCCTAAATGTGCATAGAAATGTCGAAACTGCGACATTATCAAGCCAAGTCGGTTTTGCTTACAACCTATTGGTATCTCATACAACATTTCATCGTCAAGGCTATTCAAATAATCTGTGATTTTTGCTTTTATGCTTTGCAAATACTCCTGTAACTGCTCTTTTGACAATGTTTCTTCACTTGCAATATCAAGAGAGTTTAAATTCTCCGTATGAAATGGCGGATGCGCATATTCTTTAGGATTTATGTACCATTGGTCTAAACTGTGTAGCATATGATAACAATGTTTCCAAATAGGCATATCGCAGAGAATGTAGTCCATATTACAGGTCTGAAGCATTATATCAGCATTAGTGAAAATTGTTTCGGTATTCAGTTTGATTGCGTTTATTAAATCGTATTTTTTATCCATATTATAATTTCATCTCCATAAGACCAACTGTAAATGGTAAATGCTCAAATTTACGTGTTGAGATGTGGTTGAAACCGAGTTTCAAATACCAATTTTTTAGTGTTGAGTTTTCTTCAATTATACCGATTGATATTTTATTACCACCATAGTTCTTAACGGTTGCAACGGCATAATCAACCAATGCTTTGCCGATACCCAAATGACGATATTCAGGTAATACCGCAAGGTTGTTAAGTTCCCATTCTTCATCATTACACTTTGTAAGAGAAAAACAACCCACAGGAATACTATTTTGATAAAACAGGAACATCGGTCTGCTATCATACTGTTTTTCAAGTTTATCCATAGTTATAAATGCAGTATGTGAAGGACAGTTGTTTTCGGTCAAACCAAACTCCTCCGCAACCGTTATAAAACTGCTACGAATTATTTCAAGACAAATATTCAGTTGTTCCTTTTTTTCAACTTGAATTATCATAAACTCACCTAACTAATTTGTTAAAACAAAAAATATATATCCCCGTCAATTTTATTATCAAAATACTCTTTCAATTGCAATATTGCTTTCCATTTGTCTATGGTTGTATCTTTAAAACCGAATTTCAAAACGCTGTTCACCATTTTCTTTTCGGCATAACAATAACCATTGGCTAACGAAAGAGCATCACACAATTGAATCAATTTATCATAGTCATCGTATGTAATAGTATTGAGATAGTTTTCAATAAATTTCTTTTCTTCTTCAGTACAATCCCAATTATCATAAATCGCATCAACATTTTTATATTGAAAAGTATGTGTTAAACATACTCTTGCACCATCTTCAAAACCGATACTTGTTAAATAATTATAGCCTTCCAAAGCGTGACGAGCCTGCATATCACCATTACGCCTGCCTATATCATGAAGCAAACCAAGTATATATGCCTTATCACTATCCATACCAGATTTTTCAGCAATCTTTTCTGCTAATCGTGCTACATTGTATGAATGTTCAATCCAACCACCATTGTTTAGTTCTTGAGCTTCTGAGATAATTCTCTCTGCATACTCTCTGTTCATTTTACACCTCGTCTCTTATGCAAAATATGCCACACATCATTACCGGTAAATCCGCATTTTCTATATAGTTCTTCGGGTTTTGTTTCATTATCAACTTTGCCTGAAACAGTTGCAAAATCTGCAACATCTATCATTCTGAACAGTAGTTCTGTTACTATTAACTGACCGATTTTCTTTCCTCTATATCGTGGTAATACCTGTATCCATTCTAAGATAAGTTCTTTTGTTTCTGTATCAAAATCAGCTATGCCACAACCAACATATATGCCCGTTGCTTTTTCTTTAACCATTATCCACAAATCAGAATTATAAACCAGTGTTTTGGTATAACTTTTAATGAGTTCTTTGTTTACAGATATGTCCGTATATGAATCGTTGATTATCTGCACTATTGTTTTTATATCGCTATCCGTTGCAGTCGTAATTTCAAAATCATCATTTATGATGTTAGGTATTTCTTTTAGATTATGATACAAACGAAAATATTTTTCATCAATATAATCTGATAATATATCCGCACGGAAATCATTGTCGTGTAGAATTTTCATATCTGGTGGTATCACAATATTTTTTGCTTTCCAATATGGAATAGATAATGTTCCACAAGGATTGTTCAAATATTCAGTTAGTGTAATCATTTTCGCTCCTTGTTTTTTAGTTCTTCAAGAACGCTCATCATTTCATCCCATTCGTTAATATACAAGTGTTCACATTCAGGTTGTTCTTCATTTTCTCTATCTATGTAATCTTTATCAATAGAGTTATCGTACCACACAGGAAAAATTTCGGCATTTGCAGCCCCCTCAACATCGTTCTGTGGATTATCACCACAATACCAAACATCTTTAGCAGAAAGTCCTGCTTTTTGAAGTGCTATATCAAACAATATATGATTTGGTTTGCAGATAAAATAATCACTCGAAGTCATTACAAACTCAAATTTATTGTTAGGCAGAAGTCTGTTGAGCCTTTTTGTAAGAGCTTCACCTGACCACAAAAGATTACTGATAACCGCAGTTCTAATTCCATTTTCATTGAGATAATCAAGCATTTTGTCTGCATTTGGCATAATTGCACCCATTGATGCATTATCCCAAAACATCGTTTCCATTTCAACAGGAGAAAGAGAAAACTCTATACCAAGATAATCATAAAGTGTTCTATTCGCAATCTGTCCGCTGATATCATACCCCTGCATTCGCACCTTTGCAACATGCTCGCCGAAAATGAGTTCAGCACCTTTAGTTATATCCTCGACTGTGCAATTGTTGGGATTTTTAACAGCATGTTTTAAAAGTGCTTCATTACCTCGGTCAGTATTCCAGTCAGGTTCGTATAAAAGCGTATGACCATAATCGAAAATTATCATTTTGGGATAGTTCATAAAATTCTCCTAAAAAAATATAGGCACCTCCGAAACGGAGATGCCTTTTAAATTCACAGAAAGATATATTACATCAATCGCAAATGGACAAAATGGCATCTCTGTTTCGTAACATAATATTCATTGTCATTTCGTCCACCTACCTTTCAATAGTTTCTTGTAACTATGTTCTTGATTATACTCTTATGTTTTGAGAAAGTCAATATTTTCAATCCTCATAAATACACAACTTCCATTTTTTTATTGTATTAACTTTATTTATGTGTTATAATTTTAGCAGTAAATTTACACACAGAGGTGTACTGATGAATAATATAGTTTATATTTTAAAAAGATTATTACATATGGACTACAAAGCAATGCTCGAAAAAATTAACTCAGTTCATAAAAAAACTAAGATGTCGCGAATTGCTATTTTTATGGATATGCAGAAATGTGCAAGACTTTACGGTGCAGGTTATATGGATTACGATTTATTTGAAATGTATAACCTTACACCAGAACAACGCGACACATATTTAACACGTGGCAGAAACAATGCTTTTGTTTTAAAATACTGTGATAAAAGTGTGCTTCACTACTTTATGAACAAAGACGAATTCAATACACGTTTTAACGATTACATAAAACGCGACTGGATTAAAGTTATTGGTTCAAAAAAGCAGGATGTTATTGATTTTATGAGAAAGCACCCGACATTTATGGCAAAGCCTATTGATGGCGGATGTGGTAAAGGTATTGAAAAAATAAATATTGAAGAATACAACTCACTTGATGAATTATATGAAAAACTGTCAAGTGAAGCAGATAACTTTGAGTTAGAAGAACTTATTATTCAACACGAAGATGTGAGCAGAGTTCACCCACACTCTATTAACACAGTAAGAGTTGTTACTGTTGTTACAGACGAAAACGGAAACTCTGTTTTAGAAACACCAGTTGAAAAAAGAAAAGATTTAAAACTCGAGCCACATATTATTGCGGCATATTTCAGAATTGGTAATGGTAAATTTGTTGACAACTTCAACAGTGGCGGTATGACTGCACCAATTGATGTTGAAACAGGTATTGTTTCACAAGTTGCAATTGACAAACAAAAGAACGCTTTTACAAATCATCCACTTACAAATGAACCAATTAAAGGTTTTAAATTTCCTTACTGGGAAGAAGCTCTTGAACTTTGTAAAAAAGCGTGTCAGGAAATTCCTGAAATGGGCTACGCAGGTTGGGATGTTGCTTTTACACCAGATGGTCCGTTGTTTGTTGAAGGTAATGAGTTCCCAGGTCACGATATTTACCAGTTACCTTTACACACACCAGATAAAATTGGTATGATGCCAAAATTTGATTTTAAAAAGAAGTAATTTAAACATACATAATTACAAACAAAAAGAGCGAGAGTAAAAGGATAACCTCCTTCTATTCTCACTCTTTTCTTTTATTTATGAATTGATGCTGTCGCATCATGAATTGGCTACGCCATAAATTCTCGCTTTGCTCCATGAATTGCATTGCAACGATTATCACGCCCGTAGGGCATTTCATGCAGTTTACTGCAATTTATGACACGCAGTGTCAATTCAGGCAACCCCTTGCAATTCATTATTTTATAATGTTATTTTCGTTTATAACTTCACCTGTACAGATTGTTTCTACCTTAAACTCTTTATCAAATACATTATTCCTGATTACTGCCTTTTCTAAATATTCAAGGTGAATAAGATGTGTGTCGCCATAAGAATTTTTAAAGGTATTATTTTCTAAAATCACCTTTCCGTGAACGAATTCCTTTGACTTTGCGTCCATAACCTTTGGGGTATAGCGAATTGTCGGTGCACCATCATAAGTCGGACCAAAATCACACGCGTCAATTACATTGTTTCTGAATATAATCTCTTTTGTGTAACCTGATTCAAACCAGAAGTTGCAGTCGTCTTCAATAAGAAGTGCGGGGCCCCAGAGTTTAAAAAATGTGTTATTTTCAATTACAACTTTACCGCGGGTTGTTGCGAGAATTCCCCTGCCTGCTGTCTGACTGAAAGAGCAGTTCTGCACCAGTAAATCAGGTGTCCACGAAGCATTTTCTACTACATCTTTCCCTCTTTTTATCTGGGGCAATTCACCATCTACAAAAAGTTTAATATCTGTATCATTAAGGCGAGTAAAGTTTTTAACCTTTACATTACCGAAAGGTTTTAAAGTATCCCATTTAATAAATTCAATTTCATCACCAATTGAAAAAGCCTGAAACCCCCAACTTTCAGGGTGCATAAAACGAACAACAATGGAGTTTTCTTTTTTGCTTTTCTTTATAATTCTCAGGTGTGTTCCGTGTACATTTATGTAATCATCGTGTGCACCGAATGCTTTGCAATTTTTAATTTCGAGTTGACCGCGGCAACCTGAAAACTGAAAGAAATCGGCAGTACTTGCAACTGTTCTGTGTTCTGCAGGTGTCAAATCACAATTTACAAAGCTTACATTTTCACAGAACTGCGAAACCATACCAAGACCGTGCATAAATTTCACACGAAGATTTATAAATTCAAGATTTTTACATCTTTCAAAAAAACTGCCGACCTGGTCGCGAATTATGTTACGCGTCTGAATAGTTGTTCCCTCTTTAAAACAGATTTCAGGATTTTTAAAATGAACTCTTAAAAGATTTTTTTCTAAAACTTCTATTTTTGAAAAATTCAAATCTGCGCGTCTGAAATCGCGTGTTTCGTAAGTTTCCGGGTCAAATACTTTAATATGACGCTTGTTACCATGGTAACTGTCTTCCCAGTATGGTTTACCGTTTTTATCGTTTTCTCCAATCCAGAAAAGTTCGTTACCATCAATTCTGTAAAGGCAATCTTCATTAATTTTAATATCACATACGCCATTTTCGTTTTTTAAAACTTTAAATTCTGACATTGTAGGGCAAGCGTAGTCTATTGTAAGATTTTTAACAGTTATATTTTCACAATGGTCAAAAAGCATTGGTGTCATCTTACCGTGAACTAAAATAACTGCACCGTTTCCTTCAATTGTGATATTTTTCTTTTCTTTAAGATAGATTGCAGTATATCGTGTGCCATCAGGATTTTCATCTTTTTTTGCAGTATTTGAGCAATAATAACCTGTAAGCAGGAAAGAGTCATCCTGCCTTACATCATAAACTTTATTTTTTTCTAAAACTACCGTTTCGTTATCTTTTGCATTACTGAAAATTGTACTTAATTCATTCATTTTATTTTACCGCAATTGTAATTGTGTCTTTAAGTCTTATATCTTCTGAAGAAGCACCAACGAAAATTTCAAATTCACCGTCTTCTACAACCCATTCAAAGTGTCTATTGAGAAGTTTGAATGAATCAAAATCTAATTTGAATTCTACTGTTTTTGTTTCGCCTGCTTCGAGTGTAATTCTCTCGAAACCTTTGAGTTCTTTGAGTGGTGTTATAATTGAAGAAACTTTATCATTCACATAAAGTTGAACAACTTCGTCACCTTTTACCTTGCCTGTATTTTTTACATTTACACTTACTTTGTAATCGAGTTCAGTAAGTTTTTCGATTTTTAAGTTACTATAGTTAAACTGAGTGTAAGAAAGACCGAAACCAAACTCATAACGAGGTCTTCTGCTACCTTCAAACATAACTTCAGTATTATTAGGAAGAACTGTGTAGTAGCAAGGGATTCTGTAAGAATCCTGGGGGAATGAAACTGGTAATCTGCCCGCTGGGTTATTTAAACCGACAAGTGTTTCTGCAATTGCTTTTGCACCTGTTTCGCCACCAAACCACGCAAGTAAAATCGCGTCACAAATACCGCTTTCCACCTGTAAATCTACCGCTCTGCCATTTTCTAAAACGAGCACAACAGGTTTACCTGTTTTTGCAACCGCTTCAATTAATTCGCGTTGCTTACCAGGTAATTTCAAATCTGCTCTGTCGTGACCTTCACTGCTTGTAAATGTGTTGTCACCGCCGACAATAATAGCAATATCGCTATTTCTTGCAATTTCAACTGCTTCTTCTATACATTCTTTTTCGTCTTCGTCGTAAACTTCGACAAGGTGTGGCTGACCTTCCTGTGTTTCTACATGTAAATCTTTAGGAATACCACAACCATTACAATATTCAATTTCTACTTCACTACCAAGTAAATCTCTTAATTCCTGAAGTACACTTCTTAATTCGTAACCATCAGGCACAGATGAGTAGCCACCTAATCTCTGACGGTTTGCAGACGGACCTAAAAGTGCAATTTTTTTGTACTTGCCTTTTTCTAATGGCAAAATGCCACTGTTTTTAATAAGTGTCATTGACTTTTTAGCCGCCTCGTGAGAAGCAGTTAAATGCTTTTCACATCTTATTACACTTTCGTGCATTTTTTCATCTGTGTAAGGATTCTCAAAAAGACCTAACTGGAATTTGATTTTGAGTACTCTTAAAACTGCATCATCAATTCGTTTCATAGGAATTCTGCCTGATTTTACATTTTTAATTATTGTACCTTCCCAAGTCTTTGTATCGTAATCACAACAACCCTGCATATCAAGGCCTGCGTTTATTGAATCACATATTGCATCTTCATCTGTTGCGGCAGTAAAGTGGCGGTTTACGAGTCTTACAACGGAACCCCAGTCTGCTCTTACATAACCTTTCATTCCCCATTTTTCACGAAGAATATCTGTTAAATAATATTTGGAACTTAAAACAACTTCGCCATCAATAGCGTTATAGCAAGACATTACATTGTAAGCACCTGCTTTTTTAATAGCGGTTTCAAATACAGGTAAATAACTCTGTTCTATTTCGCGTCTGCCAACTCGTGCCTGGGCACAGTTAATACCATTTTCAGGAATACCGTGAACACAGTAATGCTTTGGTTCACATACAACTGCATCTGCTCTTTTAATATCACCATCCTGTTGCTCACCAGTAACAATCTGATAAGCCATTTCACAAGAAAGGTAAGTGTCTTCACCAAAAGTTTCTTCAACTCTGCCCCAGCGTGGCTCTCTTGCAACATCAAGGTTTGGTGCTAAAATTTCGTGCATACCTAAAGCACGGGTTTCACTTGCAATTGCTCTGCCTATTGTGTTAACATTTTTTCGGTCAAAACTTGATGCTAATGCAAGTGGCACAGGGAATACAGTGGCACCCGGCCAGAGAATACCGTGTAATGCTTCACCTGTAAACATACAAGGAATACCCAGTCTTGAATTTTCAACTACAAACTTCTGTAATTTATTAAAGAGTATGGGGTGTGAGTAACAGTCGTGAATAAAACCTATACCCCTGTTGCCTAAAGTTTCTTTTAATTTATCTTCAAGTATTTCTGAATCTGTATGTACAGCACAGTGATATAATTTATGCGGTTTGGTTGAAAATTCAACACCTCTTATAATATCCATCTGTGCAACTTTTTCTTCTAATGTCATTAAAGAGAGAAGAGCTTTTGCTCTTTCTTCAGGTGAAAGTGATGCGTTTTTGTAGTCCATAAAAATACCTCGTTGCTTAAAATTCATTGTTAATATACTAGCATATTCATTATATAAAAGCAATTACAATAATTGACTTAATCAAAATAAAATGATATACTTATAACAATAAATTTTTTATTGGAAGTGATTTTTTTGAAAAAAACACTTACCCCCGAAAAATTGAAAAAACAAGCAGTAAAACGCGATAAAGAAATCAAAAAATGGGAGAAGGAAAAAAACAAACCCAAAAAGAGTTTTTATTTCGCTTATCTTGTTTTCATTATTACACTGATTTATGGTACAGATGAAATTGCTTCACAAATAGGTACTTTGATGAAAACCGAAATTGCAAACGACCTTTTAAGCAATTTTGGCGAAAGTTCCGGTGGAGTTTTAGACATTCTTTCTATTCTCGTAGTACCATTTCAGGCAATAGGTCTTTTATACAGACCCTTAGCTGACCGTTGGGGCAGAAAGAAATTCTTGATAATAAACACTTTTGGTATGAGTTTTGCACTTTTAGTAATTTTCTTATCAAACAATTTATTATTATATTTTATTGGTGCGGCATTAGTTCAGTTCTTTATTCCACACGATATGCATGTAGTTTACATAATGGAATCCTCTCCGTCAAAACACCGCGCAAGAGTTTACTCGTCAATTAAATTCATTGCTAATATGTCGGTTATGCTTATTCCTCTATTAAGACGACTTTTAATGGAAAACGCATCAGAATGGAGAAATGTTTTCTTTATACCCGCAATAATCGGTTTAATTTCATCTTTTATTGCACTTATGACTGCAAGGGAAACTGATTCATTTATTGACTCACGCCTTCGTTATTTAAAAATGAGTGATGAAGAACGAGAACTGGAAAAGCAGAAAAAATCCACCGAGAATGCTCAGGGTGGTTTAGTTCACGCTCTTAAATTTGCTTTAAAGCACAAGCAATTAAAATGGCTTTATATTACTTCTGCAATTGCAAACTTAGGTTTTATAGGCACTATAAACTACCAGCTTATACTTTCTTATGGTTACGCACAAAACTATGTTGATAATGGTTTATTCAGTTCATTAGGTGAAGATGTTATGAACGCAGTAAGCGTAGGACCTGTAACAGATGCAATATTTATGTTCCCTGTAGGTCTTGCATTTTCACAGGTTATTATGGGATTTATCTCTGACTGGAAAGGCAGAAAACCCGCGGCAGTAGTTACCGCATTTAACTGCCTTTTAGCATTCATAGGTTTTTCTATAGGTTCACGACTCGCCTTAGAACCGTACATTGTAGGTTTTCTCTGCGGTGCGGCAATAGGTAGTTACTACACGACCAACGATGTTTTAATAATGATGATTGGTGAAAGTTCACCTACAAATCTTCGTTCATCGTGTATGTCAGCACAATTTATTGTTACCGGAATAGGTGTTGCTCTCTCTTATGCACTGAGTCTTCCATTCACTCTTACAATCGGCAACACAGTAACAGGAATTGTATCATTTGCACTTTTAGTACCAGGTTTCATTGTGGCACTTTTTGCATTATTCAAAAAAGTAAATGAAACTAAAGGTATTGATATGGATACCGTAACAGGTTCCGAGTGGGATTAAAAAAATCATAAATTATAAAGGGGTATTTTTATGGAAACAGCAGCAATTTTTGAAAAACTTTTTGCGCTTTTGACTTCTTTAATAACACTTTTGGGGTCATTCAGTTTTAACACAAACTTTGAGCGCGCAGATGATGAAATCAAATTCACTATTAACGCAAACACGGTTATAAGTGAAGAATTACCAAATGTTGTTAATAATGTAAATGTATGGTCTATTGAGGGCAATCCTTTTGTAGACGCAAAAGTTAATGAAGAAAACAACATTTTTGAATTCGTAGAATATGTTCAGCTTATGCAGTGTTCGGGTGGTACAGAAGCGAGAGATTTATTTATAAATCCACTCGACAAGACTGTACTTGATGACTACGACTTCACAAAACTTATTGAAAACTGCCGTGGTGTAATTAATTTAGGTGCAAAACCTATGCTTAAATTAGGTAGTGTTCCGCTTAAATATTCAGAAAAAGCAACAACTGAACACGGTTTTGGTATTAACCCATACCCACCGGATGATTATAATGTTTATTACAATTACATTAATGCTTTAGCAACTGCTTTAGTTAATGAATTTGGTAAAGAAGAAGTTCTCACATGGCGTTTCGGCGTTATGACAGAATTTGAAAATGGCGACTGGTTTATTGCAAATGATGGCAAAGCAAACAGTGCGTTTAAAGAATACTGCAAACTTTACGACTACACAGTACAGGCACTTATTGATGTTATTGGTGAAGATATTTACGTTGGTGCTCACGCAATGTCTGTAACTGAAGGTCAATGGGACGAAAGAGATTTTATTGAACATTGTGCAAAAGGCACTAACTACAAAACAGGTGAAAAAGGCACAAAAATCTGCTACCTTTCAGGTTCTTTCTATGACTATGCACCAGGCGAATACACAAGTGGTTATGATTTACCTGGCACTATAAATAATTTAAGAGATGCAGCAGAAGAATATGGTCTTAATGATTTAGAATATGGCATTGACGAAGGCAGACTTCTTGTTGGTACTGTAAGCGGTGCAAATAATGATGAACTTCTTTCAAGAACTGTAGGTTACACTTATCAGGCATCTTACGACGCAAGACTTATTGCACAAATGTTAAATAATGACATTGACTACTTCTCAGCATGGGGATACCTTTCAAATGGTCTTTTACAAGGTAACCCTACTGTAAGTTACCATGTTGCTAAAAATGCTGCAAAATTTGAAGGATATAAACTCGTACCTACTGCAAAACAACAAGCAGGTAACATTGAAGGTGCCGACATTGGTGCAGTTTCTGCAATTGATGAAAACACAGGTGCTCTTCGCGTAATGGCTTATAACTTCAAAAACTCACTTGATTACACTTCAACAATCAAAACACAATATGTTATAAATATGCCAAAATATAATGACCAGACTTTCAAAGTAAAAACTTATGTAATTGATGACGATTGCAACTATTTTGATGAATGGTGCGAAGACAGAGAAACTTACAACATTACAAATGATTGCTTCAACTGGTCACCACAAGACCCACAGATTGACAGCCCGACAACTCTTATGGATGAAAACGCAAGAAACACTTACTTTAATGAACTTTATCCGAAATACACAGAAGCTTCAAAGCTTACACCAAGTGAATCTTTTGCAACAGTTGAATATGGCAAACTTATTCTTGATGTTGAATTAGCACCTCACGCAGTAGTATTCTTTGAAATTTTACCACAATAATATGACAGAGTTTCAATTTGTAAAAACACATGATGATTTAGAAAAGGCTCTTTATATAAGACGAAATGTTTTTATAAATGAAATGGGAGTTAATGAGAGTATCGAGCTTGATAAGTTCGATACTCTCGACTCTCAATGTAAGCATATTTTAGTTTTATACAATAAAAAGCCTGTTGGCACTGCAAGGTGCAATTTAATATCAGATACTGAATTAAAAATTCAGAGATTTTGTTTCTTGCCTGAATACAGAAATGTGGGTTTTGGAAAACTATTACTTGAATTTATAGAAAAAGAGTTTTCACAAATCGGCTACAACTACTTCTTTCTTGAAGCAAAATTTTCGGTACACAAATTTTATGAAAAATGCGGTTATAAAAAAGTAAGTGATATTTTCATAGAAGCAAATGTACCACATATAAAAATGGAAAAATGGATATAATAAAATTACAGAGTGTGAATTTGTAATATCACACTCTGTAATTTTTAATTTATGTTTTCTAAAAGTTTGCCTACCTCGTCACTTTGACTTTGAACTCTATCAATTGCACTTTGATTTGCTTTTGCATTTTCAAGGTCTTGCCTTGCTTTATCTCCAAAACTGTTACCACAACCACTAAGAATGAATAATAAAGCCACTAAAATCAGACAACTAACAATTATTTTTCTCATACTATACCATCCTTATAAATTCAAGAGTTCTTTCTTTTTAGTATCATACTCTTCTTGTGTAATTGCTCCACTATCGAGTAAATCTTTGTATTTTTTAATTTTTTCTATCGCATTCAACTCTTCTGCATTAGATTCTACTGATTCAATCTGTGGTGCTACATTTGGTTGCGATACAACTTCTCCCTGTGTTTGAGTTGTTTCTACTACTGAAACAGCAGAACTTCTTTTTACAATTGCTAATAATGTAATTATTAACATAATACCTATTACAGCGATTCCAAAAACTTCTGAAATCACTAAATGCAATCCAGTAGGGGTCATATCAGAAGTAAGAAGTAATACTCCGAGAATAAGAGAAACAATAGGTACTACTACATGAATTTTACCATCCTTGTCGGTAGCATTACCAAAAATAGAAACCAGACATAATATACAATTAACAATCATTAACGCAAGTAAAATATAACCGCCCCAAACTTCTTGATCAAAAAAATATCCGCCGAGGCTCAATGACACCGTTCCATTGTAAGTAATATTTCCTTCGTAACGATTATATGAATAATTAACAGTTGGTAAAATCCAAATTGCCGCCAATAAAACACCTTGTAGAATTAATTCAATTAAATTATAAACTCTTTTTTTGACTGATGTTTTCTTCATGCTATTTCCTCATTTCTGAATTATTAAAGTTTTAATAACATTTCTTTTTCGTTATCAATTATCTCGCGGGTCATCAAATGAAACCCCATACATATTACAGTAAGAAACATAAGCATCCACTATGTGATCAGCTTTTCTTCTTAAACTCCTTGCTTGTACAGACAAATGCATACTTGGATCTGGCACACAATCTTCACATAGACTCCAAATAGGCATAAGTACTCGCACAGGATATGTTTTTTCAAAAATATCTAAAATTAATCTTTCTGTGTCTCCTATCCTCGAAATTAACTCCGCATCATGTTCTTTACTCAGTTCGGATAATTGTGCTCCAGTTTCTAAAAGTGATACATTTATTGCTAAATAACTGACCTTTCCCTCAATTTCCTCAAGAATTTCTTTTATTTCAGCATCTGTATAACCCAAAACAGCAGTTGTTCCAGCGATATCATGATTGCTACTTTGATTAGAAATAACCTCTTGAGTTGCTTGTGGTATGGTTGTTTTTGGTTGTTGCTGTATTTGCGTTTGTGGTATAGCATTATTCGTTGTTTGCTGTGGTTCAACAATCACAGTATTAATAGACATCATATTAGATGTCAAATCTGATTCTGCTAAAGCAAATATTCCAAAAACAAGTCCTGTTATTACAACACCCATCCAAATCAAAGAACCAACAATAATTGAAATTTCTTTCTGTTTTACTTTAGATTTTTCTTTTGATAAATTTTCTTCCACAGTCTCACCACCTTACATAGTATTTTATAACAACTTTAAGTTGTTGTCAATAACTAATTTTAGGTGTTTTATTCAACTATGTTTTGTTGTTAAAATTTATTCGGGTGAATTTATATGGTAAAAAATTTAAAAGTATTAAGAAAAGAAAAAAATATCAGCCAACAACAGTTAGCTAATATTTTAGAAATCAGTCAACAAGCAATAAACAAATATGAAAATCATAAAGTAGAGCCTGACATCTCTACACTTATTGCTATGGCAGATTATTTCGGGGTAACTCTTGACTACCTTGTCGGAAGATTTGAAAGCGAAGACTCTGAAGATAATGTTGTTATTACTGATTCTGAAAAAGAGTTGATTTTTAATTTTAAAAAACTTACTGAATCCGAAAAAACAGGTGTAAAGGCACTTATTGAAACATTCAACAAATTAAAATAAGTAAATTTCAACTGTGCGATTTTCGTGCAGTTGTTTTATTATCTTGACTAAAATTTTTATAAAAGTTATAATATTATTATAATTCGAAAAGGATATGTTATATGAAAAAAGAATTCAATGTAACAGGTATGACTTGCGCGGCGTGTCAGGCAAATGTTGAAAAGACGGTAAAAAAACTCCCTGGTGTAGAAAGCGTATCTGTTAATCTTTTAAATGAAAATATGTCAGTTTCTTACAATGAAAAAGAAGTAACGGACGACAAAATAATAAATGCAGTTATTTCTATTGGTTATGGTGCATCATTAAAACACACTAACGAAGAAAAAAGCACAGTAAGAAGTGATTGGGAAACAAAGCAGTCAAACGAACAAATGAAACAGAAATCAATGCGAACAAGACTTTTTTCTTCTGTTTGTTTTTTGATACCTTTAATGTATGTTGCTATGGGTGGTATGTTGGGTCTTCCCTTGCCACAGTTTTTAACAGGTACTGAAAACGCATTAGTAAATACATTGACACAATTAATTTTAACTGTACCTGTTATGATAATAAATAAAAAGTTTTTCACATCAGGGTTTAAAGCGTTAAGGCACAAAGCGGCTAATATGGATTCATTAGTTGCAATTGGCTCTTCTGCCGCATTTATTTATGGACTTATTTCATTTTACTTTATGTGTTATGGTGCAGGTCATAACGATTTCCAGTTAGTTCACAAATTTTCACATGAACTTTATTTTGAATCTGCCGCTATGATTTTAACACTCGTTACAATCGGCAAATATTTAGAAACCAAAAGCAAAGCAAAAACCTCTGACGCATTAGGCAAATTGATTGATTTAGCACCAAAAACCGCTAATGTAATAAGAAACGGTGCAGAAGTTACTATCCCCGCAGAAGAAGTAAAATCGGGTGACACTTTAATAATTCGCCCTGGTGAAAGCATTCCTGTTGATGGTGTAATTATTGAAGGTGAAGGCTCAATAGACCAGTCAGCAGTTACTGGTGAAAGTCTGCCGGTTGATAAAGAAAAAGATGACACAGTAATTTGTGCTACAATAAATAAAAATGGCACATTTAAAATGGTTGCAACTAAAGTCGGTAATGACACTACTCTTTCACAAATCATAAAATTAGTTGACGATGCAAGTAACACTAAAGCACCCATTGCACGACTTGCAGATAAAGTAAGTGGTGTGTTTGTACCTGTTGTTATCGGTATTGCACTTGTTACTTTTGCAGTGTGGCTTATAAGTGGTGCTACTATTGACTTCGCTCTCTCAATGGGTATTACGGTTCTCGTTATTTCTTGTCCGTGTGCATTAGGTCTTGCAACACCTGTTGCTATTATGGCGGGTACAGGTAAAGCTGCAGAAAACGGAATTTTAATTAAATCTGCTGAAGCCCTTGAAAATTTATCATCAGTTGACACAGTAGTTCTTGATAAAACCGGTACTGTAACTTCAGGCAAAATGTCCGTTTCTGATATTTTTGTTTTAGATAAAACTTTTTCCGAAAAAGAGTTCTTATCATTTGCCTATTCATTAGAAAATGGCAGTGAACACCCTCTTGCAAATGCAATAAAAGAAAAAGCAAAAAGTGAAAATGTTAATTTAAAAATGTCAACAGAATTCTCTGCAGAAATCGGTAAGGGTGTAAGTGCCACAATTGATGGTGACTTTTGGTTCTCGGGAAATTATAAATTTATGCTGGAGCACGGAATTCTTGATAGTGAATTCAAAGAAAAAAGCGAAGAATTTATGAAGCAAGGCAAAACAAGTCTTGTATTTGCCAAAAATAAAAAAGCAATTGGTATAATTGCCATTTCTGATACTGTAAAACCTGAAAGTAAACTTAGTATTGAAGCATTGAAAAAACTTGATAAACGAGTTATAATTCTTACAGGTGATAATTCCTCTGCCGCGGAATTTGTTGCAAATGAAGTTGGTGCAGATGAATTTATAGCAGAGGTTTTACCTACAGATAAAGAAAGATATGTAAGAAAATTAAAAGAACAAGGCAAAAAGGTTTGTATGATTGGTGACGGAATCAACGACTCGCCCGCGCTTATAACTGCAGATGTTGGTATGGCAATTGGTGCGGGTACTGATATTGCAATTGACTCTGCCGATATTGTTCTTATGAAAAATTCTTTATGTGATGCAGTAACTGCGTTTGAGTTAAGTAAGAAGGTATTAAAAAATATAAAAATGAATCTTTTCTGGGCATTCTTCTACAATGCACTTGGAATTCCTGTTGCCGCTGGTGTATTTTACCCGTTATGGGGAATTAAACTCACGCCTATGCTTGGTTCACTCGCTATGAGTATGAGTTCGTTGTGCGTTGTTTCTAATGCTTTAAGATTAAGATTTTTCAAAACAAAATTTGTTTTTTCTGAAGATGAACAATCTCAAAAAAAAGAAATTATAGAAAACACTGAAAAGAAAGAAGATGTTACTATGACAAAAACAATTTTAGTTGAAGGCATGATGTGTAACCACTGTAAAGCACATGTTGAAACTGCATTAAAAGGCGTTGAGGGTGTAATTAATGCCGAAGCTGACCTTGAAGCAAAAACAGCTACTGCTACACTTTCAAGTGACATAGATATAAATATTTTAATTGACGCAGTCAAAGCTGCTGGTTATGATGCAAAGGAGTAAATAAATGAAAAAAACAATAATCGCAGTAATTGTTGCGGTACTTGTAGTGGCAATTGGTGCTACAGGAATTTTCCTTTTTACTGCAACTGAATCAAAACAATTAAACAATGAAAACCTTAGCACATACTATGATGTGAAAGTTGAAATCACTGATTATGTTCAGGGTGAAAAAGCAAGTGAACTTTTAGGAATTCTTGCAACTTACGAACCATCTACTGCAAAAATTCATATTACTGTTACACCTAAAGACACCATAACTTGTGACGGTGGCGAACTTCTTTACACATTCCGTGACAATCTCTGGAAATTAACTGAAGGTGACAACAATATTAAAGTACCGTTGAATGCAGAAGGTGCTACTGAAGTTTATATTGATATTGAATCAGATTTAAAACTTTCACAGGTAAACGCACCCGATTTAAGTGAGATTGAATTCAATACAGTTTATGGTACTGTTACTTATAAAAAGTTTTTTAATAAATTATAAAAAATGGATTACAGGCTTAAAAAGCTTGTAATCCATTTTAGTTATTTAGAAAGCATAACTTTGTCACTTGTAAACTGACTTCCGCTTGATTGCTCAAATAATTGAAGAAGTTGTTCAATGGTAAGATTTTTCTTTTCTTCACCCTTAACATCAACAACAACCTGACCTTCGTGCATCATAATAAGGCGATTGCCGACTCTTATAGCATCCGCCATATTGTGAGTAATCATAATTGTTGTAAGTTTATCTTTTTCAACAATTGACTCTGTAATGTCAAGAACCTTTTTTGCAGTTTTAGGGTCAAGTGCGGCGGTGTGCTCGTCAAGAAGAAGCACCTTAGGCTTTTTAAGAGTAGCCATAAGAAGAGTTAAGGCCTGTCTTTGACCACCTGAAAGAAGCCCTACTTTTGCAGTAAGTCTTTTTTCAAGACCTAAATCAAGAATTTTTAAAAGCTCAATATATTCTTTTCGTTCTTTTGATGTAATACCAGGGCGAAGAGTTCTTTTTTTACCTCTGCGAGCAGCAAGTGCAAGATTTTCTTCAATTTGCATATCTGCCGCAGTACCCGTCATAGGGTCCTGAAAAACTCTACCAAGATATTTTGCACGCTTGTATTCAGGTAGTCTCGTAACATCAACACCATCAATAACAATGCTACCACAGTCAACAGGGTAAACACCAGCAACCATGTTAAGCATGGTTGATTTGCCAGCACCATTACCACCAATAACAGTAACAAAATCGCCTTCTTCAAGGTGAAGATTTAAATTATTAAGTGCTTTCTTTTCGTTTATTGTTCCCGGGTTAAAAGTTTTTTCTACATTTTTAATGTCAAGCATTTACTTTTTCCCCCTTTGATTTAGCAATATGCTTTGCCTTATATTTGTTTTTCCAGTAAGGAATTGCTAAGAAAACAGCAACAATAACAGCTGAAAGAAGCTTTAATAGGTTAGCATCAAGTCCCATTGTAATAACAGCCTGAACAACTATATAATAAATTACAGAACCTAATGCAACGCCCAAAAGTCTTAAAGCAAAATTCTTAAAGATTTTACCAAAAATAGCTTCACCAATAATAACTGCTGCAAGACCTATAACGATAGCACCTTGACCCATTTTAACATCTGAAAAGCCTTGATATTGTGCAAGGAATGCACCTGAAAAAGCAACAAGACCGTTAGAAATCATAATACCGAGAACCTTGTTGAGATTAGTGTTGATACCTTGTGCTCTGCTCATATTTATATTAGCACCTGTAGCACGAAGAGCACAACCTGTTTCAGTACCGAAGAACCAATAAATAACAGCTATAAGAATAACAAGCACAACACCAACTGTTATTAATGGGTTATGAAAAGCAAGTTCTTTAACCCAGCGGAGAGATATAAGCAACTCTGTCTGATTAACGTTAATAGATTGGTTTGCTTTACCCATAATTTTAAGGTTGATTGAGTAAAGTGATAACTGTGTGAGAATACCTGCAAGGATTGGCGGAATTCCCATAAGTGTGTGTAAAAGACCTGTAATTGCACCAGCAATAAGACCAGCCACAAAAGCGAGTAACATCGCAAGCCATAAATTACAGCCGTTTAAAATAAGAACTACTGCAACAGCACCACCAGTTGCAAAAGAACCGTCAACAGTAAGGTCTGCTACATCAAGAATTCGGTATGTCAAATAAACACCGATTGCCATAATTCCCCAGATAAGTCCCTGAGAAATGGAACCTGGAAGAGCATTAAAAAGTTGTAATAAAATTTCCATAGAATAAATTCACCTAAAGTAAAATTCCGGGGAAGAAGATCTTCCCCGTTATATATTAATTATTCAACAACGATTGCTTCGTAACCCTCAAGTGGAGTAATTCCGAGAGCAGTACAATTTTGTTCGTTGTATTTTGGAGTTTGTTTTTCGGCGTACTCAATTGGCATTGTTGAAATATCAGCACCATCTCTGAGAATTTTAACTGCCATCTTACCAGTTGTATAACCAAGGTCATAGTAGCTGATTGAAAGAGTAGCAACACCGCAACCAGAACAGATACCTTCCTCACCAGCAATAACAGGAACCTTCTTGGGTTCGCAGATGTTATCAATAATACCTGTATTTTCAGCAACTGTGTTATCAGTCGGAACATAAATTACATCTGAATTATCAGCAGCAGTTGTGCAAATCTGAGCAAGGTCGTTTGAATCAGTGAATGGATAAAGTGTAACTTTAAGACCTTTCTTCTCGAGTGCTGCTTTAACAACATCAACCTGATACTGACTGTTTGCCTCTTTTGAACAATAGAGAAGACCTGCAGTTTTTGCTTCAGGACACCATTCAGTAATCATCTCTGCTTGTTTATCAAGAGGAGCAAGGTCAGATGTACCAGAAATATTTCCGCCTACTGTTCCGTTAAAATCCTTGATTTCAAGAGCAACACCATATTCTGTAACAGATGTACCAAGAATTGGAATATCGCCTGTTGCTGCTGCAGCCGCCTGAAGAGCCGGAGTTGCATTTGCCATAATTAAATCGACATTATTTGAAACAAATTGGTTAGCGATAGTTGAACAAGTGTTAGGGTCGTTCTGACCATTTTGAAAATCAAATTCAACTGCATCTTCACCAAGTTCATCAATAATTGCTTGTTTGAAGCCTTCAGTCGCAGCATCAAGTGCTACATGTTCAACAAGCTGAACAATACCGATTTTATATTTTGTATTACCGGTATCACCATTAGTTTGGTTACCTGAGCAACCAGCAAGTGCTAAAAGGCTTGTAGCACAAATAACAATTGCGATTGCAATAGATAAAGCTTTTTTCATTCTTATTAACTCCTTTATTAAGGTCAGCGATAGACCTTGATTTTTTATGTACTTTATTATATAATCCTATTGTATATTAGTCAAACAAATAGTTTTTATATTTACCATAAAAATTTTTTATGACAGGAGAAAGTATGGAATTAAGAAATTTAATTACTTTTATTCACGTAGCAGAATTAGGAAGCTTCACAAAGGCAGCAGAGCAATTAGGTTATTCACAACCATCTGTTTCTTTCCAGATAAAGCAACTTGAAGAAGAGCTTGGATGCCTTCTTTTTGAAAGAATAAATCATACAATCACTCTTACAGAGCACGGGGTAAAATTAGTAGAACGTGCTCACAAGGTTCGTGCACTTATTGATGATTTTAAAGAAGATATGGAAGAAGAAAAAAGTGTAAGTGGTCAGATACACATTGTTACACCTGATTCAGTATGTGAAGAAATGATTCAGCGACACTATATTGACTTCCATAATAAATATCCAGACATATCAATAAGATTTACTACAGGTGACTCAGGCGTTATGTTGGATATGTTAGACCATAATGAAGCAGATGTAATTATAACCTTGGATAATCACTTGTATAATAAAGATTACATAATTGCGAAAGAACAGCCGTTATCAATGCATTTCGTCGCTAATTCAAAATCAAAATTTGCAAACAAAAAAGATATTTCTATTAAAGACCTTGTAAATGAACCATTTATTTTAACCGAAAAAGGTCAGGGATACAGGAGAGTTTTTGACAGAGAACTTTCAAAAAAATCATTAGAAATTTCTGCAGTTCTTGAAATAGGTCGAACAGACATTATTACATCGTTACTTACAAAAACTGATATGATTTCATATCTCCCTGATTTTGTAACAAGACCTCTCATAGCGTCAGGTGAACTTTGCTACCTTGATGTAACAGATATGAATATTGATATATGGAAACAGCTTATCTATCACAAAAACAAATGGGTGTCTAAGAGTATGAAAACATTTATTGATTATGTAAAAGAAAATGAGTTTTCCAACAAATAAAATTCAGCAACTGAACGGACAAAATTAAAAAGGGGCTATAAAACTTGTGTTTTATAGCCCCTTTTAATTTTACTTAATATACCCACTCACCACGGAGTGCAGCTTTAATTTTCATTTCACCAGTAGCAGAGTCAAAGAACTGTGTTCTACCGTAATCCTTACCGCAGTCTTCCGCTAAAATAGGAATACGGAGATTTTTCAGACATTCTTTAACCGCCACAATATTTCTTTCACCAATAGACGAAAGCGACGTATTATTAAATCCGGGGAACATCTGTGCACCACCCGCGATTTTTGCTTTTAATCTGAATTTGTTAGCGCCTGCCTGCTCCATCTTTTTAATTAAATCAGGAATTGCAGTATCCGCAAACTTCCATATTTCCTTGCCCTGTGGGTTAAAGCCCTCGCTTGTAGGTAACATAATATGTGAAAGTCCTGCAACTTTAACTGTTTCGTCATAAAGACAAATACCTATACAAGACCCTAATGCGTATGTAACAAGAATATCGCCATTTTTAGCAACATTCAGGTCAGATATGCCGACAACAATATTTTGACTCATATATCTCCTAACCCCAGACTTTCCATAATTTTCTTGAGAGAGTCAACATCAGGAATCAAAATAATTTGTGATGATGCGGCATCTTCTTTATCAAGTTCATCTTTAATAAAGATAATCTTATCACTTATATTAGCATAATAAATTGCAGGTAAACTTAAAATTGAACCTACCATATCAACTGAAAGTTCAGGTGGTGAAATTTCAATTGCAAGACCTGTGAGCTCTGCAATAGCATTTACATAAGAAGCGGCAATAATGTTACCAACTTCTTTGATTGCAGACTGACTCATTTCGTCAAGGTCAAAATTATCTTCAATATCCATTCCTAAAAGATTCGTTAAAAGAATCTTTACGAAAGGCTTATGAATAAGGAACATAATCATACCTGAAACATCACCTGTGAGTGACATTAAAATACCCGCAAGTACGTTTTCAGGGCCCCCTAAATTATTAACAACCTCATTGTAATCAAGGATGTTGATTTGAGGAACATTCATATCAATTGGTCTGTCAAGCATTGATGATAATGCAGATGCTGCGTGACCTGAACCGATGTTACCGATTTCTTTTAATGCATCAAACTGCATTTCGTTTAATTCGTAATTTTCAAAAGCCATAATTATCTCCTAAGTCCGTTTATAGTTTGTTGATTTTGTTCAGCAACTGAAACAACTCTTGCTGATAATTGGTATGCTCTTTGCATTGTTATCATTTCAACCATTTCTTCTGAAAGAACTGTACCTGATTGCTCAAGTGCATATTGAACTATTTTACCTTCGTTACTATCTACTGCAACCGCTTCCCCGCTTTTTTGTGAAACTGCAAAAAGATTATCATTTACAGGAGTTAAATAGTTTTCATTTGCAAATGTGAAAAGACCTATTCTGTTTGCTAAGTTGGTTGTGTCAAAATTGTTTGTACCCGCTTGTTTTTCGAGTGCAATTCTCTGGCCATTTTTATCGAGTACGAAACCACCGCTTTGTGTTACTAAATAACCTGTTTCGCCATCTAAACCAATGTTGAAATTACCAGCTCTTGTGTAACCTATAGCACCATCCTGCTCAATTGCAAATAAGGCATCACTTATAATTGCAAAATCAAGAGGATAGTTAGTTGGTAATAAGGACCCTTGTGTAAAATTCGTATCGTTAATTTCTGCTTTTACACCATTACCTTTTTCAGGGTCAGTTGGTGTGTTTACATACATCTCATCATATATGAGTGACTGGAATGAAATATTCTGTGATTTATAACCTGCTGTGCTTACATTAGCGACATTATTAGCTAAGTTATCCATTCCTTTTTGTGCTGCAAGTAAACCACTTGCACCTGCATAAAAAGCTGTTCTCATAGTCTTACCTTCCTCTCACTCTTTTATACTGAAGCTATTTTAGACGCACTGTTCTGGTCCATCTGGTCAATTATCTGCATCGCAGAAGAATAAAGTTGGAAAGACCTTTGAGCTTCAATAAGTTTTGTAAGTTCTGTATTTATATCGACATTTGAAGATTCCAATGACCCTTGGAGTACTGTGTAACCCTCAGCGGCTACTAAGTCACCTGCGTTCTGAACCACAAATGCAGAATTTTCGATTTTTTCAGCGGTAATCCCCTCTGCAGGTTTATTAATAAGAAGTGTATCAATATAATTACCATTTGCAGAAGTAACTGCACCATTAGGGGAAACTGTAAAACCGCTTTCACCTATGTAAATTTCACCATTCTGACCTAATACTCTGCCGACACCATTAAGAACTAAATAACCTTCATTATCAAGGTCGAAATTACCATTTTTAGTAATTGCAAGTTGACCATCAGCAGTACGGATATTAAAGAAACCATCACCATTTATTGCTATATCAAGTTCTCTGTTGGTCTGCTCAATAATGCCTGGGTCCATAATTGTGTGAATATCCTGAATAATAGATGAAACCTGACCAACACCATCGCCTAAAACATCTGGTTGACCATTCTCCATTCTCACCATTAATTCCATTTCAAAAGCAGAAGTTTCAACTCTGTCTGTTTTGTAACCCGGTGTTTTCACATTAGTAATATTATTACCAAGAACATCTATTTCATTTTGTCTTGTAAGAATTCCCGAAGCGAGAGTATAAAAACCTGAATACATAAGTTTTCCTCCGTTATTTATAAAAATAAGATTTCTTATCTTATTATTTAGTCACATCTATATTCTTTCATTTTTTCATATAGTTTGTCAAGTGCTTTTTTACGAATTTGTGAAACTCTTTGTTGAGAAATATCTAAAACTTCACCAATTTCTCTTAAATTAAGATTTTCATAATAATAAAGTGAAATAACTTGCTTTTCTTTTTGGTCTAAACAATCAATTGCTTTTGCAAGTTCTCCTCGAAGTTCGTTTTCAAGTAAGTCGTTGTCAACATGGGATTTTGAGTTATCCATCGACTTTTCAATAACGCCCTCCCATGCTTGTTCAATCATTTCTTCAAAAGAAATTGTATCTACCGAAGCAATTTCTACTATTCTCTGACTTAACTGTTGCTCTGTTATGCCTAAATATTCAGCTAATTCTGCATCAGTTGGTTCACGAAGAAGTTTTTGTTCAAGATATTTTCTACCCTGAGAAATTTTATTCTGTGCATCCCACGCTCTGTTGGTAAGCCAGTTTTGTTTTCTCATATACTTTAAAATTGAACCACGGATAGCAAGATAACTGAAAGTATCAAAACTGCTCCCCTTGTAGGGTCATAACGCTCTAAACAATCTATTAAAGCAATAACTCCCTGATTAAAAAAATCTTCAAAAGGTATATTGGATAACAATACAGAACGCATACTGTAAATGGCTAAATTTACAAGGTTTAAGTAGTGCATAACAAGTTTATTTCGCAATTCAACACTACCCGTTGCCTTGAATTCGCTCATTACTTTTTCGGGATTATCTAATTTTACTTCTTTAATTCCACTGAAACCGCTCATAATCGTTATCACCCCTTTTCAAGCTAATTTATACATTCACCTGCATAAGTGTAATAGTGCCAAGTGATTGAATTTGTACTGATGTATCAATATCATTGAATGATAAAACAGTAATATCAGGATAAAACTGGTCGAGTAACTTTTTGAAGTATATTCTTACAACAGGCGAAGTAATAATGATTGGCTCCTGAACGAGTTTTTTCATCTGATTTATCTGCTCTGTTGTACTTGTAACAATTTTCTGAATTATATCCGGTTCAAGTGCTAAATAAGCACCGCCCTCAATTTTCTTAATACTCTTTATAATCAAATCTTCAATTTCAGAATCAAGGCTGACAACCTTTAACTGCCCTGCAATTGAGAATTTGTGTGTAATTGTTCTTCTTAACGCCTGTCTTACATATTCAGTAAGCATATCGTGGTCTTTAACGTTAGGCGCATAGTCTGCAAGAGTTTCAAGAATAGTTTCCATATCTAAAATCGGAATACCCTCTCTTAAAAGGTTTCTTAAAACTCTCTGGAGTTCGTTAAGAGAAACAATAGCAGGAACTGTATCTTCAACAATACTTTCGTTGCTCTGTTTAAGATTTTCAATCATTCTCTTAACTTCCTGTCTGCTGAGAAGTTCACTTGCGTGTCTTCTTATAACTTCAGACAAGTGTGTAACCATAACAGAAGTCGGGTCAATAAGTGTATAACCGGCAATTTCTGCTTTGATTTTCTTATCATCACTAATCCATTTTGCAGGCATACCAAATGCAGGTTCAACTGTTTCAATACCATCAACATCGTTTTCAGGTGTCTCAGCAGGAACAAGTCCTAAATAGTGGTCAAGCAAAACTTCACCAACTGCAACGGATTCGCCTTTAAGTTTAATCTCATACTGATTAGGGTTGAGTTGCGAACTATCTTTAAGACGGATAGCAGGTATAACCATACCCATCTCGTCTGCAAAATGCTTTCTTAACATAACCACACGATCGAGGAAGTTACCACCACTACTCTCGTCAACAATCGGTAAAAGACTGTAACCAACTTCAACACATATTGCGTCAACATTGAGAAGATTATAAACATTGTCGAGATTTTTGTAATAACTTACCTCGCTTGTAACTTCTTGTGTAGTCGGCAAATCGCCGAGTTCTCCACCCTCTGCACCGACAGGTTTGGTTTTCTTTAAAAGCATAACACCTAATGCAATAAGCATTATAGAAATAACTACTGTCTGTGGTACAGGGAATCCTATAAGTGTAAGGAATGGCAAAACCACACCTGCAATAAGTAAAACAAACGGTTGATTTGAGAATTGCTTAATAACATCTGAGTTAAGGTCTGCTTCAGATGATGAACGGGTAACAACAAGACCTGTTGCCATTGAAATTAAAAGTGACGGAATCTGGCTCATAAGACCATCGCCTACTGTTGAAATAGAGTAGGTCTGAATAATAGTCATAAAGTCGCCTTCACCATTTATAAGACCAACAACAATACCACCGATTAAGTTTATTAAAGTAACGATAATAGAAATAATAGCGTCACCTTTAACGAACTTGGTAGCACCGTCCATAGCACCGAAGAAGTCTGCTTCTCTCTGGATTTTAGAACGCCTTTCTCTTGCTTGTTCTTCTGTAATAAGACCAGAACTTAAGTCTGCATCAATTGCCATTTGTTTACCAGGTAAAGCGTCAAGTGTAAATCTCGCAGAAACTTCTGCAACACGCTCAGCACCTTTAGTAATAACAATAAACTGAACTAAAACTAAAATTAAGAATATAATAAGACCTACAACAATGTTTCCCTGAATAACGAACTGACCGAAAGTTTTAACAACTTCACCTGCGTAACCGCCGTTTGTAAGAATTGACCTTGTTGAAGAAATATTAAGGCTGAGACGGTAAACTGTTGTTACGAGTAACAATGACGGGAAAATTGCAAACTCAAGGGTTTCCTTGATGTACATTGTTATAAATAAAATAACTAAAGAAATAGTAAGGTTAAGTATAAACATAAAGTCAAGAATCGCAGTAGGAAGCGGAATAATTAAGAGAGATACAACCGCAACCATCAAGAGCGCAACTGAACTGGTTTTAAGTCTTGATTTTATATTCATTCAACTAACCTCCTTTTCTTTATTTTTTTGCTGTCTTTTTATTTTTTTCTTTTAAATTATAAACAAACGCTAAGATTTTAGCAATTGCTTTGTAGAATTCTTCAGGAATTTCATCCCCGACTTCTACTGCGTCATATAAAGCACGGGCAAGTGGTCTGTCTTCAGTAACATAAACATCATTTTCTTCTGCTACCTTAACAATTCTTAACGCTAACTGGTCCATACCTTTTGCAACCACTCGTGGTGCTCTGTCTTTATCTCTGTCAAATTTAAGGGCTACTGCAAAGTGAGTAGGGTTACGAATAACAACATCTGCTTCAGGAACATTCTGCATCATTCTCTGACGAGAGCGTTGCTGTTGCAATTGTCTTTGCCTACCTTTAATTTGCGGGTTACCTTCAATTTGTTTATATTCGTCTTTAATTTCCTGCTTACTCATCTTCATATTCTTTTCGTAATCCCACCATTGATACAGGTAGTCAGCCGCTGCTAAAAATACGAAAGCAATACCAGATTTTAATACAACATCCATTATAATTTCGCCTGTTTTATTAATAGCGTTAACAGGTGCCATATCTATAAGCATCGGTAAAGTAGTAACTTCATCTATAAGAACTGTATAAACCATATAAAGTAAGACTATAATCTTAATAAGTGACTTTAAAAGTTCAACTATAGCTCTTATAGAGAACATCTTTTTTATACCGTTGAGCGGATTTATTCTGTTGAATTTTGGTGCAAATGCTTTCGTTGAAAAAAGCATTTTTGTCTGTGCCATAGTAACTACAATTGCAACTAAAACAGAAACTGCTACTAACGGCATTGCAGTTTTTAAAAATACAAGACCTAAATCTGTAAAAGTTGTTGAAATATCAGAAGCTAAAAACACATCTTTAGTACCTGCTAAAGAAATATATCTTCTGACTAAATCCTGCACATTGGTAAAAATGGACGGTGCAAACATTTTGAGTGCATAAAACGAAGCGATAAGCGAAACAGCCGTAACAGCATCCTTACTAAGAAAGACATTACCTTTCTTTCGTTCGTCTTTTCGCTTTTTGGGCGTCGCTTTTTCGGTTTTCTCACCCGCCATTTTTTAACCACCACTTTTCACAGTAAGAATAAATTGTATTTAATAAACTACACCGAAGTAAATAATTTATAAATATTATCTGTTAATATTCCGACATAGTTTTCCATAAAATTTCCTACCGGAACAGAAAAAGCAAATAACAGTAAAAATCCGAGAAAAATCTTTAACGGAAAATGTATTGAAAATATGTTGATTTGTGGTGATAACTTCATTAACACACCCAAAGCAACTTCTAAAACAAATGTAGCAACAATAAATGGTGCAACAAGTTTTATTATAAGTGAAAATGCAGAAACAAACATAGTCATAACAAACTGTGCTGTATTCTGACCTATTTCTATTGCACCCATAGATACAATATCATAAGACGAAGCCATTATTCTTATAAATGTCAGGTGACTGTCTGTTGAAAAGAAATACATAACAAACATAAGTTCAAAGAGTTTACCGGAAACAGATGCCTGAATACTGGTACCCGGGTCAAATGCCTTAGCCATTGAAAGACCAAAACCCATATCTATTATGTCACCTGCGGCAAAAAGCATATAGTAGAAAATCTGAAAAACAAGTCCTGCGGCAAAGCCCACTAAAAATTCTTTAAGCATAGCAAAAAGAAATACAAGACCATCGAAATTTTCTATTCCGGGTGCTTTTAATGTCGGTGTAAGAATAAGTGTTAATCCTAAAGCAAGACCTACCTTGACTGCAGAAACAACATTCCTTCTTGCAAGTAATGGGTTAAAAAACAGCATTGCTCCCATTCTGCAGAATACGAGAATGTATGCGCCAAGACCTTGTACTAAAAGTTGCCCTGACATTTACTACAACCCCGCCATATAGGACATTATGTACTGGAAGAATTCCTGAATATTTGAAATCATCCAGGAACCACCCACAATAAGAATAACGCCTATAATCAAAATCTTAGGTGCAAATGAAAGGGTTTGCTCGTGAATCTGTGTAGCCGCCTGAAATATGGCAATTACAAGACCTACGCCAACACTTATTAAAAGCATTGGTGACACAAGTTTTATTATGAGAAGAATTGACTCTCTGAATATAACAAGAGCATCTTCCTGTGTCATATTAAGCACTCCTTTCATTTAACATTCTTAATTAAAACACTTCTGAGCGTAGCTAATTAAAACTCGATATGAGCATTTCAATCAGCAGTCCCCAACCATCGACTACAACGAAAAGCATCAGCTTAAACGGTAGCGATATCATCGATGGCGGAAGCATAACCATACCCATCGACATAAGGGTGCTCGAAACTATCATATCAATTATTAAAAACGGCAGGAACAACAAAAAGCCCATTGTAAATGCACGTTTCAATTCGCTTGTTATAAAAGAAGGAACAATAACAGAAAGTGGTAATTCTTTCAATGACTCTGTGTTACCGCCTTCAACTATATCTTCGTCACCTGACAAAGATAAAAACATATCTAAATCTTTATCTTTAGTCTGTTTAAGCATAAACTCTTTTATAGGGTCCTGCATTCTTTCTAAAGCAACTTCTTCTGTAATTTTACCTTTTTGCAAAGGTTCAATAGCCTCGGTATTTATTGTAGAAATAACCGGTGACATTATAAAGAGTGAAAGTGCTAAAGCAAGACCTATAATAACCTGGTTAGGTGGTGTCTGCTGTAAACCGATTGCATTTCTCAAAAGCGACAGAACTATTACAATTCTTGTAAAACTCGTCATCATCATCAGTAATGACGGTGCTAAAGCCAGTAGCACAAACAAGAATAAAAGTTGTAATTCGCTCATTGCCCCTTCTTGTGCGTCACTGTTTATATCAACACTTACTGACGCTGCATTTGCAGTAACTGCAAAAATAATAGCAAAAACAGTTATGGCAACTGTTAATAGTATTAGCCGTCCCCACAACCGTTTTATTTGCTTAGAGCGAGGGGATTTTTCTTTTTGAGTTTTGGGATTTTTATTCATCTTTACCGTCTCCCTTCCCCTCATTCTTCTTATTCAACAAATTGTTATAAGCGTCTGTGAAGAAAGTCATAAAGTTATTTTCGCCCGCGTTCTGAACTACCGTGTTCTCAGGGAAAAGTGAAGCATCCATTTCTTCAATCTTTGTAACGCTTTGTGCTGTAAATGCTAAAAGAAACACTTTATCGGAAACTCTGACTAAAGCAAGTGATTGGTCCTTACCAACTGCCATTCGTTCTATTATTTCAATATTTTTAAGTTTACCACTCATTTTAGGCTGGTATTGCTTTGCAAAAAATTTAGAGAAATAATATGCTCCGACAAAAACGGCAAGCATAAGGACAATTGTACCAATTCCCACGAGAATTGTTTCTACAGTCTGCCCCATACAAAGCCCTCTCTTATTATAAATTAAATATTATAATGATTACAATGGTAAAATTTTAGTAACTGTCTGAACGATTCTGTCTTGTTTGAAAGGTTTAACAATGAAGTCAAGAGCACCTAATTTAATAGCCTCCATAACCATTGATTCCTGACCCATAGCAGAACACATAACAACTTTTGAGTTAGGATCAATTTGTTTGATAGCTGCAAGAGCTTCAATACCGCTCATATTTGGCATTGTAATATCAAGAAGAACTAAATCTGGCTTGTGTTCCTGATAAAGTTCAACAGCCTGAGCACCGTCAGCAGCCTCAACAAAATCTGTGTAACCTACACCACTTAAATGGTTTTGAATCATTTTTCTCATGAAACCTGCGTCATCAGCTAACATAATTTTATACATAAATTCGTCCTCTTTTCTCAAATTATAATTTTAATCTTATAAAGAATTACCAAGTGAATCTAAAAGTTCTTTTGCACCGACAATTTCTGTTACACGAACACCGAAGTTATCGCCAACAACAATAACATCACCGTATGCAAGTAATTGACCATTAACAATAATTTCTGCTGGTGCACCAGTCTGTTTGTCAAGTTCAATAACTGTACCCTGACCGAAGTCCATAATATCTTTAATCTTTTTCTTTGAGCGACCAATTACAACTGAAATATCAAGTTGAACGCCCATAAGTAAGTTAAGATTACCGCTATATGGATTTCCTTGCATACCAACCTTTTTACCAAAATCAGGGAAATCTGCAGTTTTGATTGTAACAGATGGGTCTTGCTGCATCGGCATTCCATAACCCATAGGTGGTTGCTGCATCGGCATTCCGTAATATGGATTCTGCATATTAGGCATCATACCTTGCTGATATGGATTCTGCTGATACATACCTTGCTGCATATACTGTTCCTGACCATACATTGGTGGTTGAGCATACATATTAGGAGCACCCTGATTCATAGGTTGTGCATTATATGTATTTTCCTGAACAGGAGGTTGCACTGGTGGTTGTACAGGTGGTTGTTCAGGCACCGGTGCAGGAGCTGGTGCTGGTGTTGGAGCAGGAGCCGGTGCAGGAGCAGGAGCAGGAGCAGGAATTTCTGCTGGTGCAGGTTCTGCTGCTTCTTCTCCACCTGAAATTATTGAAATAATCTTTTTCGCCAAATCAATTGACAAGTAAGAAGTAAACACTGTATCAACAATTGGCTGCCCTGCTATATTGTCTTCAATATTAAGATTGAAAGAAACTGCTACAACATTTTCTTCTGAATGACCATCTGATTCAAAAGATTCAAGCACATCTGTGCGTGATGTGATTAACTTTGACTCAGGTGTTGAAATATTAACTGTCATACCTAAGATTTCTGAAAGTGCAGTTGCAGATGAACCCATCATCTGATTCATAACTTCACAAGCAGCACTAAGGCTCATATCGTCAAATTCAAATTCTTCTTCAGAGCCCTGTGTGTAATCGTTACCCATAAGAATGTCTAAGATTATTCTCATATCGTTTCTTCTGAGAATAATTACGTTAGCACCCTCAATACCTTCAACATAGTTAATTTTTACTAAGATTGCAGGTTCAAGTTTAGAATAATCAATGGTATCAAAAGTATTTAATTCAACATTAGGAGTTGTTATTAATACCTTCTTGTCTAACATTGAAGATACCGCTGTAGCCGCAGCACCCATGCTAATGTTTAAGACTTCACCAATGGCATCAAGGTCATCGGCTGTTAAGAAATTTTCGCTATTAGTCTTCAACTGTTGCATCCTCCCTTTGTTTTTCTTCTTGTTGGTCGCCTAATGATTTAACAAGTTTAATTGCTTTCTTGTTATTGGATTCACCCATTCTTGCGGTGTACCAAGGCATACCCTCAATGTGAACCTCAATATTGTCATCAATACGCTTATTTAACATCAAAACATCATTTACTCTTAAGTCGGTAACTTCTTCAAAAGACATTGTACATCTGTCAAGATAAGCTTCAATGTTAAGGTCAGATTTCTTAAGGTAATCCATAAGTAAATCTTTCTTTTGTCTTTCTTTATCCTGATCCTGTTGTCTTTCGCCCTGAGAATATTTCTGACTCAAGTTGTTAATGACTTCTTCAAATTTATCAGCAGGCATACATAAGTTTGCCGTACCTTCGTAAAATTCTTCTTTTATATCAAACGAAACGATAAGAACTATATCCTGTGGTGAAAATGCCTGAATAAGTCTACCATTTGTCTGAATAGCTTTAAAAGAAGTTTCAAGTGGGAAATAGGTCTGCCAGGCATCTTTCATAGTCCTTGCAACCTTGGTCATTACATGTTCAAGTAATGCCGTTTCTATTTCTGTATAATCTCGTTGAAGTATTGTAGGTTCGCCATTACCACCCATCAACCTGTCAATTAACATATAACCGAATGAAGTTGGAAATTCGAGAAGCATTGTTGTTTCACCGAAACTCGAATTTTCAGGTTCAAAACCTATAATACCTACCAGAGTACTGTCCGGAATAGCATTGTTAAACTCAAAATATCTTTGTTCTTCTAACTGACTTACATTTACTTCACAGATACTGTGAAGTGCGTTTGTGAAATAAGAAGAAACAATTCTTGCATAAGTTTCAAGAAAGTTGTTTAACGATTTAAGCTGGTCTTTTGTAAACTTTTTAGGTGAGGCGAAGTTATATGCTTTAATTCGTTCTTCCGGCTCGCTCTCAACCGGTGCACCGCTTTTCATTCGTTGCAAAAGTTCATCAATCTGGCTTTGGGATAACGCTTCTGCCATTCAGCTACTCAACTCCTTTCCTGGAATAAATTATAAAAATCATTTCTTTGTTTCTTTACCTGATAACTGTGGAAGTAAAACATCATTTACATCGCCCTCTTTAGGGTATTCATCATTATTATAAAGTTCTTCGAGAGCACTGTAAATATTTGTATTGACATTACTGTCTTTACCGATAATAACAAGTTCAACACGGCGATTCTTTCTCATACCTTCTTCTGTATCGTTTGGTTCTACAGGGAAGTTATCACCATAACCCATACAAGTAATCTTCATATTATCGATATTTTTATTCAACTCAAAAAAGTTTGCAACAACTGCAGCTCTTTCGCCTGAAAGACGCCATGTTCTTTCAGGGTCCTGCTCAACAGCAGGTTTAGCAGTGTGCCCTAAAATATTTATAAGTTTAATTTCTTTTTCATATTCTTTCAAACCGTCACCTATGAAATCCAATACTTCATAAGCATCATCTCTCAAGGTGTATTCGTTAGCTTTAAAGAATATAGCACTGTCAAAGCGCACATAAATAACATCTTCTATTTTTGCAATGGAAACAGAACTTTCCATATTATTTTCTTCAACATATTCTTCTAGTTTTTCAAAGAGTGTATCCATAGCGGCTTCTGTCATATCCTGACTGTTACCCGAACCTTCACCGCCACCTACTGCTGAACCCTGAATAATTTCTTCAAGCACTTCTTTATCTATGTTCTGGAATGATTCAAGGAAAGCATTAAACTTTTCCTGGTCAATAACTGACATACTAATCATTAATACAAAGAAAGTAAGAAGCAAGGTAACCATATCGGCGTAGGTGTTAAGCCAAGCCTGACCGCCACCGCCACCGCCGGAAGAATTTCTTTTTCTTGCCATTTTTTACCAACCTTTACATAATTATTGGGTTAATTATTTTCTACCCTTTTTTCCGCCTTCATCTTCTGATGAACTGCCGTCTCCCGGATTAAACTTCTTTTGTTTATATTCCGGTAACATATGTACAAGTCGTTCTTGAACAAGCTTCGGATTTTCACCAGCCTGAATAGCCTGTACACCCTCTGCTATGATTGACATACAAAGATATTCTTCTTCGTGACGAACTCTTAATTTATTTGAAATAGGTAAGAAAAATGCATTCGCTAAAAGTGAGCCATAAAAGGTTGTAACAAGTGCAACCGCCATATTAGGACCTAATGTTTCAATATCGCTCATATTCTGAAGCATATTTATAAGACCTATGAGTGTTCCTATCATACCGAACGCAGGACCGAGTTCTGCACCTTTGTCATAAAATGCCCTGTCAGCTGAGTGACGGTCATCAAGGTTTGCAAGCCAGCAATCCATTTGTTCTTTAACTTTTTCCTGGTCAACCGAGTCAACTACCATCTGAAAACTATTTTTCATAAAGGCATCGGTCATTTCGTTTGTATCTTCTTCAAGTGCTAAAAGACCATTTGCTCTCGCTTTTTTAGCACATTCAACTATTTTAGCTATATAAACTTCTGGGTTATATACTTTCGGAGAAAAGATTATTCCTAAATGCTTTGGTATTTTTGCAAATTGTGTAGGTGGAAAGCTGAACATTAAACATGCAAAAACACCGCCGATAACAATGAGAATACTTGGTGGGTCAATAAAGTGTTTCATTGTTGCAAAAGTAAACTCATAACCACCTGTTTCCAGATTTTTATTACAGATAATACCAAACACAACCATACCAAAAGCAAGTATAAGTCCGATTATTGACATTATATCGATTTTACGTTTCATAAAGCCTGATACGCCCCTTTTACCCTTTTAATTTATTATCCTATTTTTTATAATCAGTTTTTATAAATCGCCGATATTAGGAATTACTTTTGCTGATGAACCACCTGAAATAGCACGATACTCGTATATTTTACGTGTTACTTCTTCCATTGGTTCTTTAACAATAATAATGTTTTTTGTAACTAATCTTACTGTTGTATCCGGAGTTTCTTCGATTGTTTCAATCAAATCCGGATTCAATGCAAACGGAACATTGTTTAACTTGGTTAAAATAATCATAGTCATTTCCCCACGAATTTAAATTGGTTGTTAGTCTTACATTCGTATAAAATATATCTTAATACCGGCGACAACCTCACAACAACCAAAGAGGTTGTCGCGGTATTATTTAAAAGATTTATGGTATATAGGTTTATAAGTTGAGTAATCAACTTTTTAATGCATCCCGATACATTCTGAATAACATACCAAAATGCATTTTCTTAAGATTTATGGTATATATTCAAAAGATTTATGGTATGTAGTTAAAACAAATATTGGGTAAACGCTTCAACTAACTACCAAATTATCTCTTAAGATTAATGAGTTCTTCTAACATTGAGTCTGAAACTGTGATTATACGAGAGTTTGCCTGGAAACCTCTTTGTGTAGTAATCATATCTGCAAATTCAGCAGAAAGGTCAACGTTAGACATCTCAAGAGCACTTGTAACGAGAGAACCTGTACCATCTGAGCCTGGGTCGCAAAGACTTGGTTCACCTGAGTTTGCTGTTGCTGCAAAGTAGTTTGTACCTTGTAATAAAAGACCTGCAGGGTTTGCAAAGCTTGCAAGAGAAATTCTACCTGCTACAACATTACCGAGTTCACCGTGAGAAACAGTGATTGTACCGTCACCAGCGATTGCGATACTGTTGATTTCGTCAAGAGTAACAACACCACCATCTGTACCACCAGCAAGTGTGAATGGTTTAGATGAAAGACCCATTTCTCTTGAAGCAACTGATGGAGTGATTTCAATTGTATCGTTACCATTAAGTGCCTGAACTGAATCACCTGTTGCAGGGTCGCGTGGTGGGTTCTGTTGACTTCTGAAGTAATCATTCATACCTTCAAAGCCTGGGTTTGTAACCTGAATGTAGTCACCCTCAGGACCTTTGAGAAGTAATGAAGAAGCGATTGTACCTTCTGATATTGTTGTGGTATATTCTGTACCTTCAATATCAAGAGTTACTGTCCAGTATGAGTTACCATCATCAACGCCTTCAACATAAGAAGCGGTGAATTTGTCAGGAGTAACTGTACCTTTACCTGTAAAGTCAGTACTTGTCTGCATAAATAACATACCGCCACCGAAGAAACCATCTTCAACAGCACCTGTCATCTGACCTGTTGTAACAGAGAAGTCGGTACCTGCAATTTCAGCACCTGTAAGTGGCTCTGTTATTGCTTCTTTTGAAGCAACTGATGCATAAGAGTGTAAATCAATACTGTTAGTAAGTAAATCATTAAGTGCAGTGTGGAAGTTTGCACTGTTTATATCTAAACCATAGTTCTCAGCCATTGTTGTGAGAGCTGGTATAGAAAGCGTAATTGAACCATCAGCTTCGTTATCTGTTTTAAGAGTAATTTCCTGACCAGGAACTGCTGGATTTTCAGCTGTATAAGTGATACCAGCGATTGTAACTGAAAGGTCAAATGTATGTGTAGTAGCATCAAGATTTGAAATAGCGAAATCCATAGCACTTGAGCTTGGGAATTTTTCACTCACTTTTGAAATCTGTGCACCACCAAGGAAATACTCAGGAGCAGAAACTGTACCTGTTGTTGGTTGTAAAGCAGCTCTTTCTAAATCAGATTGTGTGAATTTCTGACCTAATTTAGTGTTAACTACAATAGAACCGCCACCTGCTGATTCTAAAGTAATAGGATAAATAGAAGTACCTGTTACTTTACCGGTATAATTAATACCGTTTACTGCAGCAGTAATTGTGAATTCTGCAGGATTTGTATTTGCAACCGGTGTAGTTGTAAATGTAATCTGTGAACCATCTGCAATAACCTGTGTTGTTTCTTCAGGGTCAAATTTTGTAACTGTTAATTTGCCCTCGAAAGCATCTGCAGGTAATGTAATTTCTGATGGACTTGCAACTGCAACACCTTTGAAAGTACCTTCAGTAGCTTCTGTACCGAACATATTTCTTGTAGCGGTAAGAGTGAAGACACCTGCTGCGTGTTGGTTACCACCGTTAGCTTCTGTAATAGCGTCATTTATAGCGGTGTTGAGTTCATTCATAGAATTGAACTTATGATAAGCATTAAGTTCAACTGAAATAGCACCGGTAGATGAAATAACTGCTTTTGCAGGAAGACCATCCGGAAGACCTTCACTTGAAGATATTGAAATTGCTATATTACCAAATTTATTTGGGTTAGAAGCGGTAATAGTGTAATCAATACCATTGATTGATTCTGTAACTGTAGATTTCTTAGGGTTTACAGTACCGATATTACTGAGACAGATTTTTTGTGTATCTGCAGTACCAGTAGCTGTTGTACCAAGAACGAAGTTACCGTTGATATCTGTTAAGTAACCATTAGCATCGTAGTCAAGCATACCAGCTTTTGTATAGAAAATGTTACCTGAAGGGTCCATAACCTGAAGGAAGCCTTCACCTGTGATAGCAACGTCCATACCGTAGCCTGTTGTCTGCATACTTGATTGTGACATCTGAGTCTGAATACCTGCAAGTTGTGAACCATAACCTACTGCTGATGGGTTTTTACCACCCTGGCTGGCAGTACCTGCAGAAGCATTTCTGAGTGCCTGATAATAAAGGTCACTGAATACGGCACGTTGTGATTTGTAACCGTATGTGTTAACGTTAGCGATGTTGTTACCGATAACGTCCATTTTTGTTTGGTGGGTTTTTAAACCTGCCACACCTGAAAACAAAGCTCTATTCATATTTATTTCTCCTTATGCGAAGCCGTCGCATAAGTAACCTATTGGCATAAAAAGGGTAAAAGCAACTACCCGAACAGAGTTCGGTTTTTCTTACCCTAAACGAAGTGGTATCTATCAATCGGTCAAGATACCGTAAGCCTCCTCCAAAGGTCCGGCTTAAAACTATGTAATAAGTTACACAATAACAGCTCCGTTAATATTTGTAAATACATTGCCTTGAATTGAATTGTTGTTTACTGTTGTGATAACTGTGTTATTTTTAACACTTACCACAAACGCTTTTTCACCAACAAGAATCAGAGTGTCGTCAAGGTTCTTCTCGCTCGCAAGTCGCACACCTTCATTTAATCTATTAAGCTCATCGTCCGTAATATCCATATTATGGTCAACCGCTCTTTTAATAGCATGATTTGAAAAATTCACTTCACTGTTTTTTTCTATTGTATTTTTTAATACATCAGCGAAAGAAACAGAAGGTTCATTTGTTTGTGTGCTCGTTGAAGGCGGATACAATCCCTGACCCGCACCCGGAGTACCTGTTACGATAGGCGAAAAGTGTTTAAAACGAATATCCTCCATGATATACTCACCTTTCTATATTTTATTGTTTAACTCTGTTTATGCTGTTTTAGTCTGTACTTTGATTGGTTTGTAGCAATATTTATTACCACTCTTATCTTCTACAACAACATTGAAGAAGTAATCTGTACCAGATTCTAACTTTGTAATAACTTGTTCAAAATAGTCACTACTTATAGAAGAACCACCAAGTGTACCATTTTTAAGAATTTCATCTACTGTTGTAAATGCAGAATCTTTTGAGTAATAAACATTGTACTTAAGTCCCGCAGCGGCTATATCATCCTCTGTAGGAACTTCCCATTTAAGTCTGACTGAGTTTTCAGTAACATCTGAAGATGTAATACCATACTTAGTTGGGTCAATTGTAGCAGATGAATCAGAATCTTGCACCGACATAATCTGTGAAAGTGTATATCTTTTACTGCCGATATAGAAAACATATTCATTGTCTACTAAGGAAACCTTGTCGATTTTACCAGTTGTAGTATCAAGTTCACCACTTACTGTGTAACGAGAAGCTGTAACTGTTTTACCAACTAATGACATTGCGTAACTTGTTCTTGAATATGAAAGCATTTCTTGCATTGCCTGCATATTTGAGAACTGAGTCATCTGGTTTACCATCTGACTTGTGTCTGCGGTGTTATTCATATCCTGATTAGTAAGCTCTGTAATCATAAGCTTTAAAAAATCTTCCTGAGTAAGAGTAGAGTTATCTTTCTTATCAGTAAACACTGCATTGTAAGTCTGGCTACTACCTAAAACTCTGTCTGTTGTGTAATCGCCCATTTAATTTCCTCCTTTCACTTATACATAAGTGTCTAATCCGTCAACAGCCGACTTAATTCTACCTGCATAATCACTGGTAACCGTTTCCGCACCATAAACTGAATGTGTTGCTGCGTAATAAGGTTTATTATCCTGCTGTTGCTGATTCTGGAATGCTCGTTGCCTGTCTGAGAATTGCTGATTTGTCATATTAAACTGTGCATTATTCTCCTGAATTTCTTCAGGTGCAGAAACTGTTACTTCTCTTACCTCAATATTCATTGAGCCAACAGATTCACGAAGCGCTACAATATCACCATTTAACATTCTCGCAGTTTTCTCACTCGCTGCAGTAATATCCAAAACCATTTTACCATTTTCTTCAATAAGTTTTAATGTTAATTCTCCTAATTCCTCAGGATTTAACTTAACAGTAAATTCACTTTTTTCAAGATTTATATTTGCCTTGACACCATCAGTGATTTGTTCCGCAATATTAAATTTATTGAACAACGGATTACTGAGAGTTTCCGCCTTAGGTAATTCGATTTGAGTCTGAACTGCATCTGAACTCGCATTTGCCATTGCAATTTCGCTTAACTGAGCAGTGAAATCATTAGTTTCATTAGTGTTGCTATTATCATCATTAAGTTGCCCTAAAGCACTTAAATCAGCTTTAACAACTCTTTGAGAAACCATATTTGGTACAGTAACACCCATTGGTTGAATTAATTGTGTGTCAGAAGTTTTTTCGAAAGTTACTGAAGTAATTGGCATTTCGTTTGTTGTATTTAATACTTTTGATTCAGTATTTTCAGTTTTAGTAACTTCTGCAGTCTGCATTGTGCCTGTTACAACCGGTTTTTTGGTAGTTTCAGTCGCTTCGAGTTTAGAATTTATGTAATTCCTTACTGCTTCTGTCTGGGCATCAATATAATTGTATGCATTGTTACCCATAGTATAAAGCGTATCTGCTGCATCTTCATCCATTCCCATAGCTTCAAAGAAATTATTTTCCTGAAGTTTAGAAATAAGATTCGGAATTTCTACTTTGTCGATACTCTCAATTCCTGTAACATTCTTAAAAAGAGAAAGAATATCATCGGAGAGATTACCGCTACCTGACTGTAAAAGTCCACCAAGCATACTCAACAATGAAGCATCATCTGTAGCAACTTCTTCATCGCTCTCTTCATTACCACCGAAAAGGATTTCGGGTAAACTTACATTTGATTCACCATCGGTAATATTACCTATCATGGCATCAATCATCTGCATAAACCCATCAGCATTTCCTGACTCTTCTGTAAGAACACCTTTACCACCTGAACGGGATAATCGCATTTGCTTAATTGCTTGTAAAGTCACCTGTTCCACTTTGTCACCTCCTTAAGAAATAATTATATAATATAGTACTTAAAGTCAGGACAGGCTTTCTTCTTCGGTAGATTTTTTTGCTACCATTTCAAGAATTTCTTCCTGTAATTCCTTTGCTTCAAGATACTTATATTCCTCTAATTGCTTCTCTTCGAGTTTATCAAGTCCTGAAACTTCTTGCGAAGCAGCAACAACAACTTTAATCTGTGCTTCAATTCTTGCTTCGGCACGCCTTAACTCTTCATACAAGTTGTTAAGTTGTAATCTGGTATTTTCTGAATGAAACTTATAAAGCATAAGGTCACTCGCCATTAAACCATTTTTACTTTCTTTAAACTCTTGTTCGCGGGCTTTACGATGATTTTCGAGATTTTCAATATCTGTTTCAATCTTCGCTTTTTCCGCCTGAAGTTGTCTTAAAGTTGTTTTTTCTTTTTCAAGAACCTGCTCTTTATAACTGCGCATTTTCGCTAATGAAAATTGAAAAGATTTCATCTACATTACCTTTTACTTTACTGCAAGTTGGAGAAGGTTTAGTGTATCTTCGAATCTGCAGGGTTCTTCAACCCTTTGTTGCAGAAATTCGTTGATTTTGGGCATATGACTTATTGCTCTGTCAAGTTCAGGGTTATTGCCCTGTTTGTAAGCACCAATTGAAATAAGGTCTTCATTTTCTTTGTAAATGGACATCATATTTCTTAATTTACCCGCCGCCTCTTTCTGTTCAGGAGAAGCAATACCACTCATAAGACGGCTTAAACTACTCAGAACATCAATTGCAGGGTAATGGTTTCTTGATGCAATTTTTCTTGACAAAACTATATGACCATCAATGATACTTCTTACGGTATCAGAGATTGGTTCGTTTGTATCATCACCTTCTGAAAGAACGGTGTAAATACCTGTAATAGAACCGGTTTTAAAGTTACCGGACCTTTCGAGTAACTTTGGTAAAGCGGAATAAATTGAAGGAGTGTAACCCCTTGCTACCGGTGCTTCACCTGTACTCAGACCGATTTCACGCTGCGCCATTGCAAAACGGGTTAAAGAGTCCATCATAAGAAGTACATCTTTACCTTGTCTCTGGAAATACTCCGCAATAGCGGTTGCAGTTTGTGCACATTTAAAACGCATAAGTGCGGGTTGGTCAGATGTTGCAACAACTAAGACTGAACGTTTCTGCCCTTCCGGACCTAAATCGCGTTCAATAAATTCTACAACTTCTCTGCCACGCTCACCTACGAGTGCAATAACGTTTACATCGGCTTTAACATTTCTGGCAATCATACCCATAAGAGTACTTTTACCGACACCGCTACCTGCAAAAATCCCCATACGCTGTCCTTTACCAATGGTAAGAAGACCATCTATGCACTTGACACCTAACTCAATTACTTCATTGATTGGTGGTCGTGCCATTGGGTTTTCAGGTGCGCCACCTATAGAAATGGATGTTCCTTCTGTAATCTCTTCTTTATTATCAATTGGTTTACCGAGAGCATCTACTGCTCTGCCTATAAGCTGGTCGCTTGCAAGAACGGTAAGTTTTTTACCTGTATTTATAACCTTGCAACCATAACCGATACCGTCAACCTCTTGATATGGCATTAAAAATGCTGTACTTTCAGAAATACCGACTACTTCGGAGAGAACTACCTGTTCATCACCTGGAAGGAAAATTTTGCAAATATCGCCAATACTACAAGTTAAGCCTGTTGCTTCAACGGTCATACCGATTATTTTGTTAATTCTGCCTTCACGAGTAAGTGTATCAGTATTCTTTAACACTCTTTCGTATTTAGCTAAATCAATATTTCCGTTACTTAACACTCTTAAACCTCCATCTCTGCCTCTCTGAAAGCAAGGCGAAGATTATCTGCCTGAACAGATATAGTAGCGACAACTGCACCTGTTTCAGTACTCACCACACAAGTGTCATCTGCACAAGCGATTGGTTTTACTTCTGCTACACCACGATATTCAGGTTTAGAAAGTTCAACCTTTGCAGCTTCTACAAGACCTGCTAATGAATCTGAAACTTCAAGTGTGAGCCAATTTGTACCTTTACATTCGCTTACTGTTTTTGTAACAAGCTCCTGTAAATACAAATCGTCTTCACTTATTTTCTTGCAGACTAATTTTTCTGCAATATCTATGGCAAAAAACTTCAATTTCTTTTCGTAATCATTAAGATAAGCTTTCTGAAGTTCTTCCATCTCGTTAATTTTTTGAGAAATACTGTCAATGCTTTGTTGTAACTCTGCTTTTTTGCTTTGTAAAGCATCAGAATACGCTTTGATTTCAACTTCTAAAGCAATAGCATTGAGTTCATCTCTGTAAAATTCTGCTAATTCTTCGCGTGTCGGGTAAACAAGTTTTTCCTGTGGTTCTTCAGGTTGTTCCTCAATAACCTCGAAATTTGCGGGAGTGAACTCCATAAAAGCCTCTTCCGGCGGAAGTTCTTCTTGTTCTTCAATAGTTACCCTTGGTAACTCAAAATCAACATCGGGAATTTTTACAGAATCTGAGGTAGCTGAATAATTGTAAGTTCTGAAAATATCACTCAATTATTGCATCCTCCCCACCGTGAGAAATTGTAATTTCTCCGGATTCTTCCAATGTACGGATAATATCAACAACTTTCTGTTGAGCCTTTTCAACATCACGCATACGAACATTTCTGAGGTATTCAAGGTCAGAAAGAATGTTTTCTTTAGCACGGGCAGAGATATTTGAAAGCAATACTTCTTTGATTTCTTCGGTAGAACCTTTGATAGCAATTGCAAGGTCCTGATAATCGACATCGCGAAGAACTCTCTGAATAGTGAATGGATCGAGATGAACAATATCTTCGAAAACGAACATAAGCTTTTTGATGCTGTCTGTAAGTTCAGGGTCAGTAGCACCAAGTTCATCAAAGATGCGCTTTTCAGTAGCTCTGTCTGTGTGGTTCATAATATCAGCAACATGGTTAACACCACCGATTTCTGTCATATCAACAGAAACAACGGAAGAGAATCTTCTCTCAAGAATTGTTTCAACTGTATTTACAATACTTGGTGAAACACTGTCGAGAGTTGCAATTCTTTTAATAACACTGAGTTGCGTATTTGGTGGAAGTTCCGAAATAATTTTTGATGCTTCTTCAGGTGGTGCGTATGAAAGAATAAACGCAATAGCCTGTGGGTGTTCGCCCTGTAACATCATTAAAAGGTTTCTTGACTTTGCTTTTCTCAAGAATTCAAATGCTCTTGTCTGCATAGCACCTGCAACTCTGTCCATATAAGACTGGGCAAGTTCGGGTCCGAAAGCCTTTTCAAGAATATCTTTTGCATATAAAACACCGCCCTCAGAAATAATTTTCTGAGTTGTGCAGAGGCCATAGAAATCATCTATAACCTCTTGCAAGTCTGATGGTGTGAGTTTTTCAAGTTTCGCAACTTCAACTGAGAGTCTTTCAATTTCATCTTCAGTCAAGTATTTGTAAACAGATGCCGCTTCATCTGCACCGAGAGCAACGATAACAGCAGCAGCTCTGCCTATTGGAGAAAGTCCTTTAGTCGCATTTCTTGCCATTAATCGTCACCATCCTTTATCCAGGAGCGAAGGAGGTTAGCTGTAACTTTCGGATTTGCTTTTGCGAAGTTACGAACCTCTTTAAGAATCGCTTCGTCTTTAGGGTCAGCGTCACCCATAGCAAGGTCTGCAAGTTCCTTCTTGTAGCGGTCGATTTCCTGTTGCAATTGAAGTTGCTCTGCTGCGCGCTCGTCTTCGATTTGTTGAAGGTATTCTTCCATACCATCCTTTTTCTTTTTCTTTCTCTTTCTTGTGATAATAATAACAGGAATGAGAATGATAATAAGAACGAGAAGTACAACAAGACCAAATATAAGGATAACCTGCCACAATGGTAACTCTGCGAGTTTTTCGAAGAATGTCTTATTAACAACAACATCATCTGGTGGAGTTTCACCAGCGAATGAAGAAACACTGATATTTTCAGGGTCAATATCAACACTCTTTGAAACTATATTTGTAATCTCTTCACGATTTGTGTTAGAGAGATTAGCCTGTTTTACCATAACAGAAACTGTTGCTCTGTCAAGAATTGCATTACCCTTTTCAATCTGGGTTTTAATATAACCATAGTCGTAATCACGAAGACCCTCAATCATTGTTTCGCCTTCGAGAGCAGTACCACCATTATATGTATAGTCAGGAATATCGGTGTTGTTTTCTTCACCAACAACACCACCAGCAACATCCTCGGGGCCGCCCTGGAATGTACCCTCTTCATGAGTTAAGAAACCTTCTTCCTTAGAATTAGGAATAAGTTCCATTTTTTCTGTCATCATTTTGTCGTAGTTGATAGTTACTTTAGCAACTGCAAATACGCCATCCGCACCATATTTAGGTGTTAAAATTCTTTTTACATTTTCTTCAATCTGATTCTGAACCATTCTTTCGAAATCAAGGTTCTGATTATATGTAAGTCCACCATATTTATCTTCACTTAAAAGTAATTCAACCATATTGGTTGCATCTATAATGTGAACATCTTCAGGTTCAAGTTTCGGCACTGCAGATGAAACAAGGTTTTTAATTGCAGTAATCTGCTCATCACCAAGTTCAATATCATCATTAAATTTAATATTTACACTTGCAGTAGTTTTTTCATTTTCTTCAGTTTGCTGCCATACATAATCGGTAGTTTCGGGTATAGCAAGTGTGACATCAGCATCAATGATACCCTCAATTTTCATAAGAGTACCCTGTAAACGATCCTGAGCCTGGTGAATAAGTGCTTGTGTTTTGTCCGCCTCAGTAGCAGTAAGACTTTGTGAATTCTCAAAAATGTCATAAGTAAGAGTGCTCTTCGGGTAACCCTCTGCCGCAAGTTTTAAAAGACATTGGTCATAAATTTCAACAGGTACGACAACATTGCCGGTGGAATCCATTTCTGCACTAATTCCATCAGCAAGTAATTCTTGATAAATTTCAGCCGCTTCTGTAGGTTCAAGACCTTCATAAAGCGCAACATATTTATCACCTGTAACATTTAAAACAATTGCTAAAACTGCTGCAAGTACAACAATACCACCAGCAACACCGAATATAGTATTACGCTTTTTCTTCGGCATTTCAGCAAAATAATTTTTAATTGAAAGAAGACTTTTACCAAGTGAAGTATTTTCATCAAACAACCTGGCTTTTAAAGTCTCGAAAGCATTATTACTATTTTCCGCCACTTGACTCTACCCCGAATTTCATTTTTTAAGTCTTAATGAGTTTTCGTATTTTGTCCATATATAATATGTATATAACATTAAACCTGAATAGACATAATCTCTTTATATGCATTAACTGCTCTTGAAGTAATCTGAACAGTTGTCTGAAGCATTGTTTCAGCCTTCAACATATTGATTTGAATTTGTGCTAAATCGTCAGCATTTCCAATTGAAAGTGCATTACCATCAATATCTGAAAGTGCATCCGCTTTCTTAAATTCATCAATTGCATTATCTAAAAGACTTGCAAAACCGCCTTCCGTAGCTTCTGCAGCAGTCTTAACATTTTCTACCTTAGAAAAATCCATTTTTTCCATTGGTGTAATAGGTACTATGAACATCTAAATTCCCCTTTCAAGAGAGTATACCGTGTTGTAATTTTCGACGAAAATTACTGTGAATTTTCCGTGACTTTTCAGCATTTTGCACACCTTTATTTTCCAAAAAGGCATAAAAGGGTACAGTGACACTATGGTTACTACCACATATTAACACAAATAATCAATCTTGTCAACTTAATTGCACAAGAAAAAATTGGAAAAGGGGTTATTTTTGTAATTTTATACAATTTGTTATTTTGACAAAAATTTAACATTTTTCTAACAATTCAGTTGTCAGTGAGTCAGTGGTCAGTGGTCAGTGGTCAGTGGTCAGTAGTCAGGAAACAGGAAACAGGAAACAGGAAGCAGGAAGCAGGAAGCAGGAAGCAGGAAACAGGAAGCAGGAAGCAGGAAACAGGAAGCAGGAAAGCTCTATCATTTTTAGTTTAAAACAAACTTTAAATGACAGAGGTTTTCATTTAACACTTTATTCTTTTTATTTGTGATTGTTGTAAATGATAGAAGAAATTAACTATTATAACTAATTATTATAATGCTGACCGCAGGTCCCGAAATTTTCCATTTTTAATTTTTCATTTTTAATTGAGGCTTTTCTTGGTTTTGTTAAAACAAAACTTTGACGCGGAGATTTAGTGCATAAGCCATTTTCTTCATCCCGAAGTTGTACAAAGGTACTACGAGCGGATGAAAAAATGGCTTAGGTGCTGAATATCCAAAACAACATTGACGCGGAGATTTAGTGAGTAAGACATTTTCTTTACCCTGAAGGCGTACAAAGGTACGTCGAATGGGTAAAAAAATGACTTAATCGCTGAATATCCGCGTCAAGAAATAGGAAAAGCCTCTCCAGGCGGGTAACCCGGAGAGGCCTTTTGGTTGTTAGTTTGGGTATTTAATTTCGCTTAAGCAACTACCGAAGAGTTACTAAGCATTTATTGGTTCGCTAAGTAAGCTTACCGTATAGAAATAATCAGTAATTATATCAATTATTGAAGTAACTGAAGAACTGATTGTGGTTGTTGGTTTGCTTGTGCAAGCATAGCCTGAGCAGCCTGAGTGAGAACGTTCATCTTTGTGTAGTTCATCATCTCTTTAGCCATATCTGTATCGCGGATACGAGAATTAGCTGCATTCATGTTTTCAGCTGTTGTATCAAGGTTGTTGATTGTGTACTCAAGACGGTTCTGAACAGCACCGAGTTTAGCACGTTCTGTAGATACTGTGTTAATAGCATCTTTAATTGTTTTGATAGCAGCATTTGCACTCTTAATAGTTGTAACCTTAACCTTAGAAATCTTAAGACCTGTTGTGTTAAGAGCTTTAACACCAACAGTAATTGTGTCAGATTGCTCTGCACCAACCTGAAGTGTAAGGTTTGTCATTTTACCATTAAGTAATGTTGTGCCGTTGAAGTTTGTTGATACAGTGATTCTATTAATTTCTTTCATAAGAGAATCAACTTCATCCTGGATAGCCTGACGGTCAACCTTTGTATCATAAGTACCGTTAGCAGCTTTAGTTGCGAGCTCTACCATACGGTTAAGCATGTTGTGAATTTCAGTTGTTGCACCTTCAGCAGTCTGAACGAGTGAGATAGCATCCTGTGCGTTTGCAGAAGCTTGTTCAAGACCCTTAATCTGAGCCTTCATTTTTTCGCTGATTGCAAGACCAGAAGCATCGTCACCAGCACGGTTAATTCTGAAACCTGAAGAAAGCTTCTCAAGGCTCTTTGAAACCTGACTGTTGTTCATGTTTAACTGTCTGTTTGCGTTAATACCCATTACGTTTGTTCTAACTACCATACCCATAAATCTTTTCCTCCTTGAAAATTGTGTTACCGAAAAAGCTCCTTGCTTTTTCTTTTAAGCAACACATTTTAATAAAATATTTATTTCCAATGCCTGACTGCTACCCAAAAACAGCCATTCACGGCATCAAAAACCGATTTTACGTAGCTTACTCTGGGGTAATGCTACAAACCACTCACAACCTCGGTTTGTAACATTACCGAATTTTCCAAAATAAGTCAATTCGGGAAAGAATTATTAACTTAAGTAATTTTAGTTTCTTGCAATAGGCTTTTACTCTCAGCCTACCGGCTGCGGGTAACAACCGGTAGGATATATTACGGAGTAAATTATTGAAGTAACTGAAGAACAGCTTGTGGCTGTTGGTTTGCCTGAGCAAGCATTGCCTGAGCAGCCTGAGTGAGAACGTTCATCTTTGTGTAGTTCATCATCTCTTTAGCCATGTCTGTATCACGAATACGTGAGTTAGCAGATGTCATATTTTCTGCTGTTGTGTCGAGGTTGTTAACTGTGTACTCAAGACGATTCTGAATAGCACCGAGGTCAGCTCTCTGAGTTGAAACTTTGTTGATAGCTGTTTTGATTGTTGCAATAGCTGCGTTTGCATTTGAAACAGATGAAACATCAAGACCATCTACTGAAAGACCAGCAGCGTTAAGAGCTGTAACAGCAACTGTGATTTTGTCTGAACCTTCAGCACCAATCTGAAGAACGAGTTCATCCATTGAACCGTCAAGTAATGTTGTACCATTGAAGTTTGTTGATGTTGTGATACGATCAATTTCTTCAATAAGTGAATCAACTTCAGCCTGGATAGCTGCACGGTCAACGTCTGTGTCATAAGTACCGTTTGCTGATTTTGTAGCAAGTTCTACCATTCTGTTGAGCATGTTGTGAATCTCAGTTGTAGCACCTTCTGCAGTCTGTACAAGAGAGATAGCATCCTGACAGTTTGAAGAAGCTTGTTCAAGACCTTTAATCTGAGCTTTCATTTTCTCGCTGATTGCAAGACCTGAAGCGTCGTCACCAGCACGGTTAATTCTGTAACCTGATGCAAGTTTTTCAAGGCTCTTTGAAACCTGACTGTTGTTCATACCTAACTGTCTGTTAGCGTTGATGCCCATAATGTTTGTTCTAACTACCATACCCATAATAATTTCCTCCTTGAAATCTGCGTCGCCTACCTGACATCCTTGTCTGGTTTGTTTGGCAACACTGTTTTTTAATTTAATTTTTTTGTAGGTGTTCAACTCAGCGGGTGACTGTGTTGTCCTTACACCTATGATTATTCTCCGCTTAAGAAAAAACTAAAGTGTTTTTTCAAAATTTTTTCAAAAAAGTTTTACATTTGTGAAATTTGCACAGTTTAACAGGGTGGTTGGTTGGTGGATTTGCAATAAAAAGTGGTCAGTAAATCAGTAAGTCAGTGGGTCAGTGAGTCAGTGGGTCAGTGAGTCAGTGGGTCAGTGAGTCAGTGGGTCAGTGGGTCAGTGGGTCAGTGGGTCAGTGGTCAGTGGTCAGTTTATTAGTTGATAGCACCTTAGTTATATGTTATAATATGATTAACTAAATTTGGAAGGATAAAACTTATGATTTATAAAGAGTTAATAGTTTGGAAAAAATCAATGGAATTAGTTAAAGAAATATATACGCTCACTAAAAAGTTGCCTAAAGAAGAAACTTATGGGCTATGCGACCAAATGCGAAGAGCAGCAGTTTCAATACCCTCTAATATAGCAGAAGGGAATGGTAGAAAAACAGATATTGAATATGCTCGTTTTCTTAACATTTCTCGTGGTTCAGAATGCGAATTAGAAACTCAATTATATATCTGCATAATGTTAAACTACTTAACCGAAACTGAAACCAAAAATGCTTTCTCATTATTATCTGAAATAGGTAAAATGCTAAACACTTTAATCAACAAACTTACTAACAACTGACTCACTGACCACTGACCACTGACTCACTGACCACTGACTCACTGACCACTTGAACAAGTAACAACTTTCTGCTATTATATATAGTATAGTAAAACCGCGGGGTGAAGAATATGGCGCAACCATTACTTTCAATAGGTATGATTGTAAAAAATGAAGAGCGATGTTTAGAAAAATGTCTTAAAGCACTTGAACCTTTAAGACAGGCTATCCCTTGCGAATTGATTATTGCAGATACCGGCTCAACAGATAAAACAAAAAAAATCGCAGAAAAATACGCCGATATTCTTTTTGATTTTACCTGGGTCAATGATTTTTCCAAAGCAAGAAACGCTGTAATGGATAAATGTTCAGGTAAATGGTTCTTGACTGTTGATGCCGACGAATATTTAATCCCAGATATTTCTGAAATAACAACATTCTTAAAAAGCAGTTCTTCAACGCAAAAACTTTTCGCATCTATAATTCAGCGTAATTATAATGACACTGCAATGAAAGGTACTTTCACTGATTTCAATGCTGTCAGAATGGTAAGACTGGATTCTGGGTTGCGTTACAATGGTTCCATACACGAATCTTTTCCTATTCAGGATTTAAATACAATACATACTTTTTCAAATACTGTTTTTGACCATGATGGTTATACCGCTATAACCACAACCCATCTCAAAGAAAAAGAAGAACGCAATTTAAAACTTCTTGAAAAACAACTCAGAACTGAACCCGATAATATAAGATGTATATTATTATGTCTTGAGTCATCTTCATTAAATCCTGAAAAAAGGCGTTATTATACAGAGTATACTTTCAGAAATCTTCAGGATGCTATTTCGCACAAAAACTCTTATTGGGAACTTTTCGCCCCACCCTGCCTCAGTAATGCTATAGGGTACGCTTCAGAAGACAAGCACCCAAAAACAGAATATTATATAAACTGGGCATTTGAGAATTTTAAAAACTCTCCACATATTAACATTGATGTTAATTTTTATTATGCAAAATTACTGGAACAAGCAGAAAATTATAGTAAATGCATTAAACATTGCAAAACTTATTTAAAAGAACTTGAAAACTATTCAAAAACTAATTCTTCTGCAGTCTCGTTTTTCACTTCTCCTGTTCGCTGTATTCACAAGAAACATATTTCCAATATAAACGCACTTCTTATAAAATCTCTTATAAAGGAAAATAAATTTTCAGAAGCAAAAAAATATATCTCACAAATTGATTTGACTGAAGCAGAAAAAGATACTTTTGATGTTTTAGTTTCTGCCATAGCGTTAGCGGAATGTCCCGCTGAATTAGGCTCTATGGTTGGAAATAAAATAGGTAATTTACTCGAATTACATCATAAACAACAGTTAAAATCAGTCGAACCATATTCTTGCGCAATATCTTCACTGACTAATGCTTTAAGTAATACTGATATTAAAAAATCAAGTTTAAACAACTTTTCAGAAGTTTATGGAACTGTTGCATTATGTGTAAAAATCGCAACTGCGAAAACAAAAGCAGAAGCAGAAGAAGCTATCAACAAAATAGAATTCTGGGAAGATTTTATGCCTGTCGCATTAATTAATACTATTATATTAAATGCAACTTTACCAAAACAATTTTATTTGATAAATTCTTCCCGACTTAATGAAATCATTGAGAATTTCACTGAAATATGTGATGAACGTGTATTAAATCACACATTAAATTATTTCAGCACCTTAAATTCTGATGAATGGTATAAAGTTTCTTTTGCTTTTAACCTTTTCTTTAAGATTTTAACTTCAAAATTTTACAGATTAACAGAAGAATACAAAAACACTCTTCTTGATAATTTCTGTAAAATTTCTGATACCTATCTTAACACTTGTTACAATCAAGTTTTTCTTTCAGATAAAACTAATCTCACATTGTTGCCACCTGCACACCTGTTTGCGTGGTATTTAAATGAATTTATAAAAAACAACAAAAATAGCGATATAAATTTTTTGATAAAACTTTCAGAACAAATTCCAGAAACGAAAACTGTTATTATTTTTTTGCGTGATACGGAGTGAAAACTATGACACAACCCTTACTTTCAATAGGTATGATTGTAAAAAACGAAGAGCGATGTTTAGAAAAATGTCTTAAAGCACTTGAACCTTTAAGGCAGGCTATTCCTTGTGAATTGGTTATTGCAGATACCGGTTCAACAGATAAAACAAAAGAAATTGCAGAAAAATATGCCGACATTCTTTTTGATTTTACATGGGTCAATGATTTTTCCAAAGCAAGAAATGCTGTTATGGACAGATGTTCAGGTAAATGGTATTTAACTGTTGATGCAGACGAATATTTAGCATCTGACTGTACTGAACTCGTAAATTTTCTTACGGGTAAAAACTCTGTAAAAATGAAAGAAGCTACTATAATACAGCGAAATCATTTCGATAAAAATATGGATGGCACGTATTCAGATTTCAACGCAAAAAGAATGTGTCGCATGGATACCGGTACGCGTTACACTAATCCGATTCACGAATATTTCAACATCCCTGTGGCATTAAATGAAATTTACATTTTAACAAATACCATATTTGACCACGATGGTTACGCTAATATATCAGCAGAACACAAACGAGAAAAAGAAGCGAGAAACCTGAATTTACTTGAAACAGAATTAAAAAATGAACCTGACAATCTCAGAGTTATACTTCAATGTCTTGAATCTTCTGCACATAATAATGAAAAAAGAAAGTTTTACACTCAATATGGAATAAAAAAATTAAAAGAGGTATCACACAAAAATCCACATTGGGAAACCTGTGCACCAACTTGTGCAAAGCGTATAGCACTGTATCTTAATTATGATAATGATAGTTTTACAGAAGAATGGTTCAATTGGTGTTTTAAAACATTCCCTGATACAGAATGTACTTCAATTGATATTCAATACTTATACACACAGTTTTTAAATTCCAAAGAAAGATATAAAGAATGTATAATTTCTGCAGAAAAGTATCTTAACAACCTAAAAAAACATTCAGTACAGAACAACACTGCAACCCTCGATAAGATTACAAGCTCTCTTTCGTACTGTCACGATTTACACAAATGTGAAATTCAGTTTGTTCTGGCAAATGCAAAATTTAAAGAAAATAATGAAACTGAATTTTTAAATGTTCTGTGCGAAATAAATCTTAATCAGACTACAACAACCATAATTGACAAATGGTTTTCTGTTATTACTGATTTGGAAATAACATCTGAAGCCATTGATAAAATCAGTAAAAAAATCACATCAACACTTGAAGAAACCAAAGATACCCCCAAAATTTATGAAGCGTTGCTAAAACATATCAACAATTGTTTTTCTGTCAACACCAAAAATACAACTTATACTCTTTTTTCAGAAGTCAGTGGTACTATTGGTCTTTCTTCAAAAATAGCTGACGCAAAAACAAAAGAAAACGCACAAGAATTTATTCATCAGATTGAAAACTGGGAAAACTTCATGCCAAAAGCATTTAAACAAGCATTGATTTTAAATGTAGATTTTCCTTCTTCTTTTTACCGAAGCCCTCAATATTGTCTGATAAACTTAATAAATTCAGTGCAGAATGTTGCAGAAGAAATTGTTGTTTCATTAACAGAATACTACTGCAATAATCCAGAAGACTGTGAATTCCCACAAGTTTCATTTATTTTCAATTTACTTTCGTTAATAATTTTTGAGAAATCATTAAAAAACGAATCAAGAGAAAAACTTCTTAACAAACTTCTTTTAGTTGCAGAAGTTTACCTGAATAGTTGTTATAATCCTGATTTGTTAAAAGATGAAAACAATCTTGATTTCATCTCTCCACAACATTCATTTTTCTTTTTGCTTTTAAAAGCATTTCGCATAAAAGCAGAAAAACAGTTAGAATATATCCACATTCTGAAATCAGCCTTGAAAAAATTACCACAATCCAAAATACTGATTGAATTTTTAATTGAGAATTTTAAAAATGAAGAAAAACACAAAAAACAAGAAGAATTAAAAAAAGCGACACCAGAACTTGTTGCTATGGCAGAGCAATTAAAAATAATGTTATCTGCTCTCCCACCGGACTCACCACAACTTATGGCAATAAAACAAAGTCCCGCTTACAAACAAGTTGCTTTTTTAATCGAGAATTAAACTAACAATTTACGGAGTGAAAAGTATGCCACAACCTTTACTTTCAATAGGTATGATTGTAAAAAACGAAGAGAGATGTTTAGAAAAATGTCTTAAAGCACTAGAACCTTTAAGACAAGTTATTCCTTGCGAATTGGTTATTGCAGACACCGGTTCAACAGATAAAACAAAAGAAATCGCAAAGAAATATGCCGACACCCTGTTTGATTTTACCTGGGTCAATGATTTTTCTAAAGCAAGAAATGCTGTTATGGATAAATGTTCAGGTAAATGGTTTTTAACCGTTGATGCTGATGAATATTTAATACCTGATACAAACGAAATCGTATCATTTTTAAACAGTCCTTCAGAGCAAAAGAAAATATTTGCAACAGTAGTTATACGAAATTATGGCGACATTGAAATGAAGGGAACTTATTCTGATTTCAATGCTTTGCGCCTGGTTCGTATGAATACTGGTATTCGTTATGAAGGTGCAATTCACGAATCATTAACTGTTACAAATATAGAGCAAATTCATGTTCTTACAGACACTGTTTTCGACCATGATGGTTACGCTGCAGTTTCACCTGAACATCTGATTGAAAAAGAAAAACGTAATCTTAAATTGCTTGAAGAAAAACTTTCGAAAAATCCTGATAATTTACAATGCATTTTGCAGTGTCTCGAATCTTCTGCATACACACCTGAAAAGAAATCATATTATATAAATCTCGCATTTCAGAAGTTATCAGAATATAAAGGGAATGACATTTCATTTAAAGAATTTGCAGGTCCACCTTGTATAAGAACTATTGTAAAATATGCAATTGCAGATAACGATTATCGTGTTGATGACTTTGTGAAGTTTGCATTTGACAAGTTCCCTGATTCTGACCATACACTTATAGATGTAAACTATCTTTATGCCGAATACTTATCACAGAACAAAAAATATGCCGATGCAATAAAACATTGCAAGGCATATCTTGAGAATCTTGATAAATACATCTCGGATAAAAACAATTTTTCCGCAGTAGCGTTTACCACTCCTGTTTATTCTATACATAAGAATCACAAAGAACAGATGTTAAGCATCCTGCTTAATTGCTTAATAGAAACAAATTGTTCTGATGACGCTTTACAGTATGTTGATAAAATTGATTTGCTCACTGCTTCAAATTCTGCTATAAACAACTGGATTCTTGCTATTGCCAATAAAAACAGTTCTGAAAAAATACAGAAAAAAGCCTGTTCCCTGATTGGTAATTTGTTTGAAAATTATGCCAACCAGGAAACAGCTTCAAGCACACAATACAACACTGTACTCAACTTGCTTTCAAGTATTTTTTCCTGTAATGAACAATCCAATTTTGACTTTAATAAATTTGCTGACATTCCTGGTACAATTTCGCTCTCTGTAAAAATAGCAAATGCAACTACCAGAGAAGAAACTGAATCTTACTTGCAGAAAATTGAAAACTGGGATGAGTTTATGCCAGTGGCGTTAAAAAATGCATTAAAATTAAATGCAACTTTACCAGATGAGTTCTATCACATCAACTATTCCAGAATGAATTATCTCACAACTAATCTGACTTTTGCCGCAAACGACATTTGTGACAGTCTGGTAAACGAGCTTACTGTCAGTAGCGAAAAAACCAATTTACACAAAATTGCTTTTTACTTCAACTTAATTGTAACTCTTCTGTTGAATAAAGATATTATTATCAATAATGAGAAAAAAGCAACATATTTAAATGTATTTTATAAAGTCGCAGACATTTTTCTCAATGCTTGCTACAATAAAAATATTCTTGAAAATGAAGATTATGTTTCTTGCCTCCAGGAAACCCACATATTAGCGTGGTACTTAGTAAAAGCAAATAAACTTAGAGACAAAAACCCATTGGAATATGTAAAAGCCTTAAGGTCTGCTTTACAGAAAGTTCCACAAGCAAAAGAAATTGTAGAATTCCTGATTGAAGAATTACGAGCACAGGAAGAAAAGAAAAAACAAGAGCAAATAAAAAATGCATCACCTGAACTCATTGCTATGGCAAACCAATTAAAAACAATGCTCTCTGCTTTCCCTCCTGATTCGCCACAACTTTTAGCAATTAAGCAAAGTCCTATGTATAAACAGGTTGCTTTTTTAATTGAAGAGTAGGTGTTAGGCAATAGAAAAAGTTCTATCATTCAAATGATGATAGAACTTTTTATTTATCTATTATTTTTATTCAACAACTGGCTCTGTAACTTCCGGTGGAATCATTTCACCGATAGAACCAGAAAAGATTTTAAAGAAATCTCTTAAAAATTCCATAAACATATTAACTATAGGAAGCATAATATTTGAGATTGTGTAACTTGCTTCGCTTCTTGAATCGGTGTCTGTAATAGTTGAACCGCTTTGTGTTGCAAGAAAACTTGAAGTTAACTCGTAAGTATAGTAACTGTCAAGGTCGCCTTCATCAAGTTCAATAATTCTTGCACCCTGAAGCATTTTATTATAGTATGAGTGGTATGTAGCGCCTGGTGTCTGAACAAGGTCAATACCATTAATATCTGCTACAAAGCTATTAACATGGTCGTGACCAACAACAACTGCAAGAACATCGCCACCTGCTTTCATTGCATCCCATTGACCATCTGAACCATTACCAGGACAACTCTTTTCAAAAATGTAACCATCAAAAGTCTCAATTTTCGGAATATATGAATAAACACTACCATCATTGAAATTATATGTAAGTTCACCCATAGAAACATCTGATTCATAAAAAAGAACTTCAACTGCTTCTTTTGGAATAATGTGCTGGAATGCAATTGCAGGAACAACTTTACCACCATTAGCTTCTGTAATAGCGTCACGGGTTTTGTTGTACCATTCAATCTGGTCTGCTCTTACCCAGTCATAACCAAGCCATTCACCATTATCTGCATGAAGTGATGTACCTGAGTCAAACATCCAGAGATTAAAAGCAATATCGTTACCCTTACTTGAATAGATTAAAAGATTGTGGTTTGCACAACCATGAAGTGCAGGGTCCGCATCAAAAGCAAGACAACCAGGATATTTCTGATACTCTGCTAATTGTTGCTCTGCTGTGAAATTCTCTCTTTCAACATCGTGATTACCAAATACAAATGTGAAAGGAACATTTCTTGATACGAGTGGATATAATAATTGTTCATAAGCACGAACATCTTCTGTAACAATATTATCACCATCGAAAACAACAAGGTCAGGTTTTGAGTAATCAAGAGCCTCGTTAATGAATGCTACCATTGCATCATCAATAGGATAAACATCCTGAACGTCTGCAAGAACAAGGATTTTAAATGTTCCGTCCTTTCTGAATCTTAAAACAGTTTCTTCAGTACCTGCAGCAAAAACAGTCACTGAAAGTGAAAACAACATTGAAATTACAAGTAAAATTGAAATAATTTTTTTCATAACCTTCTCCTGATATTTTATTTAGTTCGCCAAAATATATTAACCATATTTTACTACTAATTCTTTGAAGTGTCTACCCTTTTCTTCGAAATTTTTGTAATAATTATAACTTGCCGCCGCTGGCGAGAAAAGGCAAACCCCATTTTCTTTTGTACATTTTATTGCATTTACAACTGCATCTTCCATATTTTCTGCATAAATTGCGTTTACACTTGTATTATGCAATTTTACATCATCCAATATATCGTGACCAGTTTCTGGTAAACCAATTAAATTTTTAATATCGCAATCGACAAGAAAATCAATAAATTCTGTGTAATCAATTCCACGGTCAAGACCGCCGAAAATCAATGTTTCAACATTACCCAGTGCTTTTATTGCACCAATTACCGCAGTAGGTATTGTTGCAATGCTGTCATTGTAATAAGATACATTATTAAACTTACCAACAAATTCCATTCTGTGTTCAATACCATTAAAATTCTTTATAGCATTTCTTACACTGTCGTCATCAACCTGAAAAATTCTTGCAACCGCTAAAGCGTAGGCAATATCCTGTCTGTTGTGTTCACCTTTTAAATGCTCTGTACTTTTCCAGAGTTCGTTTACAAATTCATCGTTCTGTGCTTTAGTAAAACCAACTTTTACTATTGTACCATCACCAATTGACTTTTTAATATCAAGTCCGTGACCGACATCCTGCTCATCGTTATAAACAAAGAAACAATCTTTATTCTGGTATCTTGTTATATTGAGCTTTGAATTTGCATAACCCATAAAACCAGTTTTATAGTGGTCTAAGTGTTCTTCATAAATATTTACCAGCACCGCAACTTTCGGTGAAGCGGTTGTAAACTCAAGCTGGTGTGAAGACATTTCTATAACTGCAATCAAATCTTCACCCTCATCAGCTTTTTCAAAAACAGGAACACCTATATTACCTATAAGGCAAGTGTTTTTGCCACCTGCTTTTAACATTTCATATATAAGTGTAGAAGTTGTAGTTTTACCTTTTGAACCGGTAATACCAACAACTGTAGGCTTTGCAAAACGCAAAAACATATCGGTCTGACAAGTAATCTCAGTAGTATCAGAATATTTTACATTATCCAAAAATGCAATTCCGGGACTTTTGAAAACCAAATCAAAATCGCTAAGACAAGATAAATAATTATCTCCACATATCAAATCAACATTACTGTCGTCAATCTTAAGAAAATTCTTATCCGCAATAGTTAATTTTTTTTCAGGTAAGTGCTTTCTTATATAGTTATAAGTAGAAATACCCTCTCTGCCGTAACCGAGAATAAGAATTTTTTTGTCTTTAATATATTCAATTATCTGCGACATAACACTCTCTCCGCAACACAATTAAAATTTAAAGTTCCGCTTTTCATTATAATAATACAATGAAAAGCGGTTTTTAATACACAATTATTCAGCAAAAGCGTAGCCATTTTTACCGTGTTTCTTTACATAGTACATAGCTTCGTCTGCTTTTTCAAATAAGTCGTTGTAATCCATACCTGTTTCAGGATAAATTGCAACACCTATTGAGCACGACATAACTCTGTCTGTTGCTTTTTCAAGTTTAACACTATGACATATTTTCTCAATTTCTTTTGCTTTTTCTTCTACGAGTTCTTTAACATCGCCAAGACCATTAACAAATATTACGAATTCCTCACCGCCGACACGACCTAAAATATCTGTTGAACGGAACGCAAGTGCTAATTTACTTGTAAACTCACGAAGAAAAACATCACCCTCGTGGTGACCATAAGTATCGTTAAGAAGTTTAAAGTCATCAATATCTATAAGGAACATTGTGCCAGGCTCGTTAGGATATTCTTTAATAAGCTCATTGATTTTAAGACCCGTTGAAACTTTGTTAAGGAAGCCTGTAAGCTGGTCTGTTTCTGCCTGAGCAATAAGTCTTGATTTTTCTTTCTTTTCTTTATCAATATCAGAAATAGTACCAATGAAACGGACTGCATTACCCTCGTCATCAAAAATAGCGGCAAATTTAATTCTGTGCCATACTATATCATTTCGCTGATTTATAATTCTTGCGTCAAAGATATTAATTCTCTTACCAGAAAGAGCGTTACTTACCGCTTCAATAAAGAGTGGCACATCTCTGTGGTCAAGCACATTACCATAAGTAATATATTCAATAGCATCTTCAACTCTTGTTGCTGTACGGAGGGTTCTTAAAATTTTAGGTGAACATTCGAGTACATCAGAAGCAACATCATAATTGAACATAATATCATCAGAAATTTCTTCTATAAGTTCATATCTTTCTTTTTCTTCCTGAATCTTCATCTGAAGATGTTTCATTTCTGTAATATCAACAATATTGCAAATAAAGCGTTGTTCGCCCTCTTTAGCATCGTGTGGTTTTCTTACAGAAAAAAGAGCCCACGCAACTTCACCATTTTTCTTATTACAACGACATTCAAATTTCTGAACTTCACCCGGTTTATAATCAGTATTGATACGGGATATAATATTCATAAAATCATTATAATGGAAAAGATTAAGTCTTACTTCCTGCGGGAGTGTTTCATATTCATCTCTGGTATAACCGAAAAGCTCAAAAAATCCTTCATTTGTATATTCAAGCTTAACACCCTCAGAGTGTGGTGAACACATAGCAATACCCGCAACAGTTTCCCTCAAAATCATTTCAAGTTCAACTTTTTGGAGTTCGCTTTCATTTAATCCGCCGTACTTCATCATTAACCCTTCCTTTGTCGAAAATAATCAAAAAAACAAAATAAGATTATACATATTTGTGATTATAACACATTTTTTTCTATTTAACAAGGTTTTTTTGAAAAGACTTGAATAAATTACTAAAATTTTATATAATCTATCTGTTGTATTATAATTTATTATAGTGTATTGGTGAAATTATATGTTAGAATTATTAAATTTATCATTCAAAGTCAATGATGACGGCGAAAAAAAAGAGATTTTAAACGATGTGTCTCTTACTCTTGAGGATGGCAAATTCCTTGTAATTACAGGGCCTAACGGTGGTGGCAAATCAACCCTTGCCAAAATCATTATGGGTATTGAAAAACCAACTGGTGGTAAAATACTCTGGAATGGCACTGATATTACAGATATGTCTATAACAGAAAGAGCAAAACTTGGTATAGGCTACGCTTTTCAGCAACCGCCGAGATTTAAAGGTCTTACTGTAAGAGATTTATTAAGTCTTTCTCACGGTAGCACTCTTCCTGAAGACCAGTGTTGCACATACCTTACAAATGTTGGTCTTTGCTCAAAAGATTACCTTAACAGAGAGGTTGACGCAACTCTTTCTGGTGGTGAAATAAAAAGAATAGAAATTGCAACAATTATGGCAAGAAATGTAGACCTTGCAATTTACGATGAACCAGAAGCAGGTATTGACCTTTGGAGTTTCAATATGCTTATTGAAAGTTTTAAAAATATTTCTGCAAAAAACAATCAGAGTATGATTATAATCTCTCATCAGGAGAGAATTATGAAAATTGCTGATGAAATTGCAATTATAGCAAATGGCACAGTAAGTAAAAAAGGTCCTGTTGATGAAGTTTTCCCTCTTTTAATGAACGAATTCAACAGCGCTTGTAATTTCAGATAAGGTGGTGGAATAAATGCAAAAAGTAGATTCACATATGTTAAAAACAATTGCAGATTTGCACGATGTTCCACAAGGGGCCTACAACATCCGTAAGAATGGTGAAAGTGCAGGTCGTGCCTCAACTGAAAATATTATAATTGAAAATAAAAAAGACAAACCCGGCATTGATATAACAGTCAAATCGAATACAAAGAATGAAAGTGTTCACATTCCTGTTATAATCACCGAAACCGGTGTTGATGACTTGGTTTACAACGATTTTTATATTGGTGAAAATGCAGATGTTCTTATTGTTGCTGGTTGCGGTATTCATAACTCAGGTGACAAAAAGAGTGAGCACGATGGTATCCACCGTTTCCATATAGGTAAAAATGCGCGTATTAAATATGTTGAAAAACATTATGGCGAAGGCACAGGCACAGGAGAAAATATTTTAAACCCTGTTACTGAAATTTTTATGGATGAAAATTCATATTGTGAAATGGAAATGGTGCAGATTGAAGGCGTCGACTCAACAAAAAGAAACACTGTTGCAAAATTACAGGCTGGTGCTCACCTTCTCATTTTAGAAAAACTTATGACTCACGACAACCAGGTTGCACATTCAGATATGACAATTGAACTTAATGGATTAGATGCATCTTCACAGATTATTTCCCGTTCAGTTGCAAAAGACAATTCTGAACAAGTCTTTTACCCTAAAGCAGTCGGTAACGCAAAATGCAGAGCTCACGTACAATGCGACTCAATTATTATGGGTAACGCTCACATCCGTTCAATTCCTGAAATTGCTGCAAACCATTGCGATGCAAACATTGTTCACGAAGCGGCAATTGGTAAAATAAACAATGACCAGCTTTTAAAACTTCAGACACTTGGTAAAACAGAAGATGAAGCAGAAGAAATTATTATCAACTGTTTCTTGAGATAATTATATTTACTGTAGGGAGGTTATTCCTTTGAAAAAAAGAGTTCTTGCATTTGACTTTGGTGCATCAAGCGGCAGAGCAATTTTAGCTACATTTGATGGTAAAAAAATTGACCTTAAAGAAGTTCACCGTTTTTCAAACGACCCTGTAACAATAAATGGGACTGTTTATTGGGATATTCAAAGACTTTTCTTTGAAATAAAACAAGGTATGGTAAAAGCAAAAGAATTCGGCGGATTTACAAGCATCGGTATCGACACCTGGGGTGTTGATTTTGGTCTTTTAAGAAAAGACGGTACTTTAGTTGAAAACCCTGTTCATTACCGCGACAAAAGAAACAGTGGTATGATTGAAAAAGCAGAAGAGTACATTTCAAAAGAAAGAATGTATGATATTACAGGAATTCAGTTTATGGACTTCAACACTGTATTCCAGCTTCTTTCATTAAAAGAAAACCGCCCTTATATTTTAGACGAGGCAGAAACAATGCTTTTCACACCTGACCTTTTAAACTACATGCTCACAGGTGTAAAATCAACTGAATATTCTATTGCAACCACCTCACAGATGGTTGATTTAAAAACTAATGACTGGTCAGATGAAATAATAAACGCTTTAGGTCTTCCAAAAAGACTTTTAACCAAAATTGTTCCAACTGGTACAGTTGTAGGTCAATTAAGTGACGAAATCTGTGAAGAACTTTCACTCCCGAAAGCAGATGTAATTGCAGTTGCGGCACACGACACACAAAGTGCTATTACCGCAGTACCTTGTCAGGATGATGACTTTGTATTTATAAGTTGTGGTACATGGTCTCTTTTCGGCACAGAAGTTAAAGAACCTATTATAAACGAAGCATCAAAACGCCTTAATGTTACAAACGAAGGCGGTTATGATTTCACCACTGCATTTTTAAAGAACATTATAGGTTTGTGGCTCATTCAGGAAAGTCGCCGTCAATGGAAAAGACAAAACATTGAATATTCTTATGCAGACCTTGAAAAATTAGCACTTGAATGTGAACCTTTCAAATGCTTTATTGACCCTGATTCACCGGAATTCGGCTCAATGGGCAACATTCCGAAACGCGTTCAGGAATATTGCGAAAGAACAGGTCAGTATGTACCACAAACTCCAGGTGAAATTATGCGTTGTATTTATGAAAGTCTTGCTCTCAAATACCGTTATACATTCGATGGTATTAAAGAGTGTACAGAAAAAGAATATGACAGAATTCATGTTATGGGTGGCGGCACTAAAGACAAATTACTTTTACAGATGACTGCAGAAATTTGTAATGTAAATGTTTTCGGTGGCCCTATTGAAGCAACTGCTTTAGGTAATGTTGCTGTTCAGCTTATTTCTTCTGGTGTTATAAAAGACATTAAAGAAGCAAGAAAAATCATTGCAGAAGGTGAAAATCTCACTTGCTACACCCCTACAGAAAACGAGAAATGGGAAGAAGCATACAAGAGATTCAAAGATATAATTAAATGACAATCACACCAAAATTATCCACAGAAAATATAGACTATGTATTTTCTGTAGCAGGAAAAATTCTTTCGGAAAGTTCTGACAGATTACCTTCAACACCTGGTGAAGCGTACTCTGCAAGACTTATTATGAATGAACTCAAGAATTATTGCGATGAAACACACGAAGAAACTTTCACAACCCATTTGAAAGTTGGTACATATCTTTTAAAAATCCTTTGTTTTCTTTTAATAATTTCTTCTTTCATTTTTAAATTTGCAGTTAAGCGCGGTTCTGTTATACCAGTATGTATATGCACGGTGTTAAGTATATTGATTTTTTCAATATTCGCTTACAAATTCTTTTTCGATGGAAAAATTCTTGATAATCTTTTCCCAAGAAGAAATTCTCTCAATATTTTTGCAAAACGCTACTCACACTTCACTGCACAAAACAGAGTTGTTCTTGTAGCTCGTGCAGATGCACCGAAGAAGCAGAGGTTTTTCCTTTACAAAACAAATCTTACAACAGTATTACTTACCCTTTCGGTAATCGGTAACACATTTACATTCATTTCTTGTATTATGTATCTGTTTACAGGTGCTCCCGAAAGTAATGCTATATTTTCTTTACTTGCTTCCATTTCAGTATTTTTCTCATTATTTTATTTATTATCTATTCTTCTTGTTCACCCGAAAAGAGCGGCAAGTGGTTTAAGTTCAAGCATAATTCCTGCGGCAACTATCACCGCTATTATGAAGCAGATGAGCGAGAATAATTTCAGATATAATCAGACTGAATTCTGTTGTCTTATTACAGGTAGTGAGTACTCAAATCATGCAGGTGCTTACGCATTCGCATCAAAATACAAAAAAATAATGAGAGATATTCCTACAGTTTTTATTCCTGTTGAAGAATTGACCTCATCTAAACATTTAGCTATCTTTTTCAAAGATGGCAGTGGTAACGAAGGTAGTAAGGACGCTGCAAATATAATGTCAGATGCGTGTGATAACTTAGGGCTTAAAATACATAAAGAAAGCACTATTATAGGAACTTCAAGTTTCACACCTTTTACTGTGCATCATTTTGCATCGTGTTCACTGGGTACTTCTAAAAAATACATTAACAAATGCTTTAGTAACAAAGATTTGCTTTCAAATGTTTCAAGAAAAACAATCTTTGACTCTGCAAACATTTTAATGGAAACAACAAACTATTACGACAATGCAAGATTATAATTAAAAAGGAATATATATTATGGCTAAAATTTTAAATTCAAAAGTTAAAAATATCCCTTGGCAAGACAAGCCAGAAAACTGTAATGACCCTGTATGGCGTTACACAGAAAACCCTATTATTGACAGAAGTTTTGTAAAAGATGCTAACAGCATTTTTAATTCAGCAGTTGTAAGACGCGATAAAGAAGATGACTTTGCAGGTGTTTTCAGACTTGATGATATTACACGCGAACAATATCTCGTTACAGGTTTCAGTAAAGATGGTATTCACTGGAAGCTGAATGATGAGAAAATTTTCCGTGGTTATGACCCTCGCCTTTGCGAAATCGATGGCAAATATTATCTTTCATGGGTTTGCCACACAGACAGAGGCACATCTATCGGTATTGCAGTTACAGAAGATTTTATTAACTGGGCCAGAAAGGAAAACGCAGTTTTACCAGTTTCAAGAAATGGTGTTTTGTTCCCAAGAAAAGTTAATAATGAATATATGATTTTCACCCGTCCTTGCGATAAAGGTCACACACCTTATGGTGATATTTTCTTAAGTCACAGCCCTGACCTTACATACTGGGGTAAGCACCGTTTTGTTATAAAACCCGAAAATAACTGGGAAATGACAAAAGTAGGTGCTGGTCCTACACCTATTGAAACTGATGAGGGTTGGCTTTGCTTCTACCACGGCGTTATTACAAGTTGTAATGGTTTCACTTACAGTATGGGTGCTATGATTACAGATATAAATGAACCGTGGAAAGTCTTACACAGAGCAGATTGCTACTTATTAAGTCCTCGAGAAACTTACGAATTTGTTGGCGATGTTCCTAATGTTGTGTTCCCTTGTGCCGCTTTAGCAGATAGTGACACAGGCAGAATTGCAGTTTACTATGGCGGTGCCGACACAGTTGTAGGTCTTGCTTTTACCACTGTTGATGAAGTTATAAACTTTATCAAAGAGCACGATATGATAAAATGAGAATAAAAGAATACATAGGCAACAAAGCCTTTTATAAAATGACACTTGGCATTGCATTACCAATGATGATACAAAATTTAATTTCAAATTTTGTCAGTCTTTTAGACAATGTTATGGTTGGTTCTCTTAGCACAGAAGATATGTCAGGAGTCTCCATTGTAAATCAGTTATATTTCGTTTTCACCCTTGCACTTTTCGGTGCAGTTAGTGGTGCAGGTATTTTCACTTCGCAATTCCACGGAAAAAACGATGAGGAAGGCATCCGCTATACTATAAGATTTAAAACTGTAACAGTTATTGTACTTACTGTAATCGCTTCACTTATCTTTATATTTTGGGGTGATTTTTTAATCAGCCTTTTTCTTCACGAAGGTGATAATTCATCAGATATAGAACTCACTGCAACTATTGCAAGAAAATATCTTAATATAATTATAATTGGGTTGCTTCCGTTTGCCGTTTCAAATATTTTCTCAAGCACATTAAGAGAAACAGGACAAACTGTTATTCCAATGATTACAGGATTTGTTGCAGTTTTTGTAAACTGTATTCTCAACTACATTCTTATTTTCGGCAAACTTGGTTTACCCGCTTTAGGTGCAGAAGGTGCAGCAATTGCTACAGTTATTGCGCGATATGTAGAATGTGCAGTATTTATTATTTATGTGATATGCAAGAAAAAGAAATTCCCATTCTTCAAAGGTGCATTTAAGAGTATGTATGTACCTAAAGAGTTACTTAAAAGAATTACCGTTAAAGGTATGCCACTCTTACTCAATGAGTTTTTATGGGCGGGTGGTATGTCTGTTCTCAGTATGAGCTACAGTCTTCACGGTGTTGCAGTTGTTGCAGGTTTCAGTATTTCTTCAACTGTTGTAAATCTTTTGAGCATTTCATTTCAGGCATTAGGGTCAAGTATAAGTATAATTGTCGGTAAACTTTTAGGTGCCGGTAAATTCAATGAAGCAATTTCTACTGTTAAAAAGATGTTTGCTTTTACACTTTTTGCAAGTGTGGTTGTAGGAGTTTCAATTTACTTTGCAAGTAACCCTATATTAATGCTTTATAACACTTCTGAAGAATCTAAGAACTATGCAGAATTCTTTATGAAGACAGTTGCATTTGTTGTTCCTCTTAACGCTTTTGCCCATGCTTCATATTTCACATTACGAAGTGGTGGTAAAACATTTGTCACATTCCTGTTTGACAGTGTTTTTCTCTGGGGCTTTGTAGTTCCTCTTGCATTCGCGCTTTTCTATATAGGTCACCTTTCTATTTTCATTATATTCCCTATTGTTCAATGTACAGATATAATAAAAGATATTATAGGTTATATATTTATAAAGAAAAAAGTGTGGGTAGTAAATATAGTTAATTAAACATACACATCCGAATCAATTTGGATAAAAAAATCCCCTATGAAGAAACCAAGATTCTTCATAGGGGAAATTCATTTTATATAACAGCAGGAGTTGCTTCTTCTTGTTTTGTTTTCTTTCCCTCTGCTGCCCAACGCGCTTTTTTAGCAACTTTATATTCATACATATTGTCGTCCATGCGTTTCATAAAACCGTCGCTATCTTTTTCTTTACCAACGGTAAATTGAGCATAACCATAAGAGAATGATAACTCATAAGGGTACTCACCGGATTCATTATTGGCATTTGCAGCATCAGTAAGTTTCTGCATAAGAGATTCAATACTATCACTGTCAAGCATAGGAGTTATAATGATAAACTCGTCACCACCATAACGGGCAGCAAAATTCATTTTGCCTAAATTATCTCTTAAAATTTTACCTACCTGAGATATTGCATCATCACCGACATGGTGACCGAAATTATCGTTTATCTGCTTGAATTTATCCATATCAAGCATTATACCAGTAATGGTCTTACCCATCTTTTTAAATTTATCATTTTCATTAAGACCTGTAAGATAATCGTCTAAATATCTTCTGTTATAAACACCACTTAAACGGTCAATGTATGCAGACTCTGATTGCGTTGTAGCATATAAACCAACGAGGGATATTGTAACTACCATTGCTATAATTGCAGTACCCGGTAATACCGCCTGAATAATTGCACCTATAAAAATAGGTGAAATAATAAGTGCAATTGGCATAATCATATATTTGTTGATTCTTTTTCTATTAGCGTAAATATAAGCAACACCAAAAACAACATAAGCAATTGTTGCTACTGCCGGTAATATCCTCAACCATTCTCTTGTATATACATTATCATCAGTAATTCTGAAAACCCAACCTGTAAAAGGTGTAGTCCATATTGATACCAATGCAAGAACTATTGGGAAACAAATAATTTTTGCATAGCGTTTTACACGCCTAGGACTACCGAACATTCTGTAAACTGCATACAAGCACCAAATGTAACCAAACATTACATTGATTGTAAAATACAATAGATTTAACACCATATTTATGCCAATATCTACTGCGTTACCAATATGGTAATTGCTTATAATCATTGAAAAAATATGTTCTTTATCCCAAAGGTTTGTAAACGCTTCAATAAAACACTGAACCATTGCAAGGTCAAGCATTACTACAAACAATTTCTGGTCTAACACAAAACTATTTTTAACGCTTTTGTGCTGCATTCTTAAAAACACTAATAAAAGCAAAGCACAGGAGTTAACAATGATGTTTTCCATTGCATATTTTGTTACTGGCTCTACCATAACCCACCTCTTTTTTCTCCACAAGAAAATACTGATATAATTTAAAAGCACACTATATTTTGTACATTATTAATTAATTTTACATTACATTGATTATACCACAAATGTTTTTTATTTCAACCATTTTAGGTGAAAATGTTCAAAAAAATTGAAAACTTTTTGTTAATATCCACTATAAACCTGTAGGGAATTAAGGGAAATAAAACGACAAAAAGTTGCCTTTTTGTCGTTTTATTTAATAATTCTTAACACAATATATTGTATTTTATTTCACACCGAAATATTTTTCGGCATTTCTGAATGAAATATCTTTAACCACTTCGCTCAAAAATTCCATATCATCAGGGTATTTACCCTCTTCAACCAAATCACCGATAATTTCGCAAACTATTCTTCTGAAATACTCGTGTCTTGGGTAAGATAAGAAACTTCTTGAGTCCGTAAGCATACCAATGAATTTTGCGAATGCACCAAGATTCATTAACGAACTCATCTGAGTGCGCATACCGTCATAGTTATCATTAAACCACCACGCAGTACCAAACTGAATTTTAGATGCTGCTTCATCTGTCTGGAAGTTGCCGAGCATTGTACCTAAAACCTGATTATCTTTAGGGTTAAGTGTGAAAAGAACAGTTTTAGGAAGACGGAATTCAGAATGCATAGCATTAAGAAGCTTTGAAAGATTTATAGCAATTTCGTAGTCTGCTATTGAATCGTAACCAGTGTCAGGACCTAACTTTTTAAACATTTCGGTGTTATTGTTTCTCATAGCACCAATGTGAATTTCCATAGCCCAGTTATTTTTTGCATATTCTTTAGCAAGGAATATTAAAAGCTCTGTTTTATATAAATCAATTTCTTCTGTTGTAAGTTCTGCACCGCTTAATTTTTTAGTAAAGAGAGCGTTTAATTCGTCTTCACTACCTCTTTTATAAGGAACATAAGTCAAAGCGTGGTCACTTGCACAGCAACCCATTTCTTTAAACAACTCAATTCTTGTAAGAAGAACTTTTTTAAGCTCTGTAAATGATTTAATTTGAGTATTTGAAACATTTTCAAGAGATGCTAACCACTCTAAATAACCATCAAGCTCAATTCCGAGTGCCTTGTCTGGTCTGAATGCAGGTAACACCTGACAAGAAAAAGTTTCATCTTCTTTTAAAAGTTTATGATATTCCAAAGTATCTGCCGCATCATCTGTTGTGCAAAGATATTTAACATTACTTTTTTCAATAAGTTCTCTTGGTGTGTAACCACCATTTTTAATTAAATTATTTGCTTTTTCCCAGATAGCGTCACAAGTTTTTTCACTTAATGGCTCGTAAATATCAAAATATCTTTGTAATTCAAGGTGAGTCCAGTGGTAAAGCGGGTTACCTATTAAATTCGGCATCGCCTTTGCCCAAGCCTTGAATTTTTCGTAAGGTGACTTGTCACCTGTTATATAATCTTCACTTATACCGCAAGAACGCATTGCACGCCATTTGTAGTGGTCACCAGCAAGCCATAAGTAAGCAATATCACTCGGAGCATTATTTTCATAAATCTCTTTTGGTGACAAGTGGCAGTGCCAGTCAAAAATCGGTTCATTTTCACAAGCGGCAAAAAGTTTTTTTGCCGTTTCAGTTTTAAGTAAAAAATCTTTATCCATAAATTTTTTCATAGTTTGCACCTCTGAATTATACTTAAAAATCTACAGATTTATGATAACATATTGAAAGTTTTATTTCAATGTGAAAAATATTTAAGAAAATGAAATAAAAACCAACAAATTAAACAAAAGAGAGTAAGGCTAAAGCTTTACTCAACTTTTTCAACTGTATTTAAAACCTTGTGCAACAACTCGTGGTCTGCAGTGTCACCTGATTCGGGTTTGTAGTGAATCTGGTAATAACCATCTTCAAATTTGTCGTTATAAAAATATATGTACGCGTTGTATCGTTCGTATTCACCTCTCTCTTTAACTTCAAGTTGTTCCTTTTCGCTTAATGTTACACCTTTTGATTTTACTATTTCCGCATTAAAAATACCATTATCAAAATATTCCATTTCATCTTTGTCATTCCAAGTATATAATTCACGCGTTTTAATCATAACAAAATATGTTATACACTCTTCAATATCAAATATATTAGCATCGTCAGGGTCAATCGAATGTAGTAAACGATAGTATTCCTGATTTGTTGAAGGAACATATCCGAAAGTATTTTTTACCATACGACTAAAACCTTCACCTTCTTCGTCAAAGAACAATTCACTCGGTATATCTAATGGTTCAGTGGATATATTCTCAAGATGGATTATTGAAAATAGAAAATCATCACAACCTTTTTTCCCGAATTTTAATCCCGTGCTATATTTATGTTCTAATTCTTCAAGAAGTTCGTATTCTTCGGGTAATGAAACCTTAATTTTCTCAAGAGAATATTCTGTTAAATTTTCTTCAGGGAATGAAATTGCAATTTCATCATAAAATAATGCATCTGGTTTTGCAGCAGGACTTCTTTGGGCAAGTGTTTTAAAAATTAGTCCGGGTACAAAAAGTGCGAGAGCAGAAAGGGTTAAAACTGCAACTAAGCAAATTGCTATTACTTTCTTAACATTTCTTTTAACTTTGTTTTCCGGTTTTACTTCTGTTTCTTTTTGTATTTCAAGCAAAGATTGATATTCAATCACTTCATACATTATGTAAATCGGGAAAAAATTAACTAAAATAATTTTAAATATATTTGTAATAACAGCTAAAGAAAGTGAACCCGCCACTACTCCGTACGCAACTAAAAGTAACAACACTAATGTTCCTGAACATAAAAACATTTCACGCTTTGGTAGTGTAATATTTTTTCCTTTTTTATATTTCAACCATTGAAAAAATCCAGAGATTCCTATCAGGATTAAGAAAATAAAATCACACAATAATATGGAAACATGCGCTTCATTTAAATTATACAATGTCGCCAATGATTGTGAACCTATAGATACAATCACCATATCCCATAAGTAATCATATTTTTTATAAGTTATTTTATTGCCTGACTTTAAAAACTTTTTTAAAACCACAAAAAACAAAACTATGGGTAAAAGCGGCAGAAAATCGCTGAAAAAAAGGTAACTACCACTAATTGAAATACCTGCAAATTCCACCTGTACAAAAACCACTGCTTTTATTATAAAATTCAACACAGCAGCAAATAAAACTACAATTAACTGGTTATCTATCTCTTTCTTTATTTTTGTAACTCTCTTTTGGTAAAATGACTCATACGCTTCATATTTTTCGCTTTCATTGGTTTTTAATTCTTCTGTTTGTGAAAGCAAATCTTCATAAGTAACAGAAAAGCAGTCAGCAATATTTTTGAGTGTTTTCACTCTTGGCATTGCTTCACCTGTCTCCCATTTTGAAACTGCTTTGTCTGAAACCCCCAGTATATTTGCAAGGTCTTTCTGTGTTAAGTTGCTTTCGGTTCTTAACTTATAAAGTTTGTTACCAAATGTGTATTTATCCATAGGAACACCCCCAATACTTTATAGCTAAATTATACTTTAATATATTCTCTTTTTCAATAAATAGAAGCTTTTTTGTTGTAGAATTAAAGTAGAAGTTGTAAAAAATGAATAATACAAACGAAAATCCGCCCTCTTATGCCGAGTGTTCGTAAGGACACTCGGCAGTTTTATTCGCCATACGGCGAGTGATATTGCTTCGCAGTTTTATTGTGCTTCTCACAGTGTTATTGTCCTTCGGACAGTTTTATGCGAATAAAATAACACTGAAGCCGTAAGGCTTCAATATCACTTTTGATTTATCAAAAATATCACTGCAAATTTTAATTTGCAATATCACTCATACATACCGAAAAAAGATTTTGTTTTTCTGAAAAGTTACCCTGAAGTATATAACCCACTATGACACTTTCCGCTCGAAAGCATCTGTTTTTCATCAAAAAATTGTGAGACACCTTATGAAAAGTGTCTCACAACTGTATAAATATTTGTTTCTGTCCTTAGCAACCCCGCTCTTACGAGAACGGATTTTCGTTTCTACTTTTTATTTTCTTTTGCAGTATTTATTGAAGCGATTAAAATCCGTTTAATTTCCAAACAATCATTAAGAAGTGATTGACTCATTTTCTCATCAATATATTCAGACATATAAAGTAATTTAATCCAATATTCCGTTTCTGCAGTTTCTTTTAAAGCTATGCTCATTTTGGATATAAAATCTGCTTTGCTTTGTCCGTAGTTTGCCTCATTTATATTAGCACCAATACTTGTACCGCTACGAACAATTTGTTTTGATATTATTGTTTCTTTTTTAGTTTTAGTTAAATGTTGATGTAATTTTACAATTCTTGATGCAAATATTATAGATTTATCAATCAACAAATTCTCTTTCATATAATCGTCACCTTCTTGCTTATTATAGCAGTAAAAGAATTCAAAATCAATTATTCATTATTCATCAGCGAGTTTATGAGTGACTTCATCATTCATTATTCATTGAAAATCCGTTCTTTTTAATGAATGATGAATATTGAATAATGAAAAATGAATAATACAAACGAAAATCCGCCCTCTTACGAGAACGGATTTTCGTTTGTGTTTGTGGGGGTATATTGAATAAGGAGATAGGAATGAAAAAATCTCAAAATAACTCTGAAAAAATTTTCATCTGTTTTACTGTCTATATTCTAACCCCTACTGATAAATTGCGTGTGAATTAAATGTTAATAAATTGTTAATTCGGTTACAAGTATGCAAGTTGCAAGTGACAAGTGTTATAAACATTAATAACTTCTATCACTCTAAATTACCAATCAACTTAAAATGATAGAAGTCTTTCTTTTCACTTAATTATTCTTGTAACTTGCAACTGTAATAAATTTAAACCCAAGGTTTTAATTTATTACCTCATACATCGCTGCAGCATCGTCTTTTTTTGCATATTCATTAATTGAAACTACTTTATATTTTGTAAGATTTTCACCCATCTGAATTTCAATCAAGTCACCCTCTTTAACTTCATAAGAAGCACGGGCAATTTTACCGTTTACAGTAACATGCTTTGCGTCGCAAACCTCATTCGCTACTGTTCTTCTTTTTATAATTCTTGAAACCTTTAAATATTTATCTAATCTCATAACTTCTCCTTAAACTATTATAATAGCCGACCGCAGGTCCCGAAATTTTTAATTTTCAATTATTAAGATGATTTGCTTCGCAAATTATCTTGTGCCTGTCCAGAATAAATGGTCTTTTATAAGTATCGCTCTGCAAGGAGCTGCTTCAACATCACTAATTTTAATCGGTTGTGCCATTAAAAAATATTTACCAGGCTCTACCTTACTTAAATCAAGACCTTCTAAAATTGCAATATTTTCAGTGAGCAATGCACGGTGAACAACTTCATTTGAACTACCGTAACCGATTGACTGCGAATCTGTACCTATTAATTTTACATTTGTATCAGCAAAACAATATGCACTACTTTCCATTAAATATGATGTACCGTTACCCTTAATTAAAATTCTTTCTGCCGAGAAAGGAAAATTATCTTCGGCAAAAGCACCTGTAATGGGCCCTGGCGGTGCTTCAACAACAACACATTCACCAATGAAATAAGATAACGAAATTTCATCAATTGAACTGCCACCATTTATAAAGTGTAGCGGTGCATCTATATGGGTTGCAGTGTGAAGACAAGTGTAAAATGCGTTAAGATTACACTTCTCACCTTGTTTCATAGATTTAATTTCATCTAAATACCCCTCAGGGTCACCCGGGTAAACAGGTGTTTTAAGAATATCTCTTGAAATATCTATTATTTCCATTTTTGCACCACCAATTTTGAAAATTCACTAAAAATTATAATTTAAAAAGATTATTTATATCTTCCGGGTTCATTCCTGAAAATGAAGCATCGGCTATGCCGTCCATACTATCTTTAACTACTGCCTGAAAAAATTCTTCTGAAAATTCATCGAGTGAAATTTCTGTTTCAGTACCATCTTTCATATTTTTAAGTTTTGCTTTGTTCTCTTCTAACTCGTTATCGCCTAAAACAACAGTATATTCTGCACCGATTTTGTTTGAATATTTCATTTGTGCTTTTATTGACCTGCCAACAGTATCAACAGAAACACTGTAACCCTCACTTCTTAAATCAGTTGCAATCTGGAGTGCTTTCAACACTGCATTTTCACCAGCAGTTACTATTGAAAGATTATATTTTGGTGCTTCTGGGAATGGAATTCCTGCACCCTCCATAATAAGCACAAGTCTCTCGAGTCCCATACCAAATCCGCAAGCAGGTAAAGCATTACCGCCTAACTCTTCAATAAGCCCATCGTAACGACCACCACCACAAACAACAAGACCATTTGTTGTTTCATATTTTGAAATGAATTCAAAAACAGTTCTTGTGTAGTAATCAAGACCACGCACAATTTGTGGATTTACTGTGTAAGTAATACCCATTGTGTCGAGATATTTCTGAAGAGAATTAAAGTGTTCACGACAATCATCACAAATAAAGTCAAGCACAACCGGTGCATTCTCTGCAATACCTGAACAAACAGGACTTTTACAATCAAGAATTCTCATTGGGTTTCTGTCAAGTCTTGAAAGGCAGGTTTCGCAAAGTTCACCTTTTTTATTCTCAAAATATTCTTTTAAAGCGTCAGTATATTTCTTTCTACACTCAGGACAACCGATTGAATTAATTTCAAGTGCAACATTATCAATTCCTAAATAATTAAGATAAGTGTATGCGAGTGAAATAACCTCTGCATCCTGAACTGCAGTACCTGCACCGAATGCTTCAACACCAAACTGATGAAATTCACGAAGACGACCAGCCTGTGGTTTTTCATAACGGTAACAGGATGTTAAATAACATATTTTTTGTGGCAATGGTTCATTAAAAAGACCGTGCTCTAAAAATGCTCTTACTGCACCTGCTGTACCCTCAGGTCTTAATGTAATTGAACGGTCACCTTTATCGTTAAAAGTGTACATTTCTTTCTGAACAACATCAGTAGTTTCACCAACTGAACGGTCAAAAAGTTCTGTGTATTCAAAAACAGGTGTACGCATTTCTAAAAATCCGAAACTTTTTGCAGTATCAATTGCCGCCTGTTCAATATATTGATATTTGTGAGATTCATTTGGTAACACATCGTTTGTACCTTTAATCGCTTTTACACTGAATGCCATTTTATTTCCTACCTTTATACTTTTAAAAAATTCAAAAATCGGGAGCAGAAAAAAGCACCCGATTTCGATTAAATATTACTTTGGGTTTACAATATCACGCCAGTCGAGGTCGCCTCGTTCAAGACTGTGAATAAGAGCTTCACCAGTTGCAATATTTGTAGCAACAGGAATGTTATGTACATCACAAAGTCTTAAAATATTATTTTCATTTGGCTCGCCAGGATTTGGAGAAATAGGGTCTCTGAATAAGAGAAGCAAGTCAATTTCACCACAAGCAATTCTTGAGCCGATTTGTTGGTCGCCACCTTGCGGACCACTTAAGTATTTTTCAATTTCCAAGCCAGTTGCTTCAGAAACCAATTTACCAGTAGTACCTGTTGCACAAAGTGTATGCTTACTTAAAATACCGCAGTACGCAATACAAAATTGTGTCATAAGCTCTTTCTTTGAATCATGTGCCATCAATGCAATATTCATACATCCGCCCTCCTTAAATCTTTACACACCAATATAAATATATTTCTATTATAGCAGAAAAAACTATTTTTTCAATAGAATTCTGACAAGTTTTTCACATTTTTATGAATTGAGAAGTGCAAAATTCTTTTTGTTTGCAGAATATAAATTTTTGTAAACTTCGTAATATTTGTCGTAAACTTTCTTAGTTTCCATATTTGGTTTAAATGTTTTACTTACAGGAATCATTTTCTTCGCATCTTCAATAGAATTGCAAATACCAAGACCAACTGCAACAAGAACGGTTGCACCCATAGCACCGGCATTTTGTGGCTCGTTTACCGTTTCAACCACTTTACCTGTACAGTCAGCAAGAATCTGACAAGTTAAATCTGAAAGTGCGCCACCACCGACAAAACGGATTTTGTCAGAAGTTTTAACTTTCTTTTCTTCTGTTTCAATAAACCATCTGAGATGGTAACAAACACCCTCTAAAACAGCACGAATCATTTCTCGTTTACCTGTTTCAAGGCTTAAATTAAAGAACATACCACGAGAATTAGGGTCCTCAAAAGGACAACGGTTACCGTGAAGCCAAGGTGTGAAAATAACACCATTTGAACCCGCAGGAATTTCACTCACAACTTCTGTCATATAGTCATAAAGACTTGTGTATTTTTTCTCGTAACTGTCTGTAATATTTTTCTTTTCTAAATAAATATCTATTTCATCAAGTGCTAAATGGTCTTTAACCCACTCAAGACATTTACCGGCAGTTTCGAGTTCAGCGAAGTAATTATATTTACCCTCTTCTGCACCTACAACCGCCGCAATCATAGCAGAAGCGTCAACAATACTCTTAGGAACAACTGTTGAAACCCAGCCTGATGTACCACTGTAAACATGAGTATCACCCGTTGATACTGCACCTGCACCAACGCCTATAAGCGAAGCGTCACCGCCACCACCGAATACGGCAGTACCCTCTTTAAGCCCTAATTCTTCTGCCGCTTTTTTTGTTAATGTACCAATTTTTTCGGTTGATGCTTTAATTTCTGGTAAATGGTCAAAATTAACTTTAAGCATTTTACACATTGTTTTACTGAACTCTTTTTTATTGATATCATAAAGTTCAGTAGCAAATGCAGAGTCGTGCGTCATACAGAACTCGCCTGTCATTCTTGCAATAAAATATTCTTTAACATCTAACCATTTATGTACTCTTTTAAAATTTTCGGGTTCGTGTTTTTCTACCCATTTATATTTCCATACAGGGTCTTTTACAGATGCCGCAACCGCACCTGTAATTTTAAGCGAAACTAAAAGTTTAGGTACATTAGCACCTGCAATTTTAAATCCGTGTGCAATACCCTCTTTTAATTCTTCTCGTGCTCTCTGGTCCATATAACTCATAGCGCGTCTTACAGGTAAAGCATCTTTATCTACAAGAACTACACCCTGCATCTGAGAGCAGAAAGAAATACCAACTATATTTTCTGTACTGAGACCACTTTTTTCAAGAACTTTTTTAGTAGTGCTACATAATGCAGACCACCATTCATTCGGGTCTTGTTCAGCACCACCATCAGCGAAAACATAAAGTTTATACCCCTCAGAAGCGGCTGCAACTAATTTCAAGTTTTCAGCTAATTCAAAAATACAGGTTTTAACACCTGTTGTACCTATATCATAAGCAATAGCATATTTCTTTTCCATCTCTATCTCTCCAAAAAAAATATTTTCAAAATACCACTTATACATTATGCAATATTTTTTGTAAATAATCAACATCTTTTTTTAATAATTTTCAACATTTTTAATCATTTTCACATTTTTAAACAAAAACTAAAAAAATTTGAATTTTTTTGTAAAAAAAGGGTTGACTTTTATTTTCATTGTGATATAATACAAGCACTGTTTCAGAGGATATCAAAGTTCTCTGTAGTCGGTGTTGATGGCGTTGAGGGTCCACCCGTTCCCATTCCGAACACGGTAGTTAAGCTCAACAGTGCCGAAAATACTTAGCGGGAAGCTGCTCGGGAAGATAGGGCGATGCCGACACTAATAAAAGCAACCACCCAATAGGGTGGTTGTTTTTTTGTTTAGTTTCAGTGGCAAGGAAACAGAAAGCAGGAAACAGGAAACAGATTATATAAAATTCGTTGCACTCGATTGGTTTATTGCAACATAAAAATTACTCCCACTACTGCGGACTACTAAAAGTGCCCCTACCATAATGGAAGTTATTTTTTTCATTTATTCTTTTATTATTTCTTCTTCATTCTTTATTCTTTAAAATAACAAGTTCTATCACTTTCATAAACCGAAAATGATAGAACTTTTCTTTTTTATAATACTAGCCAACCAGCCACACTAGCAACTAAACTGACCACTGACTTACTAACAACTGACTACTAAATCACCTTTTTACTGAGCTACTCGCTTTATAAGTACTCGCAACCTTACCATTAACTGCCTTAACAGTATAGCGATATTTTACACCTTTCTTTGCAGTTTTGTCGGTGTATGACTTCACGGTAGATTTTTCAGTTTTTAAAGATTTCCAACTGCTCCATTTCTTAGTTTCAGTATTATACTCTGCACGGTAAACCTTGTAACTTGTTGCACCCGCACTTTGTGTCCAGGCAACTTTTATACCATTCGACAATACTTTTACCGCTACCTTTGGTTGCGCTAAATAAAGAAGTGATGAACTTGATTTGAAACTGCTTTTAAAACTACCGTTACACGCTCTTACAGTATATTTATATTTTACACCGCTTTTAGCATTTTTATCTGTCCACGAAGTCTTATCAGCTTTCGCAGTGCCCATATTTTTCCATGCAACCCACTTTTTAGTTTTTGTGTTGTATTCACTTCTGTATACTGTATATCCGGTTGCATTTGCAACCTTTGACCAACTCACCTTTATACCAGTACTTGAATTAGCTATTTTTACCGTCGGTGTTACATTGAATTTCAATGTTGAAGTTGATGTGCATTTACTCGTCACATCACCACTCACCGCACGCACTGTATATCTGTACTTTGTTCCGAGTTTCACTTTTGTATCTGTGTAACTGGTTCCAGTATAACCTGTTTTAATTTTTGACCAGCCAGACCATTTTTTCGTTTCTGCGTTATAAGTTCTTCTGTAGATGATATAACTCTCAGCATTTGCTATATCATCCCAGGTAACTTTTATTCCCTTTGCAGAATTTTTTACTTTTACTACAGGTGTCGTGAGAGAGGTTACATATTTCAGCACTCTGCTTTCTATTTCTTCATAACATACTGTACATTCTTTGTATTTATAACCATCTGTCTTTTCAGTCGGATGACTTTCTATAATCCAGTCGCTTGATTTATGCCCCGGTGCTTTTATAACACTGCCATACTCAACAACAGTACCACACGAACTGCATTTTTTGTTACCGGTAAAACCATCAACTGTACAAGTAACCGTTCTTGCATTAACAGTTTTTAAGTTGTGTTCTTTCTTCGCGGTAACAGTTCTCTCTGCTTCTTTGCCACAAACAACACATTTTCTATAATTATAGCCTTCATTTTTACACGAAGCTTCTCTGCCGATTAACCACGCACCGCCTGGTGTGTGAGTATTGGTAACAGGAATTTTTGTAAGATTTTTTCTGCTTTCACATTTTGTACAATGGTGAGATTTAATACCTTCATCTATACAAGTAGCACTTAAATCTACTGTCCACTCCACACTATAGTTGTGCCCTGTCTTTTTCACTTTTTCCCATTTATATGCAGTACATCCGCTATCTTTACAACTTTTAATTCTTACTCCATCACTGGTACAGGTTGGGGTATTATCTTCATCATAATACCAGTTACCCCAATTATGATTACCTAAAGCAGCAACTTGTCTTGTTTCAAAAACATAATCGCAATTCACACAAGTAATAGCATCTTTACCACTTTTAGTTTCAGTAGGCGAAACGAGTGAAATCCATTCATCACTTTTTGTATGAATATCTGTTGAAAATGTTTTTTCTTTCTTTGTTGTTAAAGTATAATTTGGTGTTTTGGAATACTCCCCTTTAAGTGTACAACCATCAAACCTGAAACCATAAATTGCATAGTTACTGTCATTCCCGGTTGCTTCTGAAACTTCTTCTGGTGTAATAATCACTTTTTCTTCATTTGTTACAGGATTAAAACTGCAGACTGAGTCTTTAGTTGAATAATAAAGCACACCATTTCCACTTGCAAGTCTTGAAAAATTATATTTCCAGATTGTGTTGTCTTCTGTCTTTTTCCATTCGTCTTTAATTTCTTTTAACACAACAGGTGTAGTGTCATTTATATCATCCAAAGCTATAAGTTTACCTGTTCTGTGAGTTGTATTTTCAGAATCATAGTCACCGTCGATGTAATAAATCTTATCATTCAAAAGTTCAAATGATGCACCTGAATCCTGCCAGAAATAATCATCATATTTTGTATTTTTTGGTGTAGTGATAAAATCTGTTCTGTCAAAAATTCCATATTTATGACCGGTTTCTTTTATACCATCTGTTGACCTTAAAAAATTCTTGTGATAAACCCTACCACTTGTGTCATTAGTGGGGTCATCCCATGTAACATCTACATGGTATGGTTCACCATCAATATAAACTACATTCCAGGCGTGAACTAATTTATCTGATGAGCAATACTGCGACTCAACACCTACTCTTTCGAGTAAATAGTCATACGCCAGAGCATAACCCATACAAACTGCAACACCTTCACCTAGTGTACCATAAATATTAAACACTTTATCGGGAAGCGTATCGTTTTCTAAATTCGCAACATCATACTCACAAAACAGAGCAAGTCTGTCGTGTAGAAGCAATGCCTTTTCAATATCACTTAAACTACTGTTACCTTCAATACCTTTTAATAACTTATCAGCATTTTTCATAGCCACGTTGTAATCTTTGACAAAGTCCTGAGGTTTATCGTAAATGTATGAACATTTAAGACCTACAATCTGACTCTCATTTTTTCCACCAAGTTCTGCTATGAACCCTGTTGACCTGAAAAGTTCCGGACTTTCATACCATATAAATTCACATATTGTAGCATACAAATCTGCATTTATCGGTAAATTATATTTACTTAAATCAATATAACCATATCCGTCAGGGTCAGTCAGGTTACTGTCATCAACCATATACTGATGAAGAACATCATTTTTGAAAGCAACTAAATCAGGTATATAATCCTTTAAATCAATATTCCCTGTGCTGACTGCATTATGTAATTCACGAGTTATCAATTCACTTTCAATTACAGTTTCATCTTCAACCGCAAATGCAACACTCGGCATAGTAAAGAGAAAACTGAAAACCAAAAGAAAACTCAATATAAATTTTAAACCTTTTTTCATAATTTTAACCCCTTAAAACCATAATTTCACACTAAAAGTTTAGCATACATTTCAATGTTTTGCAATGTTTTTCTTGAATAGGTGTCAGTTATCAGTAAGTCAGTGGTCAGGGCCTAGGAAACAGAAAACAGAAAAATCATCCTATCATTTTAAGTTCACGAAAAACTTTAAATGATAGGATGAGACTATTTCTTCGTAGGGGATGAGCTTTGCTCTCCCGCGACAACGCGTTGTTTAATAGAATGCATTTGAAACGAAACTATAAACTATAATTTATTGCACTCGATTAATTTATATTTATAAAAAACTAACTCCCACTACTGCGGGCGACTAAAAGTCTGCCCCTACCATAGTGAGAGTTAATTTTTCGTTTCATTTATAGAACTCTAGTTCCTAGTCCCTAGTTTCTGATTCCTAGTTCCTGAGCAAGCGTCAGCGTTTCACGCTGGAGCTTGATTTATAACTACTAGCGACCTTACCGTTAACCGCTTTTACTGTGTAACGGTATTTTACGCCTTTCTTTGCGGTTTTGTCCACATAAGATTTAGAAGTGGATTTTGCAGTTTTTAATCCTTTCCAACTGCTCCATTTCTTAGTCTTTGCGTTGTACTCACTTCTGTAAATTTTGTAACTTGTTGCACCTGTGCTTTGTACCCATGCAACTTTTATGCCATTTGAAAGTGCTTTTACTGCTACTTTAGGTTGTGCTAAATAAAGAAGTGAAGAACTTGATTTATAAGTACTAGCTGTTTTACCATTTACCGCTTTTACTGTGTACTTGTATTTTACACCGCTCTTAGCAGACTTATCTGTCCATGAAACAGTTGAACCTTTGGTAATTGTTTTTACACTCTTCCAACCAGTCCATTTACCATTTGTATATTCAGCACGGTAAACTTTGTAACCTGTTGCACCTGTAATCTTGTTCCAGGTAACTTTCACACCGGTACTTGCATTTGCAATTTTTACTGTTGGTTGTGCGAGGAATAAAATGCTCGAAGAATTTTTAATACCGCTTTTTGTATCACCGTTAAATGCTTTTACAGTATAAATATATTTTGTACCACTCTTTGCTTTAGTGTCGACATAACTTGTTGTAGTTACAGTACCACAAGTTTTCCAACTACCATATTTTTTAGTTTTGGTGCTATATGTTTTGCGGTAAACCTTGTAGCTTGTTGCACCGTCTATTGCTTTCCAGCTTACCTTTACACCTGTTGCACTATTTTTAACTGTTACTACTGGAGTTGCAAGCGTAAGTTTTGCAACATCTTTTTGTGCTACTGTAATTGTACCACATACAGAACATTTTTTACCCTCAGTTTTACCAACTGTTGTAAATGTTGGTGCTACTGCTGGAATTACTACTTCTTTGTGACCTGTTGCTTTGATGGCTTCACCCTTATATAAAGTTCCACAGTCACGGCAGATTTTGTCACCCGAATATCCATCCACAAAACAAGTCGCTTCTTTATAACCTTTTACGGAAAAATCTGAACACTCACCTTTAGGAATCACCTGGGTTGACATTTCTTTACCGCAACCCTTACATGCCTTATATAAATAACCATCTTCTTTACAGGTTGCATCCTTACCCTTTATCCACACGTCACCCTCAATGTGAACACCTGTAGCAGAAATTTCTGTTATATCCGTCCTTGCATCACAACGGGTACAGTGACGGGATTTAATTCCACTTTCCTTACAAGTCGGCTCAAGATCTGTTGTATATTCAGCGGAATAATTATGACCTAACGCTGTACCGTAACGCCATTCCTGAGCATTACAATGCGGACAATCCCTTAACTCGACACCTTTATCAGTACAAGTTGGTGGATTATTCACATCAATATACCAGTCTGTCCATATATGCTGATTGTCTAATGCCGGAATAAGTCTTGACCCAACTTCTCTGCCACAATCAATACAATAATTCTTTTCTTTACCTTCGCTTGAAGTTGTCGGTTCTATAACCACTTTCCAGTTTTCAGCAGGATTATGGTAAGCTCTGGTAAACACCTGACTTCTTTTAGTTTCACTGTTATAATTAGGTGTTTCTGAATACTCGCCCCATAAAGTGCATCCAACAGCGGTCATACCATAAATTCTGTAACTATTTACACCTGTTGAATCTACTATATCTTCTTCTGATAATACAGTTTCGGTTTTATCCGTTGTTGGTTTATAACTATAAACTGCTGTAGGCGCTGAGTAAAAAATCTCACCACGGATTGACGCTAATCTTGAATAATTACCATTATAATATCTGCCATCTGCAGTAGTCCATCTGTAATCAAGTTTTGCTATTGTTTCAGGACTTGTGTCAGTTATATCATCAATAACATTCAATTCTTGTTTTTCATTATCTATATAATATATTTTATTATCAACAAGTTGAAATGCAGTGGTTGAATTCTGCCAGAAAGCCTCATCATAGGTTGTGTCAACCGGTGTTGAAATATAATCATCTGCTTTGTGATTACCTACACTCTTTATACCTTCAGTTGAACGCAAAAAATTATTATGGTTAACACGACCGGAAATATCCCACACAGGGTCATCAGATGTAACATCTACATGATAAGGTTTACCATCTATATAGACAATGTTCCACGCGTGATTCAAAGCATCTGACGGGCAGTATTCTGCCTCAATCCCTACTTGTTCCAAAAGATAGTCATAAGCATAAGCATAACCCTGGCAAACTGCTGTACCCAAGCAAAACACACCATAAGCACTATGAGAACTATCAGGAACAGAACCTGACAAATAACTTTCATAATCATACTCACAGTATTCTATAAGTCTGTCATGTAAAAGGAGTGCTTTTTCAACATCGCTTAATGTCTCGTTGCCTTTTATACCATTTAAAAGTTGCTCTGACATATCTATAAAAAGTTCATATTCCTGACGGAAATAAGCAGGGTCTGAAAAAGCATAAGTCGGAGTCAATGCAATTATATTTCCACCAAGGTAATAACTTATACCTGCAGCTTTTATTCTGAAAAGCTCCGGACTTTCATTATTAATTAAATCAGCAAGTTCTGCAAACATTTCCTCTGAATATGGAATATTATACTTACTTATATCTATGTAACCCCTGTAATTCTTATCTGTCAGGTTACTATCATCTGTCATAATACTATCAAGAATATACTTCTGAAACTCATCAATATCCCCGATATATTTTTCTAAGTTATCAAAAGAACCGTTTGAAGCAGTATAATACAATTCAGGTTCAACAAGTTCTGAACTTAACACAATATTATTCCCCGCAAGAGCAATATTTGCATTAGCCAACATAAATACTAACACAAAAATTCCGCAAAGTGCTCTTTTTAAAGTCTTTTTCATATTAACCACTCCTGAAAAATATCTATAATTCTATTATAAATTAAATTTTCTTTTTGGTAAATTCGCAATATAAACAAAAAGGTGGCAGGTATTTTCTACCTACCACCTTTTAATGTTTTACGCTTCGTTGAAAAACTTTACAATATATTGCACAACAGCACCAAACATAGGGTGGCTGTGAGATGCCTCACCATTCCAGTTTTCCCAGAGAGTTGTAGCACCGTGTTTTTTCATATTGTAGAAAGTGTTTTCTTTTTCAGATGTTAAAAGCTTAAACGCTAAGTCTTTATGACCATTTTCGCATAGCACACGAATTAAAATATCTGTACCAAAAATGCCAGTATCAAATTCACCTAAAGTTTCATATTTATCAACTATTGCTTTTAGTGTTCTTTCATCACCTAAACCAATATCATAAGCATACGCGTCACTCGCTTCAAGAGACGAACAGAATGTGCCTGTTTTTTCGTCATAATATGCTTTAATAAACGCATTTGTGATTTTATCAAGTCTTTCTTGTAATTCAGCAGTTTCTTTGCCTAAAATTTTTGAAATCTCAATTACCTGTTTAAATGCTTTTATCAAGAAATATGTATTAACAAAAGGTTCAGGTATAAGGTTTTTATTACCAGGTGAGCACCAGTCACCAAGACACCAGCCACCCAATTCTTCTTTTACTACAAGACCGTTTTCGCTTCTGTCTTCCATATAGCTGAGGAAATTAAGCATATTCTGATAATATTTTTTCAAGAAAGTTTCGTCTTTATAGAATTTATAGAATGAGTACGGAACAAATACAATTGCGCCACCCCAACCACCAGGGCCACCTCCGCCACCACGGAATGGTGCTGTGTGTTGCACATGACCATTATAAACATCCTGACAGTCGGCAACATCCTGCATCCATTTTCTGTACATTTTCTCTGCATCAAAACAAGTCATAACCGCTTCAGCCGCCAATTGACCGTCACCTGTGTAACCGAGTCTTTCTCTGTGAGGACAGTCAGACGGAATACATCCATGTGTATTACTGAGCTGTGTTCTTATAAACGCATCAAAAATCCATTGCAATGTTTCATTACTTGATTTAAAGTTTACTATTTGTTTTAAATCTGTGTGAGTAACTCTGTACTCAACTACATCTGCATCACCGATAACTTCAAAATATCTTGCAGCGTGCCATGTAAAAATCGGATGAAATTCAGTTTTTACTTTGTCGCGGATAAATCTGTCTCTTTGTACACGCGACTCCCAACCCGCAGAGTTGAAATTAAGAGAAAAATCGTCATTTATATTTTCTGCATATCGGATGTCACACACACCACTGTGAGAAGTATCATCGTGGAATTTAATTACTGCATAACCTGCAATATTTTCACCAATATCATAAAGTTTTATATCGCCGTGGCTATAAATACATTTTGGCTTTAATGTTCTTATAACTTTATCAGGAATACAATCCTGCTCCTGTAAAACTGAAAGTGGTCTTTCTGTTTCTTCTGCTTTTTTCCAGTTTTCTATATTGTAATCCGTATCAGAAAAATCATAATTACCAATTCTTGCATCGTGTTCCTCGCCATAGTAAATATTTGTTTTTCTTACATAAGATTTTGTGTATCTTACCCTGTCATCGCTCAGGGCAATTTGTCTTTCACCTTGCATAATTTTAAAGCAAAGCATTATATCTCCATAATACGGCGCGAGTTCACCAATGCTTTCATATTGACAGAACCAGCCTCCGCCGATATGGAAAACAATAGTGTTTTTACCTTCATTTAAAAATGAAGTAACATCTATTTTTTCATAGAGAATTCTCTGTGTCATTTTATCAAAAATCGGATAAGACATTGTTTTTGAATCCACAGAAACATAATTAGTCCACGCTGGTGCTAAAAGTCGGTCTGAAATTTTCTGACCATTTATATAAATCTCGCAGAAACCAAGACCTGTTGCGTAAAGTAAAGTTTCTTTAATTTCGTCAACAAAGAAGTCTTTACGGGCAATTACCGCATCTTTTTCGCCACCGAATGTTACCCACTGGGCATCATCAAAAACGAATTGATATGAACATTTTATAACACGCGCGTCACCTTTTTTATATGACACGCCATCTACTGCCATCTGATTTTTTTCAAAAAATCTTATAACACTTGTCGGTAATTCTGCAAAAATTTCTGTTGCACCATTTTCTTTTGCATATTTTTTAAATTCGCAAAGAAGTTTTGTACCTAAACCGTTAAGTCTGTAATGCTCTTTTACAAATAAGCCGTAAATCTCAAAAACCCCTTTTTCGATTTCAGCAAGGCTACCACAAGCTATAATATCTTCACCGATAACACAGCTTATATGAAAGGCTTTTTCGTCTTTTTCATTTTTCTCTCTCAATGTGAGAATTTTATTGTAATTTTCACATTGAGAAGAATGTTTTTTATACTCTAACATTGCCATAATTTAACCTTCTTTTTTATCAGGAACAATTACAAAGTTGAATGTAAGTTCTTTTGATAAATCAATTGTGTATTGTGGGAGTGTTTCTGGACCACAGGAATTCGTACCTGCACCTCTTGTAAAACCATCAAGAGTTACAAATGTTGTTTTTTCATCAACTATATCTTCTCTGTGTTTTGCTTTACTTAATGTTTCCTGTGTGTAGTTGTGAATGTTGAATGTAAAGTCTTTATCTGAGTAAACAAGCACTTCTTCACCTTTATCACTCATAAGTTTTACATATTTTGTGTCACAATGGTTTGAGTTATCTTGTGGGCGGATATATGGCTCGTGACTTTCTTCTACAGTACTCTCATAAAGTCCGACATAAGACTGAGCATTGAAGTCAGAAAGACATTCTCTGTCACCACGACCGAAATACTCGAATTTATTGAATTTTTTATCTAATTCAACTGTAAGACCAATTCTTGGAACAGCAGTTATAAGTTTTTCGCCTTCTACAGTTCTCTTAATAGCGACTTCAATATCTATAACACCATTACCGCCGATAATGTAGAGAATATGAGCGTCAAACAATGGTTCTTTTTCACCGTAAATTGTCACAAATTCAGAAACAGTTGCAATACCTGATTTAATTTCTGCACTGATGTCATTAATTTCAATCTTAGGTTCTGCTATTTTTTCCTTTTTCCACATAGAGAGCATTTTGTCTGCATCGTTATCAAGATATGCTCTTGAAATATTAAGCAAGAAGCCTTTATGAGAAACAGGTGTTTTATTTAAAATGCTTACACCATTTCTCTTGTAACTTAACATTTCGCCTGTTGTTTCAGAAAAATCTACACTACCATTTTCAAATTTAACAGTTAAAATATCATCATCTGATACAATTGACATTTTACCACGTGTAAGCTTTGGTAAATCAAAATCTGCTTTGTTAATTGAGAGTTGCTCTTTTGCAATCTCGAAATCGCCATCAAGATATGTAACATTAAGATAAACATTTTTATCTTTATTCAATTTTGGTAACTCGAGTGTATAAATAGCATCTTTTTGTGCTTCAATATCTGTTGAGAATGAACCACAAGAAGTCATAACACCATTTTCCTGAAGTTCCCAATAAACTTCAATTCCGCTTGAAGATTTGAAACGGTTTGTGTTAGTAATTGTGAGTTTATTGTTTTTAAACTGTTTAACTCTTAATGGACGATACACATTTTTCATCTGTAAAGCACCTGTGTGTGGTGTTCTGTCAGGGTAGAAAAGACCATCCACACAGAAGTTACCATCGTGTAATTTTTCACCGTGGTCACCACCATAAGTATATTCATACTTAAAGCCGTCTTTTTTCTTGTCATGTTTTACAGAGTGGTCTGCCCATTCCCAGATGCAACCGCCCATAAAGATATCGTGTGACATAAAGATGTCAAAATAATCTTCTAATGAACCAGGTCCTACACCCATTGCGTGAGCATATTCACATAAATAGAATGGTACTTCGGTGTATGATTTACCTCGTTTACCCTCTCTTACTTTTATTAAATCATCAGGATGAGTATACATTTCAGAATACACATCATAGTGTTGACGCTTGGTTCTGCAAACGCTTTCATAATGAACAGGAATATCTGTACCGATTTCTTTTAACATCTTATAGCATTTATCCTGACATTTGTAACCTTCAGCCTCGTTACCTAATGACCACATAGTAATAGCGGCGTGGTTTCTGTCGCGGTAATACATTCTTCTTACTCTGTCCATATAATGCTTAGCCCATTTTGTATCGTTACTGATAGCAGTACCCTCACAACCCAAATGATAAAGACCGTGAGTTTCAATATCTGCTTCGTCAACAACATAAAGACCGTAATGGTCGCAAAGTTCAAGGAAATGTGGGTCTGGTGGGTAGTGTGAAGTACGAACACAGTTTACATTGTATTCTTTCATAAGAAGAATATCTTTAAGTAAATCATCGTAATTCATACAGTAACCCTTTGTTTCGTGGGTATCGTGATGGTTTACGCCTTTTAATTTTACTTTTTTACCATTGAAAAAGAATACCGCATTTTTGATTTTAATATCCTTAAAACCTGTGTATGAACGGATTGTCATTACTTCTTTTTTGCCATCAACAAGAGTTATGTAAAGTTCATAAAGTCTTGGGATTTCTGCACTCCATTCATCTACTTTAAGATTTTTAAAAGTAACTTCAGTTACCTTTTCTGCGTCAACTGTTTCTGTTGCAATTACATTTTTGCCATCCATCAAAGCAATTTCAAGTTTTTTATTCTTCAAATCACCTTTAACATCCGCTTTTATGTTGAGATTATATTTATCACCTTTTTTAACAGGTATTGCTTCATAATCATAAATATAAGTTTTTTCATAAGTGTGAAGAAGAACATCACGGAAAATACCATTTTCTCTGAACATATCCTGTGCTTCAAGATATGAACCATTTGTCCAGCGGAAAACTACTGCAACAATTTCATTGTCACCTTCCACCAGATATTCAGTAATATCAAATTCATAAGAATTGTGTGAACCCTCACCGTAACCTACATACTGACCATTTACATAAAGGTCAACTGAAGCCGCAACACCTAAAAATGTGATAATAAAGTTTTTATTTACATCTTCGTTTTTTACATTTTTTCTGTAAACACCACAAGAGAAATCTTCAGGAAGTTCAGGTGGCTTTACACCTTGCTTTTCAGGAAGACCTAAATAAACAGGGTCAAATGTATATGGGCAGTTTATGTATGCAGGGTTGTCATAACCTGTTCTCTGCCAGGTAGAAGGTACATTTATTTTATCAAAAGTGATTTTACTTGTATCTAATTTCCCAGGAAGTTTGGATTTTTTCTTATAATATTTAAAATCCCATTCGCCTGAAAGAACAGTAACAATATCACTTTCGTATCTTTCAAAGTTGTAGTCGATTTTTTTTGCATCTGCTTTTTTCTTGTGTGCAATAAAATATGCACGAGGGTCAAGTCTGTTTACTGCAATTGTTTTAAAATCGCAGTGATTTGTTTTGTTAATTAAGTACTTCATAATGTTTCCTCACTTAATTCTTTTTATAATGAGTTCATTTTATCACACATATTATTCATTTTCAATTTATTTGTAGAAATTTCAAAAAAATCTCGCATATTTCTCTATTTTATGATAAAATGAATTCAATATCTCAAAAGGTGGTGAACAAGGTGGAAATTAATGAAGAAACAATAACTGGTGTAGTTGAAGAAATAACTTTCCAGAACGAGCAGAATGGTTTTACTGTTCTTGATTTTTCGGCAGATGATGAATTATTTACTGCAGTTGGTGTTATGCCCGGAATCACCGCCGGCGAAACAGTTTCTTTAACAGGTAATTTTGTTATGCACCCCACCTTTGGCAGACAATTGAAAGTCACCGCCTTTACAAGAACTTTACCGGAAACCAGTGAACAGATTATAAAATACCTCTCGTCAGGTGTTATAAGGGGAATAGGACCTAAAAAAGCACTTTTAATTGTTGAAACTTTTGGTACGGATACACTTAATGTTATTGAAGAAACACCTGAAAGACTCTCGGAACTTAAAGGCATTTCTCTAGAACAGGCAAAAAACATAGGTGAAGAATTCAAAAGACAATACGCAATGAGAACTGTTATGTTAGGTCTTGAAAAATATGGCTTAACACCTAATGAATGTGTTCGTATATATAAAAAACTCGGCATAGGTTCTGTTGAAATGGTTAAAGAAAACCCTTATTGCCTCTGTTCTTTGGGTATTGGTATTTCCTTTGATAAAGCAGAAGTTATAGAGAGTAAATTAGAAGAAAAACCTGTGCCTGAACACAGAATAAAAGAAGGTATTCTTCATGTTATGCGACACAACCGTAATTCCCGTGGACACACTTGTATTCCAAGAGAAAAACTTTTAAAACCGTGTGCAGATTTACTTTCTACCAACGAAGATACAATTGACATCACAATTGATTCATTAGTTTCAGTTGCACAACTTAAAACATATGTAATTGATGGTACTGAATTCGTATTTTTACCCTCATCTTACAGAGATGAAAAGCGAATTGCAGAAAGAATGAGCATTGTTGCAAAATTCCCACCACCGAGAATGAGCACACTCGCTAAAACCATTGACGATATTGAATACGAAAACGATATTAAATATGAAGAATTGCAGAGAATGGCTATTGCTACTGCAGCAAACAAAGGTCTTTTAATTTTAACAGGTGGCCCCGGTACCGGTAAAACTACCGCTATAAAAGGTATTATAAAAGTATTTGAGAAGCAACAACTTGACATTGCACTCGCCGCCCCTACAGGCAGAGCGGCAAAAAGAATGACTGAATTAACAGGCAGAGAAGCAAAGACTATTCACAGACTTTTAGAGGTTGAATGGGATGAAGATGACCGCCCTGTTTTCAGGCGCGACACTAAAAATCCGCTTGAGTGTAACGCTCTTATTTTAGACGAACTTTCAATGGTGGATATTTCACTCTTTGCAAGTCTTTTAGATGCACTCCCTCTTGGTTGCAGACTTATTTTAGTTGGCGACTCTGACCAGTTGCCACCGGTAGGAGCCGGTAATGTTTTGCACGATTTAATAAAAGCAGAAGTGTTACCTGTTATTGAACTCAATAAAGTTTTCCGTCAGGCTATGGAAAGCAAAATAGTAAGTAATGCTCACAAAATTGTACACGGCGAAATGCCTGACTTAAAAAATGACAACAAAGATTTTTTTCACATGGAAAGACAATCAACATTTTTAGCATCAGAAACTGTCGCAGAACTTTGTGCTGTAAGGCTAAAAAAAGCATACAACTGGGACCCTCTTTCAGACATTCAGGTAATCTGCCCATCTAAAAAAGGTGAAACAGGTACTGTAAACTTAAATAAAATTTTACAGAATGTTCTGAACCCTAAGGATGATAACAAGCACGAAGTAATTGTTGCAGGTCAGTTGTTCCGCGAGGGCGACAAAGTAATGCAGACCAAAAACAATTATAATATAGAATGGGAAAGCGAAGACGAAAAAGGTAACGGAATTTTCAACGGAGATATTGGTATTTTAGAAAAAATCAACACACAAAACGGACTTGTCACACTAAATTTTGACGGACGAGTTGCAGAAATTGCCGCAGAAAACCTAAGTGAACTCGATTTGTCGTACGCTATAACAGTACATAAAAGTCAGGGTAGCGAATTCAAAGCAGTTATTATGCCTGTAATTGGTGTAGTACCAGAACTTTCATACCGTAATCTTTTATACACCGCGGTTACAAGAGCGAAAGATATGTTAATTACAGTAGGCTCCTCTGATTTAGTTTTCAGAATGACTGCTAACGATAAAAAGTCAAAGCGTTATTCTGCATTATCACACTTCTTAAAGGCTGAATTCTGATGGATATACACGAATTAAAAGATTTTTTAGTTGCATTTTTATTTCCTAACAGATGTCGTTACTGTACCTGTGTAATAAAACACAACGAAGAAATCTGTCAGAAATGTGAAGACAATCTTCACGAAATAACCGGTGAAATATGTTTTAAATGCGGATGCAATAAAGAGGACTGTGCTTGTAAAAATCACAAATCATACTACGAAGCAATTTCTGCTCCCCTTTATTATGAAGGCACTGCAAGTAATTCTATAAAACTTTTAAAATTCCGTAAGAAAACTGAAGTGGCTGACATTTTAGCAGAACAAATGGCAAAATGTTACATTAACAATCTTTCAGAATATTCAGTGGATTTAGTAACATTTGTGCCAATGCATAAGAAAAAGCAAAAGGAACGCGGATTTAACCAGGCGGAATTACTCACACGAAAAATGTGTGATATTTTAGAATTACCATGTGAAAATTTGCTCTCTAAAACTTACGAAACAGGCGACCAGCATTTTCTTGACGAAAATTTAAGAAAAGGTAATCTGCTCGGTGTATTTTCAGTAAACCCCGAAATTGATATTCTCGACAAAAGAATTCTTCTTTGTGACGATATAAAAACAACCGGCGCAACACTCGATGAATGTGCAAAGACGCTTCTTATTGCAGGTGCTTCGGATGTTATTTGCCTGACTTGTGCAATTGCGAAGAAGAAAAGGTCAGGGACTAGGGGCTAGGGGCTAGGAATTAGGAACTAGGAATTAGGAACTAGGAACTAGGAAACAGGAATCAGGAAGCAGTGGCAATTACCGCTTTTTCCTGTTTTAATTTATTTTATACTTTAAAACATAAAACTATATTCTCTCATAAATCACAAAAGAAAGAGTGCAGTTATTTCTATAATGTACCTCTATTCGAAGAGAGATACACCTTAAAAACAACTTTTTCTTTTCATTTTCACTTTATTCTTTAAAACATAAAACTCAGTTAATTGACCGAAATCAATTAACTGAGTTTGTTTGATTTTATTAAGTTTTAAAGTAATACGAATCAGCATTTTACAAGATACATCTTCACTATTCACTCTTACTTCTTACCTCAATCATCCGCCCCCTGTCTAACAAAACAGGGAACAGAGGTTATCTCACTCTGTTTCCTGTTTCCTGCTTCCTATTTCCTGCTTCCTAACCAAAAAGAAACCCAGCAAAAATGCTGAGTTTCTTTTTTAATCATCTTCATCCTCATCGTCGTCATCGTCCTCTACTTCAGGTAGCGGAGTGATTTCGACTTTAATTTTTTCTATTCTTCGTTCATCAACTTTAAGAACTGTGAATTTGACATTTTCAAATTCTACTTCGTTCATTTCACCGTCTTTAGGTAAGAATTGAAGTTGGTCAATTATAAATCCTGCAAGAGTTTCGTAGTCACCCTCAGGGAGTTCTTTGCCTATAAGTTCTTCAATTTCCTCAATATCAATAGTACCATCAACTGTGAATGTATTATCGTCAATTCTTGAGATTTCTTCATCTTCATGGTCATATTCGTCCTGAATATTACCCATAATTGCTTCAACTAAATCTTCAAGTGTGAGAATACCCGCTGTACCACCGTACTCGTCAACAACAATAGCCATCTGAATTTTTTTAGCACTCATTTCTGTAAACAATTCTCCACAGGATTTTGTTTCAGGAATAAAGTACGCTTCTCTTGCCATTTTCTTAAGATTTGCTTTAGCGGGAACAGATTTACCCACATACTTAAGTAAATCTTTAACATATATAATGCCGATTATATTATCAATTTCGCCTTCATAAACAGGAATTCTTGAGTAACCTTTTTCAATAGCGAGATTAACAAAACTTTCTATATCTGCATCTTCAACATCAACTGCGGTAACATCGGTGCGGTGAGTCATAATGTCACCGGCATTAAGGTCATCAAACTCAAAGATGTTGTTAATCATTTCTTTCTGAACATCTTCAATAACACCTTTTTCCTGACCAACATCAACCATCATTCTGATTTCTTCCTCAGTAACAACTTCTTCAGAAGCATTAGGGTCAAAACCTAAAAGTCTTACAACGCCATTTGTAGAAACTGAAAGAACTTTTACAAAAGGTGAAGTTATTTTTGAAATTGTTTTTAATACTCCAACTACTTTAAAAGCGATTTTTTCAGGAATCTGCATACCAATTCTTTTTGGTGCAAGCTCACCGAAAACAAGTGTGAAGTATGACATTATAATTGTAACAAGAACAACTGCAATTGGTGAAATGATTTTTTCACTTACACCCGTTGAATTCACTACCACAGAAGTAAGCATTTCTGCTAAAGTTGTAGCAGCAGAAGCTGATGCTAAGAACCCTGCAAGAGTAACACCTATCTGAATTGTAGATAAAAACTTACTTGGATTTTTTGTAAGTTTTAAAACTTGTTTTGCTTTTTTATTGCCTTCGTCTGCTTGTTTTTCCAGTTTTGCATCATTAAGTGAAATAAGTGCAATTTCACTCATTGCAAAAAATGCATTAACTAAAATAAGAACTATAAGTAACGGCACTTGCCATATAAGTGATTTTGCACTTGCAGTTACTTCGAGTGTATTGAGCATCGGCTCAATTGAATTTAAAATAATACCAGGTCCGGCGTCATCCATTATAGGACTTGCTCCTTTCAAAAATATATTTTAATTTTTGTATTATACAAAATAATAGCACTTTTGTCAATGTTATTACAACTATTCTACATTATAGATATATCTTTTACTTAAATATAGTAAATTTTCCACTTTTTTTGTAGAATTTTTAACGATTTAATGTTTACATTTTTTTATTTTAGTGATAGAATAGATGTGTTTAAAATTAAAAATCATAGGAGGCAAAATCCAATGGCACGTAAAATGAAAACCATGGACGGTAACAATGCGGCTGCGTATGTCTCATACGCTTTCACAGAAGTTGCCGGCATCTACCCAATCACACCTTCAAGCCCAATGGCTGACTATGTTGACCAGTGGTCTGCTCAAGGTCAAAAAAACATTTTCGGTACAACTGTAAAAGTTGCTGAAATGCAATCTGAAGCAGGTGCTGCAGGTACAGTACACGGCTCTTTAGCAGCTGGTGCTCTTACAACTACTTATACAGCATCACAAGGTCTTCTTTTAATGATTCCTAACATGTACAAAATTGCTGGTGAGCTTCTCCCATCAGTTTTCCATGTTTCAGCTCGTTGCGTAGCTTCTCACGCACTTAATATTTTCGGTGACCATTCAGACGTTTATGCTTGTCGTCAGACAGGTTTCGCAATGCTCGCTGAAACAAATACTCAGGAAGTTATGGACTTAGGCGCAGTTGCTCACCTTGCAACAATCAAGAGCCGTGTTCCATTTATTAACTTCTTCGACGGTTTCCGTACATCTCACGAAATTCAGAAAATTGAAATCTGGGATTATGAAGACCTTAAAGAAATGTGCGATATGGATGCTGTTGATGCATTCCGTCAGAGAGCACTTAACCCAGAACACCCAGTAATGCGTGGTTCTCACGAAAACGGTGATATCTTCTTCCAACACAGAGAAGCATGTAACAAATTCTATGATGAAGTTCCTGCAATTGTAGAAGAATATATGGGCAAAGTTAATGCTAAACTTGGCACAAACTATCAACTCTTCAACTACTACGGTGCTGAAGATGCTGACAGAGTTATCGTAGCAATGGGTTCATTCTGCGACGTTGCTGAAGAAGTTATTGACTACCTCTTAGCTAAAGGCGAAAAAGTTGGTCTTCTTAAAGTTAGACTTTACAGACCATTCGCTGCTGATAAATTCTGCGCAGCTCTTCCTAAAACAGTTAAGAAGATTGCTGTTCTTGACAGAACAAAAGAACCAGGTTCTATTGGTGAACCACTTTACCTTGATGTTGTTGCAGCTCTTGAAGCTTGTGGCAAAACAGGTCTTACAGTAACAGGCGGTCGTTACGGTCTTGGTTCAAAAGACACACCACCTGCATCAGTATTTGCAGTTTACGATGAACTCGCAAAAGCTGAACCAAAGAAACACTTCACACTTGGTATTAACGATGACGTTACTTACCTTTCACTCGAAGAAAAAGAAGCTCCAGCAACTGCTGCTGAAGGTACAATCGAGTGTAAATTCTGGGGTCTCGGCGGTGACGGTACTGTTGGTGCTAACAAAGACTCTATCAAAATCATTGGTGACCATACTGATAAATATGTACAAGCATATTTCCAATATGACTCAAAGAAAACAGGTGGCGTTACAATTTCTCACCTTCGTTTCGGTGATAAACCTATTAAGAGCCCATACTATGTAAACAAGGCAGACTTCGTTGCTTGCCACACACCTGCTTACATTGAAAAAGGCTACAAGATTGTTAACGACGTTAAACCAGGCGGTGTATTCCTTATCAACTGCCAGTGGGATGACGCTGAAGTAGCTGAAAAGCTCAACGCTGAAACAAAACAATATATTGCTAAGAACAACATTCAGCTCTACACAGTTAACGCTATTGACTTAGCTGCTGAAATCGGTCTTGGTAAGAGAACAAACACAATCCTTCAGGCTTCATTCTTCGCACTTGCTAATGTTCTTCCAAAAGAAGATGCAATCGGCTATATGAAGAACGCTGCTATGAAGTTCCTCAAAAAAGGTCAGGATATCGTTGATATGAACCACAAAGCTATCGACGCTGGTTTCGGTGCATTCAAGAAATATGATGTTCCTGCTGACTGGGCTAACGCAACTGATAATGTTGTTGCTGAAAAAGCTGAAGGCCCAGCAAAACTTGTTAAGATGGTTGACAATATCATGAAACCAGTTGGTAACATGAATGGTGACTCTCTTCCAGTTTCTGTATTTATGGACCACGCAGACGGTACATTCGAACAAGGTGCATCTGCTTACGAAAAACGCGGTGTTGCAGTTATGGTTCCTGAATGGAACAATGACACTTGCGTTGGTTGTAACAAATGTGCTTACGTTTGTCCTCACGCTACAATCCGTCCATTCGCAATGAGTGAAGAAGAAGCAGCTAATGCTCCTGAAATCACAAAAGTTGCAACAAAAGAAAAAGCTGTTACAAACAAAGGCTACAAATATACACTTGCTGTATCTCCTATGGATTGTATGGGTTGCGGTGTTTGTGTTGGCGTTTGTCCTACAAACTCTCTTAAGATGGTTTCTCGTGAAAGCCAGGATGCACAGCAGGCAGCATTTGATTACTGCGTAGCAAACGTAACAGAAAAAGAAGGCATTGCTTCATCTGCTAACCTCATCTCAAGCCAGTTCAAGAAACCTCTTCTTGAGTTCTCAGGCTCATGTGCTGGTTGTGCTGAAACAGCTTATGCTCGTCTTATCACTCAACTCTTTGGTGACAGAATGTACATCTCTAACGCAACAGGTTGTTCTTCAATCTGGGGTGGTCCAGCTGCTACATCACCATACACAGTAAACGCTAAGGGTCAGGGTCCTGCATGGGCTAACTCACTCTTCGAAGATAACGCTGAACACGGTTTCGGTATGTATTTAGGACAGAACGCTATCCGTAACAGCCTTATTGCTAAAGTTGAAAACATTCTTACAGCTGAACAAGCTTCTGATGACCTCAAGGCAAAAGCTAAAGCTTACCTTGACACAGTTAATGATGGTGAAGCTAACGGTGCTGCTACTGATGCTCTTGTAGCTGCTCTTGAAGGCATTGAATGTGACAACTGCAAATCAATCGTTGCTAACAAAGAATATCTTGCAAAGAAATCTGTATGGATCTTCGGTGGTGACGGTTGGGCTTACGACATCGGCTTCGGCGGTGTTGACCATGTTCTCGCATCTGGTGAAGATGTAAACATTATGGTATTCGATACAGAGGTTTACTCAAATACAGGTGGTCAGGCTTCTAAGGCTTCTAACATCGGTCAGGTTGCTCAGTTCGCTGCTGCTGGTAAAGCAGTTGCTAAGAAGAGCCTTGCTGAAATCGCTATGAGCTATGGTTATGTTTATGTAGCACAAATCGCTATGGGTGCTGACCAGAACCAGACTCTTAAAGCAATTAAAGAAGCTGAAGCTTACAACGGTCCTTCAATCATCATTGCTTACGCACCTTGCGAAATGCACTCAATCAAAGGCGGTATGATTAACTGCCAGAACGAAATGAAGAAGGCTGTTGACTGCGGTTACTGGAATATGTTCCGTTACAACCCAGCTCTTAAAGCAGAAGGTAAGAACCCATTCACAATTGATAGCAAACCTGCAACAGGCAGCTACCGTGAATTCCTTCTTAACGAAGCTCGTTATGCATCTCTTACACGCTCATTCCCAGAAAGAGCAGAAGAACTCTTCGCACTTTCAGAGAAAACAGCTACAGAGAGATATGACCATCTCCTTCGTCTTAAAGACCTTTACGCTCCAAAAGCTGAATAAGATTAGTTAAATAAAAAACCTGTAGAGTGGAAACACTCTGCAGGTTTTTTTGTTGGCTAGTGGTCGGTCGTCAGGTTTAATTGAAAATTGAAAGTTGAAAATTGCGGAACTGCGTTGGCAAATATAATTAAATATCAATAAAAAATACTACATTCTTTCATTTATCAATAAATAAAGTTAAAATATTCACAAGCATTCAAAATCTCACATTCAATGTCCTGATTGCCAACAACAAGTATATCTACATTAGCATACATATCAACTGTTGCATAATGAGTAAGAGAAACAAACTTACCATCTCTTGTCATTTCGGCTTCAATTGTAAAACTTTCATGTAAAACTGATTTACTATTAATACTTTTTATAAATGAATATTCATTAATCACTTCCTGTATGTCATCCCAATAAAAAACTGAATTCGTTACTTGTGATAAAAAACTCGTTTCTTTATTCATTGGGGTATCTTCATCCATCATAACAATTGTAATTCGATAGTTACCATTAGGAAGGTCTCTCTTTGTAGCACTTTTTACTTTTGATAAATCTGTAAGGGTACAATCAGGAAAACGACACATAGCATCATAAGAACCTTTTTGGTTAACCTTTACTTCAGCTTCATCTTCAGTTATCAGATAACTCTCGAGAATTGGTGAAAAAATTGAAGCACAAGAACCAAAATTAACTACAGGTACCACTTGATATTCCAATTTATTATAACCAGCACTACCGTTCGTTGCAATATCGTGAGCAGATTTTTTATAGAAATTAAATATAGTTTCTTTATCCCAAATATTAACCGGTCTTGTTGTTGGTATATAAGATGAGTATGTTGTGTCTGGTACATACTCTGTTGGCTGTACAGGTACTGTTGTAGGAATATAATATGTTACATCTGGCCTTGGTGTTGTTGATGTGCTTCCTCCTTGTGAACCAGGGGTTACGCAACCATTTATTGCTGAGCTTGCTTTATAGGTACTCTTAAAGTTACCATTTATTGCTCTTGCTGCATATTTATATTTAACACCTTTTAATGCATTGGTATCAGTTAAACTTAAGTTTGGTGTGGTACTGATATTAAACCACGAAGTCCACTTACCATCAACATATTCTGAACGGTAAATTGCATACTTAATTGCACCAGTTGTTTCAGTCCAGTTGACTTTAACTCCATTTGAAGATGTTGCAACAGTAACTTGTGGTTGTGACAAGAACATTATTTTTTCTGTTGCTTTATATGAACTTTTTGAATTAGCGTTAGTTGCTTTTACTGTGTAACGGTAAACTTCGCCACTTCCAGCATTTTTATCTACGAAACTAAAAACATTATTTTTAGTTGTTTTCACATTTTTCCATGATGACCATTTACCATTTGTGAGTGTCGCTCTGTAAACAGTGTAACCAGTTGCAGATGTATTTTTATTCCAGCTTACTTTTACACCATTTGAAGCGTTTGCAATTTTAACAGTTGGTTGTGTTAAAAATCTTAAAGCACCTGTTGCTTTATAACCAGTTTTTCCGCCACTATAAACTGCACGGACTGTATAACGGTAAATTGAACCATTTTTTACTTTCTTATCTGTCCATGATGTAGTGGTTGATTTTGTTGTTTCTCTATTAGTCCAGCCAGACCATTTTTTAGTTTTTGAATTATAGGTCGCAGAATACACTATATAACCAGTTGCTGACGGAATTTTGCTCCATTTAACACTTATACCCTTTTGTGCATTTGCTATTTCAACTGTTGGAACAACATTAAATTTAATATTTTTTGTTGCGGCAGAAGTGCTTTTGACATCACCATTAACCGCTTTTACTTTGTAACTGTAAGTTTTACCAAGATTAACCTTTTTATCAGTATAACTTATTTTGGTATAATCTTTGTTAAGAGTAGTCCATGAAGAATATTTTTTAGTTTTTGTGTTGTACGTTCTTCTGTAAATTGTGTAAGTTTCTGCATTTTCTATTGCTTTCCAACTTACCTTTACACCACTTGACGTACCCTTAACAGATACTTTTGGTGTTGAAAGAGTTGTTAATTTTTTATATGTATGTGCAAACTCACTGTACTGCCCAGCATTACCCATTGCATCCATTGCTGCAACTGCGTAGCAATATGTTTCACCATCTACTGCGGTCCGGTCTGTAAATGCTAAAGTTGAAGCACCAACTACCGCTAATTGCTGATATACATATTCCCCTGCTTCATTCTGAACGAGTTTGAATACTATATAGCCCTCAATATTGTTAAGTTGCTCCCATTCGATTTTCACACCTTTTGATGTTGATGAAACAGATGTCACCTGTACCTCAGGTAACTGTGCTGCATTTGAATTTATCGGTATAGATAAATAAATTCCAAACACCAAAACAACTGCTAAAACTAAACCGATACACTTTTTCATTATTTTTACCTCCTTAAATTTTTAAAATTAAAAAGTGCGCAGCCGAAGCTACGCACGAAAAACACATAGCTCCGATTTGCTGCGCCACAAGTTTTCGTCAATTCCAAGGAATGCGAAAATAGAGCATGCATTTTTACCAAAATAAAAACACATCCTTAAAATTGACATATATTAACTTGTGTCGCACTTTTCAGTCTAGCACATATTTTCCAATTTTACAATAATTTTTGTTCAGGAAATAAAAATTAGGAAACTGATAAACTAAAAAACTACATCTTAGCATTTTTAGTTGGTACTAAAATCAACTTTAAATAATAAGATGTAGTTTTTATTATTCAATGATAATTATAATCAAACGCGAAGCGTTTCCGAAATTTTGCATTCTGCATTTTGCATTCAAAAAGCTTACAGCTTTTTGGTTTCAACTTCCTCTATCGCCATTTTGATAAATTCGTCAACTTTCATTGAACCCATATCGCCATTCTTTCTGCTTCTTACAGAAAGTGATTCGTTTTCAATTTCGTTATCACCAAGAATGAGCATATAAGGGATTTTTTCAAGCTGTGCTTCGCGGATTTTGTAGCCTGTTTTTTCTGCTCTGTCGTCAACTGTCACGCGAAGACCATTTGCTTCGAGTTTGTTTTTAAGTTCGTAACAAGCATCGTGATGTCTTTCAGAAATAGGAAGAATTCTCATCTGCTCAGGTGCGAGCCACATCGGGAATGCACCTGCATATTTTTCAATAAGAAGTGCAAGAGTTCTTTCGTAGCAACCAATAGATGTACGGTGGATGATATAAGGATTTTTCTTTGTACCATCTTTCGCTACATATTCCATACCAAATTTTTCTGCAAGCATCTGGTCAATCTGAATTGTAATCAAAGTATCTTCCTTACCGTGAACATTCTTAATCTGAATATCAAGTTTAGGACCATAGAAAGCAGCTTCACCAATACCGATTTTATAATCAATATTGAGGTTATCAAGGATTTCTTTCATAATACCCTGTGCTTCATTCCACTGTTCTTCAGTACCTATATATTTTTCTCTGTCATTAGGGTCCCATTGAGAGAATCTGTAAGAAACATCTTCATAAAGACCGAGAGTTTTGAGCATAAATATGCAAAGGTCAAGGCAACGCTCAAATTCATCTGCAAGTTGTTCAGGAGTACACATAAGGTGACCCTCTGAAATTGTGAACTGTCTTACGCGGATAAGACCATGCATTTCACCTGAAGACTCATTTCTGAAAAGAGTTGATGTTTCTGCAAGACGCATTGGAAGGTCACGGTAAGAACGAGCTCTGTTCAAGTATGCCTGGTACTGGAATGGGCAAGTCATTGGACGAAGCGCAAATACTTCGTTGTCTTTCTCCTCATCACCTAATACGAACATACCATCTTTATAGTGGTCCCAGTGACCTGAAATTTTGTAAAGGTCGCTCTTTGCCATAAGAGGTGTCTTTGTACGCACCCAACCTCTTCTTGCTTCTTCATCTTCAACAAATCTCTGAAGTGTCTGCACAATAAATGTACCTTTTGGAAGAAGAATTGGTAAGCCCTGACCGATAGAATCAACTGTTGTGAAAATTTCAAGCTCTCTGCCTAATTTATTGTGGTCGCGTTTTTTTGCTTCTTCAATTCTTAAAAGATGTTCTTCTAACTCAGATGCTTTAGGGAATGCAGTACCATAAATTCTCTGAAGCATTTTATTGTTCTGGTCACCACGCCAGTAAGCACCTGTGCAGGCAGTAAGTTTAATTGCTTTTACTTTGCCTGTTGAAAGAATGTGTGGACCTGCACAAACATCGCAGAATCCACCTTGTTTATAAAAACTGATAGGTTCATTTTTACCTGCGTGTTCTTTAATGAGTTCAACCTTGTAAATCTCACCTTTTTCTTCCATAAGCTTAATTGCTTCATCCGGCTCAACAAGGAATTTTTCGAGTTCAATATCTTCTTTTACGATTTTTTTCATTTCTGCTTCAATTTTTTCGAGAGTTTCAGGTGTGAAAGAAACTTCTGAATCAAAATCATAATAGAAACCATTGTCAATTGCAGGACCAATTGCAAGTTTTGTTTCAGGATAAAGTCTTTTTACTGCCTGTGCTAAAATGTGAGATGCAGTATGCCAGAATGCGTGTTTACCCTCTTCACTTTCAAAAGTGAGAAGATTAACTTCACAATCTTCATTTAATTCTGTTCTTACATCTGCCATTACACCATTTACTGTACATGCACAAAGATTTCTGTAAAGTCCCATACTGATTTCTTTTGCAATATCAGCAGGTGTAGTACCCTTTGGAAATTCCTTTACTTCATCACGAAGTGTAACTTTAATCATATATATTCCGCCTTTCAAGATTATTAATTATATAAATAAAAATGCTCCACCCCATAAAAAATGGGATGAAGCATAATACTCCACGGTTCCACCCAAATTGCAGTATAATACTGCCACTCGAGGAAGTCTTAACGCGACTTCAGACGGCTTTATTTATCGTAATATATACGCTTCACAAAGCACTCATAAGTGGTCTTCAGAACGGTGTAACTCGTACCTTTCACCAACCGGTACGCTCTCTGAAGAAACGCTCCGTTCCTACTCTCTTAATCATAGATTTAAACTATATAATAATATTATACCTATTTTTTCGGGTTGTCAAGGGAAAATTATTCTTCTGTCGTTTCAGTAGCAGTATGCTTTGGCTCAATTTTGCCATAGCGAGAAGAACCTGTAGCATCCACTTTTTGTTCTCTTGGCTCTTTTGGAGTTTCAGGAACATATTGTGGTCTTCTGTTTTCTCTTCTGCCACCATTGTTGTTACGGCGATCTCTTGAGTAACCACCGCGTCTCTGATTATCACAATCATCAGAAACAATAACAACTCTTCTGTTTTCGCCTTCGCCTACTGAGTGTGATGAAACACCACTGATTTCCTGAACTGCTGTATGAATAATACGGCGTTCATAAGGATTCATTGGTTCAAGCACACAACTTCTGCGATATTTAATAGCTCTCTGAGCTTGACGCTTTGCAAGAGATTTAAGTGTTTCTTCACGGCGTTTTCTGTAATCACCAACATTAAGTGCAACTCTTTTGCCATCTTTATCTGCACGGTTAACATAAAGTCTTGTGAGATATTGAAGTGCATCAAGTGTTTCACCGCGTCTGCCGATGATGTTACCATAATCTTCGCCACAAGTAATTTCAAAGAATAAATCTTCTTCTGTTTCTTTAACAGTTACATTAGCATCAGAGAATCCCATACCAACAAGAATTGATTTGAGATAATTTGTAGCATCTGTTTCTTTTGCTTCAATACCTGAAAGGTCAATTTCAGGTTCTTTCACTTTTGGAGTTTCTTTTTTAGCAGGTTTATTTTCTTTTTTAGGTTCTGCTTTTTTATTTTCTTGCTTTTTCTCAGGTGTTTTTTTAACTTCTTCTACACCATCATCATAAAAAGCTTTAACTTTTGCGTCTGCACCGCCGAAAAGTCCTAAAACCTTTTTCTTTGGCATTGATATAATTTCAACCTTAACATCTGCATCTAATGGTGCATTAAGGTTCTGGGTTGCTATTTTTCTAGCTTCATCTATTGTAGATGCAACACCAATTGCTTCTTTAATCATAGTAACACCTTATTTCTTTTCGTTTTCTACGCGTAATTTTGTAGTGTTTTCTTTCGAACGCCTTACAACAGTTTCATCCACCATCTGTTGTGCAATAACTTTTTTAGGACTATAAAAAACAGAAAGTCCTACTTGTTGAACAAATGCGATAATGTTAGAAATAATCCAGTAAACACCAACACCTGTCGGGAACATAAATGTAAAAACAAGTGACATGAGAGGTGACATAAATGACATACAACCCATAGCAGGATTTTTAGCCATTTCAGGATTTTGTTTTCTTTGTTTTAAATACATATAAACTGAAGAAAATGCTGCAGTAAGACATGCTAAAATCGGAATAAGCCAATAAGCATCAAAATGACTTTTATCCGGTGTAACAGAAAGGTCAAGACCTAAAAATGTGAATTTCTCACTGAACTCCGCTAATTCTGCTAATGCTTCTGCACCTATAGAATCTTTAAGTTCTGCTGCATAGTCACCAAAATTCTTGAGAATACTGATTTCAGCCATATCAACAGAACCGCGTTTGCTATTTTTAGAAGCTGCTTCAAGAGCAGTTTTCATAACTTCCTTTATAGCGGTGATTTTTTCATCACTGAATCTTAACACACTTGAAAGTGGTTTGTACATAACGCCATAAAGACCAATCATAACAATCATCTGAATCATCATAGGCATACAGCCCATATTAGCTGCACCAAAGCCCTCGCGTTGATAAAGCTCCTGGATTTCCTGTTGTGCTTTTTGTTGGTTATTTGCGTATTTTTGTCTTATTCTGTTTACTTTTGCATTAAGTCTTGTTTGCTTTGCTGAGTTTTTCTGTTGTTTTATTGAAACAGGTAAAAGTAATAATCTTATAATAAGTGTCAATAAGAAAATCGCTAAAACATAACTACCTGTCCAATCGTAAAACCAACTGAGTGGTAAACTGAAAACGGGCAATAAAAGCGTTCTAATACCTTCGTAAATTCCAGCCATTTATTTTGGTATCCTTTCATTTTTGATGTCTGCCCTTATGGCAACATTTTTTCTCTTTCTTAGGTGGAACTGGGTCCACACCGCCAGGAAATAAAATATTGCAACGCATAAGGCGACAGATGGCAAGAATTATGCCTTTCGGTACTCCGTGAATTTCAATAGCATCTTTTGCATATTGTGAACAAGTTGGATAATAACGGCACCTTGGTGGGAAAAGCGGAGAAATTTTACGCTGATAAAACGAAAGCATTTTTAAAAGTGCGTTTTTCATTCTTCTGCACCATTACTTTCAGTTTTCAGCATATTCTCACTAAACATCATATCGCGCATAATTTTCTCAATATATGTGCTCTTCTGATATTTGGTTTTGCTTCTCGCAACAAAAACAATGTCAAAATCCCCGTCAATATCTTTTACCACACTTCTGAAAGCTTCTCTGATAACTCGCCTTGAACGGTTACGCTCCACTGCATTACCAATTTTTTTACCGGTAGTTATACCAATACGACAAATTCCCGCGCGGTTCTTCGAATAGTACATAACCAACGCAGGATTTGTTACAGCCCTACCTCTATTGTAAAGACGGCGGAAATCACCGTTTAATTTTAGTGTGACAAAGTGTGACACTTGTTCTCTCCTCGGATTCAGGCTAATTCTTAATAAGTGAGTTGCTTTCTGCCTTTTCTTCTGCGACGAGCAAGTACCTTGCGGCCGTTTCTGTCTGCCATTCTTTTACGGAAGCCGTGTTCCATTTTTCTGTGTCTTTTCTTAGGCTGATAAGTTCTTTTCATTTTTATTTACTCCTATCTATTATTCAGGTAAATTATTTAAGTAGTGAAAGTAGTGGGTAAAATAACAACCTGTTTTACAAATTTATTTGTCTGATTTCGTAATTACAGACAATCGCACATTGCATTATATAAAAAATAGAAGCAAATGTCAATAGTTTTTCATATACAAAATACACCCTGCAATTTTAAATTTATAGTGCAATTTGAATTAAATTTCACTATACCTTGATATTTCGTCTTTATTGTGGTATCATACCAATTATATTATTAGGAGATGATTTAAAATGAGCGAATGTACACACGATTGTAGCAGTTGCAGTCAGAACTGCTCTTCACGCACACCTGAAAGTCTTTTAGAAAAACCACACGAACTTTCAAAAATCAAAAAAGTTATTGGTGTTGTCAGCGGTAAAGGTGGAGTTGGTAAATCACTTATCACCTCACTTTTAGCAGTTTCAATGAAAAGACGCGGTTTTTCTACCGCAATTCTTGATGCTGATATTACAGGTCCTTCAATTCCTAAAGCATTCGGAATAAAAGAAAGAGCTCAAGGGTCTGAACAAGGTATTTTCCCTTGTATGACAAAGACAGGCATTGAAGTTATGTCAGTAAACCTTTTACTCGAAAATGAAACTGACCCTGTTGTATGGCGTGGCCCTGTTATTGCAGGTACTGTAAAGCAATTCTGGACTGATGTTATCTGGAACGATGTAGACTTTATGTTTGTAGATATGCCACCAGGTACTGGTGATGTACCTCTCACTGTATTCCAGAGTATTCCTGTTGACGGAATTGTTATTGTTGCGTCTCCTCAGGAATTAGTTGGTATGATTGTTGAAAAAGCAGTAAAAATGGCTTCACTTATGAATATTCCAGTATTGGGTTTTGTTGAAAATATGTCATATTTTGAGTGTCCTGACTGTAAAAAGCGTCACAGTATTTTTGGTGACAGTCACATTGACGAAATTGCAAAAGAACATTCTGTAGACACAGTCGCAAAACTACCAATCAACAACAAATTGGCTGCTGCAGTAGATGCAGGTGCTATTGAACTTTTCGAGGGCGATTGGTTAGAAAAGCTTGCAGATAAAATTGAAAATTTATAAAAAATAAAAGACCTTTATAGAAAGAGGGGTGCTTTATGAAATCAACAAAAATTAAACTGTTTTCACTTTTTTTCACCCTTGTTCTTGCACTATCGGGCACATTGGTAATTGCTTCGGCAGTTGAAAACACCACTGAATCTACAGTTATAAATGTTACTGCACAAGAAATCTCGCAACTTGGCGCCGTAAAAGCTATAAACAATGCTTTGAAAGAGGCTACTCTCATAGGCACAGCGGATATCCCCTGCACAGTCAAAGTTGAAGCAGGTAACTACAAACTTGACTACAGTCTTAAAATATACAGTAACACAATACTTGACCTTACAGATGTAACACTTTCCCGTAAAAATTCAGACTATAATGTGCTTCATATAGGTAATCCGTCTTTAGATTTTGAAAATTCGGATAACGCTGGTTCTGCAAACCCTTTAACTGATGGTCTTACAGGTTACACTGCTTACCAGAATATCACAATTAATAATGGTACCCTCAGTGGTGCAAATCTTCACGGAACAATCCTTAAAGTTGCTCATACTACAAATTTCACTATGAACAACACAGTACTTACCGGTGCAAAGGATTCTCACACCGCCGAAGTTGCCGCAGTAAACCACTTTACACTTAATAATTGTGTATTTAAGAATCAGTCACTCTCTGCTGATGCCAAAACAAAAACCTATGAAGCAATTCAATTTGATGTTACTCACGAAAAACATTTTAACAGTTACAGAGCAGAAGCGTTGCCCTGCAAAAATATAAAAATTACAGGCTGTAAATTTTCTAATGTCCCCCGTGCAATTGGCAGTCATACAGGTATTGCAAACGCACCTATAAAAAGTGTTTCAATAAAAAACTGTACCTTCAATAAAATTTCAAGTGTTGCAATTCAATTCCAGAACTGCCAGAAGGTTACTATAGCAAACAATAAAATTACCAATGCACCTCGCGGTATTGCCATTTATTCAATAACAACCGATGGTCAGGGTACCTATCTGGCATCAACCATTGCAAATCACGGAAAAACAACAACTAATATTTCTGATGAATATACTAAACCTACCGATGCAGGTATTGTAATAAAAAATAACACCATCACTCTTACCGATGCCAAGGACCCACACGCAAATTATCAAAGACTTGCAATTCTCGTTTCTGGTGGTAAGATAACCGAAAAGAAATCACACAGCGATGGTAGCGGAAATCTTCCAACGGGTAATTATTACATTACAGGTGCAACTGTTTCAGGCAACACCATTACAACCTATGGTCACGGCATAAGAGTTTCAAATGCCCGTAATGTAAAAATATCAAGCAACACAATAACATGTAAAAAATCTCCGAAAGATTCTGCAAATTATTACGGAATCCAGGCTTTAGGTGCAAGTAAAAACATATCGGTTATAAAAAACACCATTAAAAACCCTGTTTATAATGGTATCTACTTCCGTGAAAAATCCTCTGCAACCACTATTGAGTCAAACAAAATATCAGCTGCGGGTAACAACGCGATAGCTTTCGAATCCTCCTCTACTGATTTAATTGCCTCAAACTCAATTAGCTCTCCTGCAGGTTATGGCATTTCATTAACACAAAAATCCTCGATAAAAAAAATAAAAGAGAATAAAATAAGCAAACCTAAAAAAGCCGGTATAGTGGTTATTGATGCTTCAAAGGTTACATATATTTCCTCAAATACAATTTCAACCTCTAAAAGTAATTCAATACACATTGCTTCCAAAAGCACTGTTAATACAATTTCTTCAAACACAATAAAAAGCAGTTTAAATAACGGAATTGTTCTTTATGAAGGTTCAAAGGCAACCAAGATTTCATCAAATAAAATTTCCTCTCCCGCTAAGCACGGTATTGCCTTAGAAAAATCCACAGCAACCACCATTACCAAGAACAGTATCAGTTCAGCAGGTGGAACAGCCATTTCAATCAATTTCAAATCAAAGGCAACTGATATTACACGAAATAGCCTTTCTTCACCGAAATTATATGGAATAACGGTAAACGAGTCTTCTACCGTTACCAACATCAAATCAAATACTGTTTCATCCAGCAAAAACAGAGCTTTAAATGTAGGCAATTCCTCTAAGGTATCTACCATAAGTTCAAACACCTTAAAGAATTGTGCCGGTGGAATTCATGTTTACCAAAAAGCTCGTGTTACAACACTCAGTAGTAACACTTTCACCAAATGTGGTTCAAAACCGATAACCTCTGGTTCAAACGGCAAAATAACAAATAAAAAGAGTAATAAAATCTCTAATTAATCATAAAGAGTAACTGTAAAAATTCAAATTTTCTACAGTTACTCTTTGTTTTTTTACTTATACCAAAGCATTCAATCCTTCTTTATAGTGCAACTTTATGGTGTACATTTTTCATAAACAGAACTAAAAAATTTCATAAATATAATGAATTGACCACATTTACACAATTGTTATATAATGAAATAAAGGCGGTGTAAATTATGAAAAAATTTATTATAATACTACTTACTTTAGTCTTATTAATAGTAAACACTAATTTTGCTTTTGCAATAGAAATTGTTTCTCCTGATGTAGACATAAAATCGCCTGTTCTTTATGACGCTGCCACATCTACTTTGGATCTCTCAACTTATTTTGACTTTAAAGAATTCAACGATTATATGGTCGAACAATTAAAAACCGTTGAAGGTACATCTTCTACTCTTGCAACTATTAACATAAGTAAATTTAATATACCTAACAGTACCGCTGTAGAAAAAGCCTTGCAAGAGCATATCTGGTACAACTCACCTGAACTTTTCAGAATTGGCAGTATGGGAATTGGTTCTTCCGGTAACAAATTCACTTATATCCAATTCTATTCATACTACACTAAAGAAGATTACGCAGAAATGCATAATAAAATGGTTACCGAAGCAGAAAAACTTCTTAAAGGCGTTAAAGATAACCCAAACCTTACAGATGTAGAAAAAGCACTTATTTTACATGACAGACTCGCTTTGCACTGTGAATATGACTACGACACTTTAAAGTACGACTACAGCAATATGCCCCGTTCTTCTTATAATGCTTATGGGGTTCTCGTTCTGCGTGATGCTGTTTGTATGGGTTACGCTTTAGCATACGATTATCTGCTTGACCAAGTTGGAATTAAAACCCTTTACTGTTCTTCCGACACTTTAAACCATGCGTGGAATATAGTTTACATTGATAACACTCCATATCATGTAGATGTCACCTGGGATGACCCTGTGTGGGATATGTACGGCAGAGTTTCTCACGAAAACTTCCTCCGTTCAACACAAGGTATGAAAGATACTGACCACACAGCAACTGACTTCTTCAGTTTCCCTGATGACACAACTTATGATGACTACTACTGGCAAACCAGTAAAAGTGCATTTCAACTTATAAATAATGAGTATTACTACCACGATTCTACAAATAATAAAATAAACAAACTTAATAATGTTTTAACTGGCGAATCCACTGTAGTGACATCTGTACCGCCAAGCACATGGACTACTGCCAGTGGTGGTTACTGGTCGGGAAACTATGTAAAACTCTCGGGTGACGGTCACTATTTATATTACAACACCAAAAACAAGGTTTTCAGATACGACCCTGAAACTGATATTACAGAAATCGTTTTTGAACCTGATTTGTCAACTTATGGCACAGGTTTCTGGATTTTTGGAATGGTCTACTCTGATTGTAAAATAATGTGTGAAATCTTCAACTCTCCAAACTACACAGTAGATGTAAGGAAAAATTACACGGTAACCGTAGATGCACATGCCCCATCCGATTGGGTAACAACAAAAGAGCCTACTTTTGAAGAAAAAGGCGAAAAGCAACAAAAATGTCTTAACTGCGAACAGATTATAAATACAGAAATTATTCCTGAAATTTTTGTTGCACCAACAGAAGATACAGACACAATTATTGAAGATGGTATTGTTTTCACAAGTGCAGATTTATGTAACGACATTGAAACTATTGTAGATTTTTCTGACAAAGTAACATATGAAATTTCTGCAAGTTTCAAAACTTCAACCGTAGAATTTTTAGGTACAGGCAGTATTATTTCTGTCTATGAAAATGATGAAAAAGTAGGCGAATATAAAGTTATTGTATCTGGTGATTTAAACGGTGACAGCGTTTGTGATGTTTTAGATATTGCCTGTGCTGAACTTTCTGTTACAAATAACAGAATTCCGTCAGCAGACGAATGTTACGCCGCTAACGGAACTAAAAAAGATATTATTGACGAATTATCATTTCAATTTGTGGTTAATACCGCTTTATCAGAATAATATCACTCATCAAATGTCAGTAAATCAACATTCAAATCACTGTATTCGATTTGTTTTGACCACCTTTTGACATTTTCAATTCTGTCGGTTAGTGTAAGCTGATTTTTTTCACAGTAAGTTTTAATATCACAAAGTTTTATAAACCTCACCGCTGAAATACAGAAATTAAAATACTCTTTAAGACCTGCATTATCACCATAAACAGAACTGCTTAAATGTCTGAATATTATGTAAGAAAGAATTTTTGAATAAAGCTTATTGCCGTTTGTCGCTTCGTCAAACGGCTTTTCTTTTTCCAAATACTCACATATATTATCTTTTAAAGAATTAAAATATTCAGTCCACTCACTGTTTATTGGTTCAGTTTCATCATACCTTGCTAAAATTGCACCATCACTATCAAATACAATTTCTTCCTTTATTGTTTTTTCCACCAATTTTTTAAGAGTGTTAATTTTATCATCAAAATTTATATCACTATTCAGAATTTCAAACATTTCTGCTCTGAGAGTGTAAATCGCAATATAATCCTCATGCACACTTTCATCAAGATAAAAACCAATAGAAATTTCATCTTCTGGTACGATTTCGGTCACATAATTGCAAGGTTCGTCAGTTTCTAAAAGCAACCTGCAAACTTCCTCGCAGCAAAGTCCCAGACCACATTCTATTGATTCAGAAAACTCATTGTAAAAACGCGGGTGTTCAGTACAAATACCACAAAGTGCATCTTCTCCGCAATTTATGATAATATCGCAAAGATTATTCTTATTAAGAAACGGACAACGCTCATTTTCATCCAGTTTAAAACAAGTTGCGTTTTCTTCGTCTTTTACTAAATTCGCCCTTATCTTTTCCCCAAAATCGCCTGTTATATTGTTGTACTTTTCTCTTGTTTTTCTATCTACGACAATTTCCCAACCTATACAACAGGAATCTGTGCATTTATCTGCTATACATTTAAAATTTTTATAAAAATCAGGTCTTGTTACTACCATTTTCCTCACTCTATTTCTATTACTGTGATTTCTTTTTCACTACATCTAAACTTAATTTCGAAATTCTTATAAGAAAGCCCGTAAATTCTTTCTTCATCGCTCTGATACTGTGGTTTCGGATTAAGTTCCAGAATAGATGTAATCTCATTAATATCTTCACTGTTCAATTTATTTTTTATTTCATCAGGTATACTGACTTTCAAAATATCATTTTTAAATTCTTCTGAAAAACCACCATTCGCCTCAGGAATAGCATCAACATACGGCAAATATGGCTTTATGTCAAAAATCGGTGTGCCATTTAATAAATCTGCTCCACTGACCACAAGAATTCTGCCATCTTCTGACTTTCTGATTTCTTCTAATTTAACCACAGAAAGACCAAGTGAATTTGGTCTATAGGGTGAGCGTGTCGCAAAGACCCCAACTCGTTTATTACCGCCTAATTTCGGTGGTCTTACTGTTGGTGACCACTCGCCATTATTTTCTGTAAATCCCCATATAAGCCACAAATGAGAATACTGCTCAATATCTCTTATTAAATTTTCATCCCTGAAGTCTTTCTCGAATATAATTTCTGATTTTACCTGTGGAGCAAGGCCACTTTGTCTTGGAATGCCAAATTTCTCTTTATATCCATTTTTTATTTTCGCAACAGGAATTATAGTAAATTCTTTCATTTTTTCACTTCTCATTATTTTAGAATGTTTCTATGCTACCACAAATCTCTTTCTTCGTCAATTTTAGTTTAAAATGTTAAATTTTTTTGAATATTTTTTCGATAAACTGTTGATTTTTAATATAATTTTTAGTACAATACTATAAATAGATAAAAATAGGGTAGTTCTACTTTTTTGTAGAACTGGGTTGGAGGAAGTTATGTTAAGCAAAATAAAAGAATATCTTATTTCTACATTTTTTTACGCGGGTATTACACCTGAAGAATACGACTCTATAAGGTCTGCAAGAGAAGAAAAAAACAGGGGTATTCTTTTTGTTACTTCAGGTCTTGGAACTATTGTTTTCTTTGCACTTCTTGTAATGTCATGTTTTGAAGAATCATACACTAAAAATATGTTTTTATATGGTGCACTTTTTGTATGTGAAGCATTAGTGTTACTTTTCGCCTGGAAATTTCTTCCGAAAAAACCAGACTACACAACAATGATAACATACATATCAATATTTGCAATTTTTGCTTATGCAATTATTTTAGGTACATTTAACAGTCCTAAAATTACAAGTACAACATTCTGCGTGTTCTTAATTGCTATTCCTATGATAATAATTGACAGACCATGGCGACTTATTACATTTAACGCGGCACAAGTTGTAATCTTCTGCCTCTGCAGTAATTATGTCAAAGAATGGGAAGTTGCTTCTGTTGATATTTTAAACGCTGTAAGTTTTTACTTTTTAGGTGCAGTCTTAAACACATATATGATTAAAACAAAAGCGAAAGAACTCACTTTAAGAAGATATATTGAACACGACAGGGATACAGACCCTCTCACACTTCTTTATAATAAAGCTGCTGTCGGCAGAGAAATTTCAAAACATATAAACGAGGGTGGTACAGGCGTATTTATGTTTGTTGACCTTGATAATTTCAAGAAAATCAACGACACTTATGGCCATGCAATGGGTGACGATGTTCTCCACGAGTTTGGTGATTGCATCCGTCGTATTTTCCGACACACCGACATTTTAGGTCGTTTCGGTGGTGACGAATTTATTATTTTCCTCCCCCACCCTATTGATGATGATATTGTTTCAACCCGTGCACAAGACCTTCTTGACCTTATGAATGAAACAATTAAAATTGAAGACGAATCCATTGATTTCCACGCTAGTATTGGTATTGCCAAATGCCCTGAAAACGGTGCAACTTATGAAGATGTTATGGCAAAAGCCGACCAGGCACTTTATTATTCAAAGAAAAATGGTAAAAATATGTTTATGTATTATGACAGTCTCCCTGAAGATTATTTAAAATCTTTAGAGGAACAGGAAAATAAATAGTAATATCATATACAAACAAAAGTACAAGAGGCGATTTTTTTGAATATCTGGCACGATATAAACCCCGAGCGTATTTCACGCTCATCTTATGCCGCAGTTATAGAAATAAGCAAAGGCAGTAAAATGAAATATGAACTCGACAAAGAAACAGGTCTTTTAAGACTTGACAGAGTTCTTTATACATCTACTCACTATCCTGCTAACTATGGTTTCATACCACGCACTTTTGCGAAAGACAATGACCCTTTAGATGTTCTTGTTCTTTGTTCAGAACAAATCCAACCAATGTCAATAGTTGAATGTTACCCTATAGGTGTTATTACAATGCTTGATAATGGTGCGCCTGACGATAAAATTATTTCTATTCCTTTTAACGACCCGACTTATAACACTTATAAAGATATAAGTCAGTTACCAACACATGTTTTTGATGAAATGAAACACTTCTTTTCAGTTTATAAAACACTTGAAGAAAAAGAAACCGCAATTGACGAAGTTCGCGGTGTTTTAGATGCGGTTTCAATTATAGAAGATGCAATTATTGCATACAAAGAAAAATTTTCTGACAGGAAGTAGTTAAAAAATGGATAATTTTAATTTTGAATGTGGAATGTATATTGTCGGTAAAGATTACCGTATTCGTTATGCTAATGATACATTAAAAAATTTTTTTCCTAAAGTAGTAGAAGGTTCTCTTTGTTATAATACTATAGCAAACAAAAATGAACCTTGTACTTTTTGTCCTGTTCACAATAAATTTGAAAAAGGGCGCCTGCTATTTAATTCCCCTGATTTTAACCGTTACGCTGCAGGTTTCACAAATATTGATACACCTGAATTCAAAGATTGTTATTCTGTTATAATTCAACAAATAGCCAGTCCCGAATTGTTAGCTAAATATGAAAAAAATGAATTAGATGCAATTATCGAGCAACAAAGAGAACTTCAGAACAGAAATTTCATTATTGAAACTCTTGCAGAAGAATATACCTCAATCTATTTTATATCAGAAGAAAACGGGACTTTTAAATGCACAAAAAATTATGATAAAAATTCTGCAAGTACATTCTCAACAGCAGATGTAGCTCTCACAAGTTACGACTCTATATTCTCGACTTACGCTAAAACTCATGTTCATAAAGATGACCGCAAGATGTTTCTTGAAGAAACCAGACTTGAAAACATCAAAACCTGTATTTTCAGGGATCACAAACCTTTTGAACTGAATTACCGCGAATTATATGATGACAAACAACGATATATGCAAATAAGATTTATCCCGATTTTTGTGGATAAAGATTCCCCTAAATTGATTGTTGCATTCCGTTGTATTGATAATATCGTTGAACAAGAACTAGAGCAACGCAAAGAAACAGAAGATTTATTAGAAAACTCAAACCAACGATTAAGAGTTATTACAGGTCTCTGTACCGAATACGAATCACTTTATTATGTTGATGCAAAACGAGATGTTGGTATCCCTTATATTTTATCTGATAATTTCGATGAAGAATTCAGAAAAAATCTTCTTCATGAAATACCTTACACTCCAAGTTTTCATGCGTATCTCGATATTTGCGTAGCACCCTCTCAAAGAGAATATTTAAAAGCACAAACTGAATTGCGTCTTGTTACTGAGAAACTCAGGGAAACACCTTGCTTCAGAATAAATTACGAAGTTCCTTTTGAAGGTAAAATTCTTCATTACCAGATTTATATTGCACGAATCGGTGAACCACACGAGCAAGTGTGGGCATTCAAGAGTATTGAAGAAACCGTTGAAGAACAATTAAAACAACACAGAATTCTTCTCGACGCACTTAATCAGGCAAAAAAAGCAGAAACCGCAAAGTCAAATTTCCTTTTCAATATGTCGCACGATATTCGTACGCCTATGAATGCTATTTTAGGTTTCAATACTATTGCAGAAAAGAACATTGATAATAAAGACCTTGCCCTTGATGCTCTGAAAAAAGCAAAACACTCCGGTGAACATATGTTGAGCATTATAAATAATGTGCTTGATATGGCAAGAATTGGCAGCGGAAAACTTGAGCTTAATCGTGAAATTGTTAATTTCCCTGAATTAGTTGACAAACTTAAAGAAATGTTCGTTCACGATATGGCACAGAAAGATATTGTTTTCAATACAAATTTCAATATCAATACAGAAATGATTTACAGCGATTCATTAAGAATTTCGCAAATAATCATTAACCTCTTAAGTAACGCTTTAAAATTCACACATAGCGGAGGTTCTATCACCTTCCAGGTTTCTGAAATGAAATCAGTTGATGAAAAAGCTTATTATCAGGTAAGAATTGAAGATACTGGCGTTGGTATGAGCGAAGAATTCCAAAAACACCTTTTCAATGCTTTTGAACGCGAACAAACTGCTACTCAGAGTGGTGTACAAGGTACAGGTTTAGGTCTTGCTATTACAAGAAACCTTGTAAACCTTTTAGGTGGTTCACTTACATATAACAGTATGGTAGGTGTCGGCACAGAATTCACCTTCACTTTCAAAGCAGAAAAAGCTGATGTCGAAGAAATTAAATCAAAAGAAGAAATATCCTTATTGCCGGAACTTAAAGGAAAACGAATTCTTATTGTTGAAGATAATGTAATTAACCGTGAAATTGCTCGCGAACTTCTCGAGGACGAAGGTTTTATAATTGAAGAAGCAGAAGATGGTACCGTTGCAGTTTCAATGCTTGAATCAAAAGAAAAAGGTTATTATGAATTTGTTCTTATGGATATTCAGATGCCTATTATGAATGGTTACACTGCAACAAGAAAAATCCGTGGCTCTGACAACACAGACATCGCAGATATTCCTATTATTGCTATGACTGCAAACGCTTTCAGCGAAGATAAGAAAAATGCTTTTGATGCTGGTATGAATGAGCATATTGCAAAACCACTTGATATTGATACACTTATTGATGTACTCAATAAAGTCTACAAGGAAACTCATAATAAATAATTAAAAAACAGAAAAATCTTTTTTAGATTTTTCTGTTTTTTTCTTTTTTTCAGGGCAATATAATTCTGGTGATGATTATGCCAAAAAGAATTGGAAGATATACTATTTTTTTAGAAAACAAACCAAGCATTACAGGCAACGCCGCCGTTGTAGGCAAAAAAGAAGGCGAAGGCCCCTTAGGACAGGAATTTGATAAAATTCATGAAGATGAATTTTTAGGCAAAGAAACTTTTGAAAAAGCAGAAAGCGAATTAGTAAAAGATGCAGTAACCCGTGCTTTATTTAAAGCGGACGAAAAGGCAGAAGATATAGACTGTTGCTTCTCAGGCGACCTTTTAAATCAATGTATTGGTTCGTCATTCGGACTCAGAGAATTCGGTATGCCATTTTCAGGACTCTACGGTGCATGTTCGACAATGGCACTCTCTTTAGCACTTTCTGCAACACTTATAGATTCAGGTGCATTACAGAGCGCAGTTGCATCTACATCTTCACACTTCTGCTCTGCTGAAAGGCAATACAGAAACCCGCTTGAATATGGTGGACAACGACCACCCTCTGCACAATGGACTGTTACAGGTGCCGGTGCCGCTGTATTAAAAAGCGCCGCCCCTGATAACCCGCGTATAAATGCTGTAATCTTCGGTAAAATACGCGATTTAGGAATAACCGATGTAAACAATATGGGTGCTGCTATGGCGCCGGCGGCAGCAGAAACAATAAGTGCATTTTTAAATGACACAAAAACTTCACCCGATGATTTTGATTTAATTCTCACCGGTGACTTAGGCAAAGTTGGCAGCGACCTTTTAAAAGAATTGCTTATCAAAGAAAATAACATTGATATTTCAAAGGTTCACAACGACTGCGGAATTATGATTTATGATGCAGATACACAGGATGTTCACTCAGGTGGTTCTGGTTGTGGTTGCAGTGCAAGTGTTGTTTGTTCTTATATTATAAATAAACTTCGCAAAAAAGAACTTAACCGTGTTTTATTTGTCGGCACAGGTGCCTTGCTTTCACCTACTTCATCTTTACAGGGCGAAAGCGTACCGGGAATTGCACACGGAGTACTATTAACATCGGATTAGGAGAGTTATCAGATGAATTATTGTTTAAAAACTTTAAAAAATATTGAAAAAATTACAAAAGCATATAAATCAATTTATGTTCTGAAAAAATTATTATCAGCATTTCTAATTATTTATACTGGAATTAAAGTAGTTACATTTTTCCTGAACAAATAAATAAAAAGAAACTGTAAAAAACGTTAAGTTTTTTACAGTTTCTTTTTATTAACACTTACATTAAACTCTTATAAAGTTCAACAATTTCTTCAACACTTGTATCTCTCGGGTTACCAGGTCTGCAAGCATCTGCGTAAGCACTTTCAGAGAGGAACTGAATATCTTCTTCCTTAACAATCTCTTTAAGATTTTCAGGGATTCCAACATCTGTTGCTAACTTTCTTACTGCAGCAACTGCGGCTTTACGAGCACCTTCAATAGTCATATTTTCAGTACCTTCTACACCCATTGCTTTAGCAATATCTCTGTATTTCTCACCAGTACATTCTGCATTGTACTCCATAACAGTTGGTAAAATGATAGCGTTAGCAACGCCATGAGGTGTATCATAAAGAGCACCTAAACCATGAGCCATGCTATGAACAATACCAAGACCAACATTTGAGAAGCCCTGACCTGCAATATATTGAGCGAGTGCCATACCCTCTCTGCCTTCTTCTGTATTTTCACAAGCACCACGAAGATGTTTTGAAATAAGTTCAATAGCTTTAAGATGGAACATATCTGTCATTTCCCAAGCGCCTTTTGTAATATAACCTTCAATAGCGTGTGTCAAAGCATCCATACCTGTTGCTGCTGTAAGACCTTTTGGCATTGAAGCCATCATATCAGGGTCAACAACTGCAACTTCAGGAATATCGTGAACATCTACACAAACAAATTTGCGTTTTTTCTCAACATCAGTAATAACATAGTTAATTGTAACTTCTGCCGCAGTACCTGCTGTTGTAGGCACTGCAATTGTAAATGTTGCGTGATTTTTTGTAGGTGCTACACCTTCAAGACTTCTTACATCAGAAAATTCCGGATTTTCAACAATAATACCGATTGCTTTTGCAGTATCCATTGCAGAACCACCGCCGATAGCAACAATAGAATCAGCACCTGACGCTTTAAATGCCTTAACGCCGTCTAAAACATTTTCAATAGTAGGGTTAGGTTTGATTTCACTGAAAACTTCAAAAGCAATGTTATTTTCTTTAAGAATATCTGTTACTTTTCCTGCAACACCGAATTTTAATAAATCAGGGTCTGTGCAAACAAAAACTTTTTTAAGTGAACGAGCAGTAATTTCTGCAGGTATTTCTTTAATTGCACCTTTACCGTGATAAGAAATTGTGTTTAATACGATTCTCTGAGCCATTGGAAACTCCTCCTTATATTTGCATTTATAAAATTGATTTTTATAAAGATAACAAAAAGTTACCTACTAATAAGTTACAACATTTCACGAACTTTGTCAAGAGTTTAACAAACTTTTTTGGTATTGTATTTATATATTTTATATGGTATAATGTTTGTGTATATTTTATAAATATCAATTTTAGTGTGGAGATTTTTTTATGGATATTCCAAAAATTTTAACAGATAAAGCAAATGAAATCGAAAGTCTTTTAAAAGAGAAATGTCCGGAAGCGGCACCATTTTTCAAAAGGTGCTTTTTAAATACAATTGAAACTACTGTTACCCAGCTTGAAGATGGAAGTTTCTTCGTTATTACAGGTGATATTCCCGCTATGTGGCTTCGTGACAGTGCGGCACAAGTAAAACCTTATATTCGTTACGCAAATGAAGATGAGGATTTAAAAGCAATCCTTAAAAGCGTTATTGAAAAACACGCTTTTTATGTTTGTCTTGACCCTTATTCAAATGCTTTCAACGCAAAAGCTAACCCTGATTCTGCAAAAGATGAAACTGACTTTTATCACGAACTTATATGGGAGCGAAAATATGAAGTTGATTCACTTTGCGCCCCTCTTTATTTAGCTTATGAGTACTACCAGACAACTCTTGACAACTCTATTTTCACAGAACAATTCAAAGAGATGCTCTGGAAGATTTTTGAAACATTCAAAAAAGAGCAAAATCACTTTACAAACTCTACATATTTTTTCAATCGTAAAGATTGCCCTGCACTTGACACATTATCTAATGATGGTAAAGGTGAAGATGTCTCTTACACTGGTATGACCTGGTCAGGTTTCAGACCATCTGACGACCGTTGCAAATTGGGTTATTTAGTTCCCGCCAATATGATGGCGGTGTGTGCCTTGAAAAAGGCGGCAGAAATGGCAAGCATAGGTTATGAAGACACCAAACTCGAAAGTGAATGTCGCTCACTTGCTTTTGATATAGATGAGGGTATTAAAGAATATGCTGTTATAAATAACGAGCGTTACGGAAAAATGTACGCTTATGAAACCGACGGCAAAGGTAACTTTGTTCTTATGGATGATGCAAACTCACCAAGTTTACTTGCCGCACCATATTTGGGTTATATAAAAGCAGATAACGAAATTTATAAAAACACACGCAATTTTATTCTTTCGGGCAATAATCCGTGGTATTTTGAAGGCAGTGCCGCAAAAGGTGTTGGTAGTCCACACACAGGACTCGATAAAATCTGGCACATTTCACTTTCAATGCAAGCACTCACAAGCACTGACAAAGAAGAAGTAAAAGAATGCATAAAAATGCTTACAACTACTGATGCGGGTACAGGTCTTATGCACGAGTCATTCAATAAAAATGATGCAACAAATTTCACAAGACCTTGGTTTGCGTGGTCAAACAGTCTTTTTGCAGAGCTTTTAATAAGAATTGTAAATGGAAATATAGAAATATAATTTATAATAAAAAAACAGTCTACGGATTTTCCATAGACTGTTTTTTCTTTTTCAAAATTTATTCTTCACTTGGTTCTGTTGACTCAGGTTCTGTTACTTCAGGTTCTGTTACTTCAGGCTCTGTTGCTTCAGGCTCTGTTGCTTCAGGCTCTGTTGCTTCAGGCTCTGTTGCTTCAGGCTCTGTTGCTTCAGGCTCTGTTACCTCAGGCTCTGTTACCTCAGGCTCTGTTTCGTCAACAGGTGGTTCAGAGTTTTCATAGCGCTCTTTTGCAGCATTTACAACTGCAGAATAGTCATCGCTTGTAATACCATTCTTTCCATCAAAATCACCTGCAACAAAATATGCATCTTCGAGAGAAATATTTTTAGTTGCATCGAGTTGAACTATCATACAGTCAAGAACATCACAAACACCATCACCATTGACATCACCACGAACAACTACTGTGCGACTGTCAATTATGTTGTTGTTTTCATCGTAAACAGTTATAACTGAACCTGTACCATAAAGTACAACATCCTGATAAACATAACTTGCTTCAGCTGTTGCAGTGTAGTTAGCATTTAATGTAACAACATCCTCTACACCGTCTTTATTACCTTCAACTACTACATAGTCATTTACAACAGTTGCTTTTTCTTCGTTTACTGTGTAAACATCGTCAATATCAATATAAGTAAAGCCATTTGTTTCAGCATAACTTGCCGCATAACCTGAGTTACCGTAAATTACAAAATCTTCGTATTTTGTATAAGTTTTTGTTGGTTCTTCACCTTCGGCACCCTCTGCAATTGTAACATCGTAACCAAAGGCATAATCACCTATACTGGTTGTAACGGTATCAGGAATTCTTACATATTTGAGGTTTTCACAACTAATAAATGCTTCTGAACCTATCATAGTAACTGTTGATGGAATAATTACTGTTGAGAATGTAGCATCTTTAAATGCATAATTTCTGATAGCTTTTACTGCTGCTCCATTATTTGTTTTTTCAGGAATGGTTACAACTGAACCGGTACCATTATAACCAATAATTATTGCTGAACCTTCAATTTCATGGAAATCAAATTCTTGTATAGCACAACCTTCATTTTTACATACATTATTAACAAAATTGTGCCCTATTGCAGGAATTAAATCTTCTTTAATTCTTTCTTCACATACAGTACACTCTGTATATTTTGTACCTGTTTCTGTACAAGTTGCATCTTTTTCTGTTATCCAGTCGCTTTCGGTGTGACCTTTTGCAGGGATAACTTCACCGACTTCAACAATTTCAATACAATCAAGACAGAGTTTATCACCTGTGTAACCTGTTTCTGTGCAAGTCGCTTCTTTAGCGTCAAGAAGTTCATAATTTGCGTGGTTTGTTGCAGGAATTTCTTTTGTTCCTAAATCCTCACCACAAACTGAACAAATTACTTTTCTTTCACCTGCTACAAAGCAAGTTGGTTGTGTAATAACTTCACCATCTGCTTCTGTATGTGCTATTTTTTCTACTACTGCAGTAACATCTTCTTTACCGCAAACTGTACATTTACCGGTTTTTTCGCCTTCTTTTGTACAAGTTGCAGGAGTTGTTACTTCCCATTCTTCTACTGTGTGTGGTAAAGCAGGAATTTCTTCGCCCTTATCAAGAATTTTCTTACAATCAGGACAATATAAGTAGCCTGTGTGACCTGCTTCTGTACAAGTTGCGTCTTTAGAATTTACTCTGCGTGACGCTGGGTGATTTGTAGCAGGAATTACCTCTGTAACATCTTCATTACAAACTGTACATTTACCAGTCTTTTCACCTGCTTCTGTACAAGTCACTTCTGTTACAGTTTCCCAATCTTCAACACTATGACCTAATTTATCAATTACTTCGCCCTCTGTGAGAACTGTTTCACAAAGTGGGCAGAACATATCACCTGTGTAGCCATCTTCTTCACAAGATGGGTCTTTTGCATCTTTGAGGTAAGCACCTGCGTGGTCAAGTGCAGCGACTTCTTCTGTTACTGTTTCTTCACATCTTGTACAAATACCGCTTTTTGAACCTTTTTCTGTACAAGTTGGTTTATTTGTTTCCGTATCCCATTCTTCTACATTATGACCTAATTTGGCGATTGTTTCGCCTTCTACAACGATTTTTTTACAATCGTTACAATATGTATCACCTGTGTAACCTGCTTTTTCACAAGTTGCTTCTTCTTCACCAAGTTTAGCGTGTGTATGTTCGAGTACTGCAAGTTCTTCTGTTACTTCAGTTTCACAAACTGCACAAACACCTTTTTTTGAACCTTTTTCAATACAAGTTGGTTCAAGAACAGTTTCCCATTCTTCTACTGTATGAGCAAGTATTTCAATTTCTCTTGTTTCAAGTTCTTTTTCGCAAAGAGTACATTTTTTTACTTCTGTACCTGCTTTTTCACAAGTTGCTTCTTCTTTTACTTCCCATTCGCCAACTGTATGATTTTCAGGGTCAAGCGGAAGTAACTCTAAATCCATTTCCAATTCACAAACTGTGCATTTGTAAACTATCTGACCATTGTATTTACAGTCTGATGGTGTTTTTGTACCATCGTCTTTTGTATGGTCTTTCATTCCGAAATGAAGAACACCTTTTACATTAAGTGCATCATTGTTTTCAGCAATTTTTAATTCTTTCTGTAATGTAAATACATATTTGACATTCTTTAATGCAGAACCTGAGAATGCGCCCTCTGCAATATTCTTAACTGTTTCAGGCATTACATAAGTTTTGCCATCAAAAGCAGTCGGGAATGCAACAATTGTATCAACATTTACATTATAAATAACTCCATCATCATAAGATTTGAAGTTTTTATTTGCACCGTCAATTTTAAATTCAACAAGTTCTTTACAACCTGTAAAAGCATTTTTACCAATTGAAGTAACACTTGCAGGAATTGTTACAGATGTAACCTTTGTACAACCTTTAAAAGCTTCATCTGCAATTGCAACAACTGGTAATTCTGCAGGAATAAATGTTGCTGTAACATTAACATTACCTTCCGGCATTGTAAATTTATTGTTAGTTACAGTAATTCTTTCACCTTTTTCGTCAATTACAGTTAATTCTCTTAAAATATATTCTTCTGCAGGAGTAATAACTAAAGTTACTTCGTCACCTTTCACTGCAGAGAATTTATCTGTTGCAACTGAACCATTCTGAATTTTATCATCAATTGTAATAATGTATTTTGTTTCTTCTACTTTTTCAGTAGTTGATTCAACTTCACTCGTAGGCTCTTCTGCTTTTTCTGTAGTTGATTCAACTTCATTTGTAGATTCTTCTGCTTTTTCTGTAGTTGATTCAACTTCATTTGTAGATTCTTCTGCTTTTTCTGTTGTTGACTCAACTTCATCTGTAGATTCTTCTGCTTTTTCTGTTGTTGACTCAACTTCACTTGTAGGCTCCTCTATTTTTTCTGTTGTTGATTCTTCAGAAACAATTTCATCCCCCGAAGGTTCTGTTTCTCCCTCATTATACAACACAGGTTCATCAACAGTTTCAGGTCTGTATGTAGCAGGAATAACAATATCTCCTACCGCATCAACTTTACAACCGCTAACTATGTAACCTGTACCTTCGTCGTTAAGGGTATAAGTTAAATTTTCAGTATCGTTTGCACCTGCAATCAACGATGCACTTACAAACACACCAATTACAAGGGTGAGGGCTAATACTACACTCAATACCTTTTTCATAATTTTTCTCCTTAATTTTGAAAATTTTGGAATACTCCAAACTTTATTTTACCACTTTTTGTTAGATATTGCAATAAAAAATGCAAATATTTAATAACCAAAATCCTTTTATATAACAAAAAACTCGCTCGTGTTTACCACGAGCGAGTTTAATTTTAATATTTTGCTCTTTCAGTATAACCTGTATGAAGAATATCGTGTGCCTTATGGCTACCAGGTTTGCCGAAGTATTCATCGTAAACAGCCTTAACATCAGGATTTTCGTGTGATTTTCTGATTTTAAGGTTTTTGTCATCATTATAAAGACCTGCTGCACGAGCTGCTCTTACATCTGTAAAGTTCTTAACTGATGCCGGAACGATTGGTTGACCACCACCGTTTACGCAACCACCAGGACAAGCCATAACTTCAACGAAGTCATATTTCTTTTCGCCTGATTTAACCATATCAAGAACTGTTTTTGCATTTGCAAGACCTGAGCAAACTGCAACGTTGATTTCTGCACCGTCAAGATTATATGTTGCTTCTTTAACACCTTCAACACCACGAACATCTTTAAATGCATCAAAGTCAGGAAGTTCTTTATTTGTAACAACTTCGTAAGCAGTACGAAGAGCTGCTTCCATAACACCACCTGTTGCACCGAAGATTGTACCTGCACCTGAACCAAGTCCGAATGGTGCATCGAATTCTGCATCAGGAATATTATTGAAGTTGATACCTGCTTTTTTAATCATTCTTGCAAGTTCTCTTACTGTGATTGAAGCATCAATATCAGCGAGACCTTTAACTGCTGTGTGGTCAAGTCTTTCTGCTTCAAATTTCTTTGCAGTACAAGGCATAACAGATACAACATAAATATCTTTTGGATCAATGCCCATTTTTTCTGCATAGAATGTTTTAGCTACTGAACCGAACATACCTTGTGGTGATTTACAAGATGAAAGATTAGGAATGAATTCTGGGTAATAGTGTTCGCAGAACTTAATCCAACCTGGTGAGCAAGATGTGATTAAAGGAAGATTTTCTTTCTTTTCAAATCTCTCGAGGAATTCTGTTGCTTCTTCCATAATTGTAAGGTCAGCAGTAAAGTTTGTATCAAACACTTTGTCGAAACCGAGCATTTTAAGAGCTGCAACCATTTTACCTGTAACGATTGTACCCATTTCTTTGCCGAACTCTTCACCGAGTGCAACACGAACTGCAGGAGCAGTCTGAACAATAACATGTTTTGATGGGTCATTGATTGCGTCAAATACCTTCTGAGTATCATCTCTTTCAGAAAGAGCACCTGTAGGACAAGCTGTGATACACTGACCGCAAGATACACAAGCAACATCGTTAAGATTGTATTCAAATGCTGAACCGATGTGTGTATCAAAACCACGAGCGTTTGCACCGATTACTGAAATACCCTGAAGTTTTTCACAAGCAGCAACACAACGACGGCAGAGAATACATTTTTCGTTATCACGATACATATGAGTTGCAGAGTCATCAATTGCATAGTTGATGAAAGCACCATCATATTTATTTGCGTCTTCAATTCCATAATCTTTACAAAGTTGTTGAAGTTCGCAGTTACCGCTTCTTACACAAGAAAGACATTCTTTTTTGTGTGTTGAAAGGATAAGTTCAAGAGTTGTTTTTCTTGATTCAATTACTTTTGGTGTGTTTGTGAAGATTTCCATACCCTCACTTACAGGGAATACGCAAGATGCAACAAGGCTTCTTGCACCTTTAACTTCAACTACACAAATACGACAAGCACCAATAGCATTTATATCTTTAAGGTAGCAGAGTGTAGGAATTTCAATACCTGCACTGTGTGCAGCTTCGAGAATTGTACTTCCAGCAGGAACTTGATAGTCGAAGCCATTGATTTTAATATTAACTAAATTTTCCATTATCAGTTCCTCCTTATTTATTTATAGCCTTTGGCTTACAGTTACCGATACAAACACCGCATTTTACGCATTTGTCTGTATCAATTGTGAATGATGCAAGTTTATGGCCTGGTGCAATGTAATCTGTTCTTGTAATTGCTTCAACAGGGCAGTTTTTAGCACAGATACCGCAACCGATACATTTATCTTTATCAATTGAGAATGAAACGAGGTCTTTACAAACGCCTGCCGGACATTTCTTGTCAACAACGTGAGCAATGTACTCATCTTTAAAGCGTTGATATGTAGAAAGAACAGGGTTTGGAGCAGTCTGACCAAGACCACAGAGTGAGTTTTCTTTGATGTAGTTACAAAGTTTTTCCATTCTGTCAAGGTCTTCCATAGTACCTTTACCGCTTGTGATTTTTTCAAGAATTTCAAGAAGTCTTCTTGTACCAACACGGCAAGGTGTACATTTACCGCAAGATTCATCAACTGTGAATTCAAGGAAGAATTTTGCAATGTCAACCATACAGTCGTCTTCGTCCATAACGATAAGACCACCTGAACCCATCATTGCACCTTTAGCAACGAGGTTGTCATAATCAATTTCAATATCAAGTAAATCTGCAGGAAGACATCCGCCAGAAGGACCACCTGTCTGTGCAGCTTTGAATTTCTTACCGTTTGGAATACCGCCACCGATATCTTCAACGATTTCACGGAGTGTAGTACCCATTGGAACTTCAACAAGACCTGTGTTGTTGATTTTACCACCTAACGCGAATACTTTAGTACCCTTACTGGTTTCTGTACCCATTGAGTTAAAGAATTCTGCACCATTGAGAATAATTTGTGGAATATTAGCAAATGTTTCAACATTGTTTTCGGTTGTTGGTTTACCAAAGAGACCTTTTACTGCCGGGTATGGAGGACGAGGACGAGGCTCACCACGATTACCTTCGATAGATGTCATAAGAGCAGTTTCTTCACCGCAAACGAATGCACCCGCACCAAGACGGATAAATAAATCAAAGTCGAAACCTGAATTAAAAATATTTTTACCTAAAAGTCCGTATTCACGAGCATCGTCAATAGCTTTTTGAAGTCTTTCAACAGCGATTGGATACTCAGCACGAACATAAACATAACCTTCAGTAGCACCTGTTGCGTAACCGCAGATTGTCATTGCTTCAACAAGACAGTGTGGGTCACCTTCAAGAACTGAACGGTCCATAAATGCACCCGGGTCACCTTCGTCAGCGTTACATACAACATATTTCTGATCTGCTTTATTAGCAGCAGTAAAGCTCCATTTTCTACCTGTTGGGAAACCACCGCCACCACGGCCACGAAGACCTGAGTCAATAACTGTCTGAATAACTTCATCCGGTGTCATTTCAGTAAGAGCTTTTGCAAGTGCACGGTAACCATCATAAGCAATGTACTCTGTAATATCTTCAGGGTTAATAACACCGCAGTTTCTGAGTGCAACTCTGTGTTGTTTTTTATAGAAGTTTGTTTCATTCAAAGGTTTAACTGTTTCTTCTGTTACAGTCTCACTGTAAAGAAGTCTTTTAACAATACGACCTTTAAGAAGATGTTCTTCAACAATTTCAGGAATATCCTCAACTTTTACTTCACTATAGAAGCAACCTTCAGGATAAACAATCATAATTGGGCCTAAAGCACAAAGACCAAAGCAACCGGTTCTTACAACCTGTACTTCATCTTCGAGACCCTTTGCCTTAATATTTTCATTAAGGGCATCTATAAGTTCGCCACTGTGGCTTGAAGTACAACCTGTACCACCACAAACGAGAACGTGGGCACGATACATATCTTTCTTCCTCCTTATTTAGTCACAGCGCCTACTGTGTATTCAATAACAGGCTTACCATTTACAAGATGTTCTGTTACAACTTTCTGTGCTTTTTCAGCAGTCATTTGAACATAAGTAACTTTTTCTTTACCTGGTTCAAAAATTTCAACGATTGGTTCATACTGGCACATACCAATACAACCTGTCTGTGTAACAGAAACATGCTGAACATTTCTTTTTGCAACTTCATCAACGAGTGCTTTTAAAACAGGACGCGCACCTGCAGCAATACCGCAAGTAGCCATACCAACAACAACTCTCACGCCATCGTTTCCTTCAGCATCACGAGCTGCGAGTTGTGCCTGTGCTTTTTCTTTTATAGCAAGTAACTCTTCAAGAGATTTCATAAAAGTCATCCTTTCAATAATTCTTTATGTTGTTCATTTAAATATTGCTCAATCCAACTCATAACTGATGGTTCCGAAAGCGGAACACCATCAAGAATTTTTTTAATTTCAACAGTTGAAAAGACAAATTCATTGTCATCCAACGCGCGTTTATATAAAAACTCTTTATCGTTATTCATTGAAACTATTGTTACTATAGTCGATGCCATATCACCAAGTGGTGTGAAATCAATGCTATCTGTTTTAAACAGTGCCTCAATTTTTGTGCCTACACCTTTTTTTGACTCGATTTTAAAACTACCACCTGTCTGTTCAGCCGCCATTTTAAAAAGCGGTATTCCCATACCAACCTTACGGGTAGTTCTGGTTGTGAAAAACGGGTCAATAACATTCTTAACCTGTTCTTCCGTCATCCCGCATCCGTTGTCATAAATTCCGATTAAAAGTGTGTGTTTTTTTGTATTTTCATTTACGACAATTTCTGTAAGTGTAGCACCCGCAACTATTGAATTCTGAGCAATATCAAGAATATTTAGCGAGAGTTCTCTCATCAGTTCATATATTTTGCAAGGATACCCGGAATATCATCTGCAGTAACCTTACCATAAACTTCACCATTGATTGTGAAAACAGGTGCGAGACCGCAAGCACCAATGCAACGACAAGCCTCAAGTGAGAATTTACCGTCAGCTGTACATTCACCTGCACCGATTCCGAGAACTTCACTGATTTTGTCAAGAATCTGCTGTGAACCTTTAACATAACAAGCTGTACCAAGACAAACTGAAATGTCATACTCACCTTTTGGTGAAAGTGAGAACTGTGCATAGAATGTTGCAACACCGTAAACTTTTTCAAGCGGTACATCCATACCTTCAGCAATCATAACCTGAACTTCTCTTGGCAAATAACCGTAAATGCCTTGAGCCTCCTGCATTACATGCATAAGTTGACTTTTGTCATCTTTGCATTCTGCAATTACTGCATCAAGTTTTGCTTTTTGCTCAGGTGTACCCTTGAATGGAATACTACTGATTTTCTTGAGCATTAAAACTCCTCCATTTCAAAAATAGAAACTATATTAAGTGGTTTTTCACCACATACATACTCTATAATTATATCAATTTAAAATAAAAAAGTCCATAGAAAAAAACGACTTTTTTCGGCAAATTGACATTTTTTTAACATTTTTCTGTTTTGCATAAAAATCGACCAAAAAATTTTATATCTTTAAACGATATATATATCTTTTGAATTTAAATTTAGAAACTTTTTACAATAGAAAAACAAAGTCTTATATGTTAAAATATATGTAACTATAAAATTTACATTGGAGAACTTTATATGAAGATTTCTGAAATTCAAACTATACTCAATGCAGAACTTATCTGCGGCACAGATTTATTGGAAAGTGAAGTATTCACCGCTTGTGGCAGTGATATGATGAGTGATGTTTTAGCATTTGTAAAAGAACAGGCTGTTCTTCTTTCAGGTCTTGTAAATCCACAGGTTATAAGAACCGCTGAAATGATGGATATGAAATGCATTGTTTTCGTGCGTGGAAAAAAGCCAAGCATAGATATGATTGACCTCGCAACCGAAAGAGATATTGTCCTCTTAAGAAGTGACTTAGAAATGTTTACCGCTTGCGGTCTTCTTTATAAGCATGGTCTTAAAGGAGGCAGCGGAATCTAAATGGAAGCAATAAAACTCCACTATGATGTAAGCGGCAATGATTTCACTTGTGCCGGTGAAGCATCAGGTAAAATCAAACGCGAATTAAAAGGTTTAGGCTTTCCTAACGATATTGTAAGAAATGTTGCAATTGCAGTTTACGAAGGCGAAATAAATATGGTAATTCACGCAGGTGGCGGTGTTATTGATGTCGAAATCACACCAGAATGTATTTCACTCGATTTGATAGACGAAGGTCCGGGTATTCCTGATGTTTCCCTCGCTATGAAAGAAGGATTTTCAACTGCACCCGAAAATGTACGACAATTAGGTTTTGGTGCCGGTATGGGTTTACCAAATATCAAAAAATACACTGACGAAATGGTTATCGACACCAAAGTTGGTGTAGGAACTACAATCCACTTAAAAGTTTATATAAAATAATTAATTTCGGAAGGTTTATTATGGACGCATATTTCCATTCAGTGCGACTTGATAAAGATAAATGTAAAGGCTGCACAAACTGCATTAAGCGTTGTCCTACTCAGGCAATACGCGTTCGTGCAGGTAAAGCTCACATTATTAAAGAGCGTTGTATAGATTGTGGTGAATGTATAAGGGTTTGTCCACATCACGCAAAATACGCAAGTCGCGACTCGTTATCACAGATAGTAAATTATAAATACAGAATAGCACTTCCCGCACCTGCTCTTTATGCACAGTTTAACAATCTGGAAGATGCTACACCTATTTTAAGAGCATTACCACTTCTCGGATTTGATACAGTTTTCGAAGTTGCGGCGGCGGCAGAATTAGTTTCAGAAGTCACAAGACGACTTATGAAAGAAGGAACTCTCAAAAAACCTGTTATTTCATCTGCTTGCCCTGCAATAGTAAGACTTATAAGGGTATGTTTTCCTGACCTTATTGACAATCTTCTCCCTGTAAATCCACCAGTTGAAGAAGCAGGGAGACTCGCAAGAGAAAAAGCAGTAGCAGAAACCGGTTTACGCCCACAAGAAATCGGCGTATTCTTCATTTCCCCATGCCCTGCAAAAATCACTTCTTTCAAAAACCCTTTAGGCATGGGTAAATCAAATGTTGACGGTGCAGTTGGCATAAATGATATTTATCCTGTTCTTGTAAAGATTATGGAAAAAGGAGATAAATACGATATACCATCCGCCGAACAGAATTCAGGCAAAATAGGTATGAGCTGGGCTACGAGTGGCGGTGAAACTTCTGGTATTCTCAACGAAAACTCTCTGTCCGCAGATGGCATAGAAAATTGTATGAAAATACTCGAAGAAGTTGAAAATGGTGCTCTCGACCACATTGACTTCATTGAACTTAACGCTTGTCAAGGCGGTTGTGTTGGCGGTTGCCTCACATCCGAAAACCCATTCATTGCAAAATCAAGACTTATGAAAATGAGGAAATACGCCCCCGTTTCATGTAACACCATAAGTGTAGAGGGTATTCCTCCGCATTTTCTCAAAGAAAGTGACATAGCACCTTGTGATGATGTTATGAAACTTGCAGACAATGTTTCAGAAGCCATGATGAGAATGAAACGAATGAATGAACTCTTGGAAGTATTTCCGGGGCTTGATTGCGGCACTTGCGGTGCACCGACTTGCAGAGCTCTGGCAGAAGATATTGTGCGTGGTTTTGCTAATGAAGATGACTGCGTTTTCAGAATGAAACAAAATCTTGCCCAAATGCAGAACAGTGACGAATTTGAAAGTCTTATTCCTGCACCATTCAGAGAAACTCAGAACGATAATTAAATTTGGTGATTTTATGACAGTTAAATACCTCAGCGAAAAACTCAATTTAAAATATTTATGTAACGAACAAGAAGCAGAAAAAAGAGAAATAAACGGTTGTTACTGCGGTGACCTCTTAAGTTGGGTTATGTCAAGAGCAAAAGAAGATAATATATGGCTTACAGTTATGGGTAATGTAAATTCAATCGGAGTTGCAGTTTTAACCGATGTATCTTGCATTATTCTTACTGAAAATGCACCACTTGATGATAACGCAAAAGAAAAGGCGAATGAAAATGGTGTTATTATTCTTACAACTGAAAAAACATCTTATGAAGTAGCTGCGGAGTTTTCAAATTTACAATGAAACTTTACTACGACTTTCATATTCACTCAGGGCTCAGCCCTTGTGGCGACAATGAAATGACACCCAACAACATCGTGAATATGGCAAAACTTTACGATTTGGATGTTATTGCTTTAACTGACCATAACTCAACTTTGAATTGCAGAGCAGTTATGGAAGCAGGTAAAGAAATAGGTCTTACTGTAATTCCTGGAATGGAACTCTGCACATCTGAAGAAGTTCACTTGGTTTGTCTTTTTTCTGATTTAAAAAGCTCAGAAAAATTTGGTAATTACATACGCTCTACCCTACCACCCATAAGAAATAAGCCAACGGTTTTCGGTGACCAACTTGTCTTTGACAAAGATGACAATGTATTAGGGTTTGAGCACACCTTACTTATAACTGCATCAACAGTTAGCACCAATGATGCAGTAGCGGTTGTTGAAAGTTATGGTGGCATCTGTTTCCCTGCACATATTGACAGAAATTCTTACAGCATTATATCCAACTTAGGTATAATAGATGATTCTTTCGGTTTTAAATTAGCAGAAGTTTTCGACCTTGATACTCTCGAAAATTTAAAATCACAACACCCGCACTTAAACAATTTAAAAATTCTTTCAAGTTCAGATGCACATTATTTAGAGCATTTAAGACTTAAAGAGAATTTTATAGAAGCAGAAGAAAATTCAATTGAAGCAATTTTTAATTTTTTAAAATCCCCTTGTTAAAAGGAGTTGACTTATGAGCACAGAAAATCTTACGACTTATGATGTGAATAAGCCTATGCGATATGTCGGAAGGCGTGAGACCTTTGCTTACATATTAAATGATATAGGTGCAAGTCTTAATATCAATGATTTCAAGGAGCGATTTATTTACGACGTTGTTAAAATCGACTTTGGTTACCTTGCAATTCAGAATATTATTGCAACTGTTTGGGACACCATAAACGACACTTTTATAGGTGTTACGGTTGACAGAACAAGAACTCGTTTTGGAAAATTCAAACCTTATATTCTTTTTGGTGAAATACCGTTGACACTTATCGGTCTTTGTATGTGGTTAATTCCATTTATATTCCCGAATACCGCTGCAACGCATCTACCAAAATGGCTTTTCTATTTTGCTATGAGCATAGTTACAGAAACTGCAGAGACTTTTACTTCAATAGCAAAAACAGGATTTCTTGCTACAATAACGCCAGAACCTCTGGAGCGTTCAAGGTTAATCGCCCTTGCAAATGTTACTTCACACCTAGTTGAAGATTTACCAAAGCAGATTTTCGGTATCTTATTTGACCTTATAGCAAACAAAAAAATAAATTTGCCTTTACAAAACTTGTTTTCGAGTTTCGGTATTGCCTGTGCAGTACTTTCGGCATCCTTTACACTTTTCTTTGCAACAACTTCGCGTGAACGCGTTTCTCAGTCAATCAAGCAACCATCTGTAAAGCATTGTCTTAAAGCGGTTGTAACAAATAAACCGATGCTCATTTATGTGCTTTCTGACTTCTTATCCGGTTTCAGCATAGGCTTGAGCAGAACCAATTTCTATATAGATGTTATTGGCTCTATAACATGGAAAACGATTGTTGGTATCCCTGCTTTCCCTGTTAAATTTATAAGTTATAGTTTCGTTGAACCGTTAAGACGACGTTTTGCAACAAAAACGCTCTGGATTTTAGAAGACGCGTGGACAGATATGTTATGGCTCACTGTCTTCGGTATAGGTTCTATAAACAAAAACTTCAAGAAAAAAGCAGTTATATTGCCTGTAATGGCAATTGAAGAAATTTTCGAAATGTGCGTTTACGGATTAAGGCGAGTTATCCCTGCCGAAATCCAGAACGAAGCCCTTGACTACTGTGAATGGAAAAACGGTTATCGTTCAGAAGCTATGATAGGTGTTTCAAAAAGTCTTATAACAAAACTGCAACGTGCTGTTATGGGTAGCGTAAACAACCTTGTAATGAACAAAATCGGTTACATTCAAGGTCAGGAAATCGGTACACAAACCGACAAAACAAAATGGTGGATTTTCGCACTCGGTACAGGTATTCCTATTATATCTTCTTGTCTTGGAATTGTTCCTAAATTATTCTATACACTTTCTGGTGAAAAACGCGAAAAGATGTACTCTGACCTTCAGATACAAAGAGCAGAACTTGCAGAATTTATGAAAACTGCAACACCTGAAGAAATCGAAGAAATGGCAGAAAGACAATTAAATGGTGGTTTCACTCATTGATAACAAAAAAACATCCCGACTTTCAAATTGAAAGTCGGGGCATTTTTTTATTTACATATTATTCCCTTTTTATCATAGTAACTGAAATGTGAACCAGAAAATGCTTTTACTGTATAAATATACTCAACTTTTTCTTCTGCTACACTATCAATAAAGCTCACATTGTCATTACCTTTAACATCTGCTATGGTAGCCCACGAAGTATCTGCAGTTTTTCTATAAATTCTGTAACCTTCAGCGCCATCTACCTGTTGGTAATTAATAACATTACCTTCAGCAGTTTTAAACGCACTTAAAAGTTCCGGTGTTTCAAGATATTTCATAGATTTTGAAGCAGTATAACTTGAAAGCCATTTACCATTTACAGTACGAACAGTATATCTGTAAGTTACACCTGAAACAACATTCTTATCAACCCATGAAGATTTACTGTACTTTGCTGTACTTATATTTTTCCAGGATGACCATTTGCCTGTTGCTTCGTTATATTGTGAACGGTAAATTTTGTAGCTCTTTGCCTGTAAAGCCTGAGTCCATTTTACATTTATACCATCTTGCACATTTGAAACCGTAACTTTAGGTTCTTTTAAATAAAGTACACTATTTGATGCTTTGTAACCGCTTTTACAATTTCCGCAAACCGCTCTGACGGTATAACGATATTTTGACCCACTCTGAGCACTCTTATCTACCCAGGATAATTTATCTGCCTTTACAGTACCCATATTTTTCCAGGACGACCATGTTTTATTCACTGCATCATAAATCGAGCGATAAACTGTATACCCTGAAGCTGCACTGTTTTTATTCCATGAAACTTTTACACCTTTACTCGCATTCGCGATTTTAGCAGATGGAGCAGAAAGAATTGCACCAGACCAACCAGTAGTGTTATAAAGTGAATTTACTTTTCCTTTATATGCTTTTATGGTGTAAGTATATCTGATATTCGCTTTTACATTTTTATCCATATAAGAAGTGCCTTTAACCGTTGCAAGTTTCGACCATTTTGTACTGTTGCTTGCTTTTCTGTAAACTATATATCCGGTTGCACCACTCACTTTATTCCAGGTAACTTTAATTGCATTTGCACTATTAAGAACATTACCACCTGTTGGCGTACCTGGTGTAAACTGGCGTTTGAAACCATCTGTATAATAAGTTGATACATTACCCTCTTTTGACACCGCTTTTAATGTATAAATATAAGTCGTTCCAAGTTTTACGTTCTTATCCAGGAACAATAAATTTGTTGTTGTACCAATTTTCTTCCACCCTGAAGAACCACTTTTTCTATAAACGATATACTTTTCTGCACCATGAACATCTGCCCATTTTATTGTTATACCTTTACTTATTTGTGAATCAAATTTAGTAATTTTAGGTGCCGCAATGAAGTATATTTTATAATTCTGATAAGCACTACGATAACCGTCTGTCAACGCTCTTACAGTATAAAGATAAGTTTTGCCACTTTCTGCCTTTTTGTCTTTGTAGCTTGTTTTGCTACCTGAAACTGTCGCAACAGTTACCCATGTACCATTTTCGAGTCGCCTGTAAATAATATAATTTTCAGCACCTTTTACTTTTGACCAGGAAATTTTAACGCCATCTACAGTATTTTTAAGTTTAACACCTGATACTTTTGACAAAAACACAACGCTTTTAATTTCTGATAATTCGCTTTCAAAAGTGCCATCTTCTGAAACGGTTTTAATTGCGTATTCATAAGTAACACCGCTGGAAACTGCAGTGTCAAGATATGTTGTAACATCTGAAGAAATAGTTTTTAAAACAGACCATTCACTCTGACCTTTTACTCTTTTATATATTACAAAATCCGTTAAATCATCTGTGATTTTCCAACTGAGTGAAACACCGGTTGCAGTTAAACTTGCACTGAGTTCCGATGGCAAATTTACATAAGTAGCGCTTTTTGTATTTTCTTCGCCGATATAACTTTCGGTACTATCCATCACTGCGGTAACAGTGTAATAATATTTCACACCACTATTAACATCAGTATCTTTATAACTATCTGAGGTGTTTTCTACTGTTGCCATTTTCACCCAATTGCCATCAGTATGACGATAAACATTATAGTAATCAACACCAGTTACTTTATTCCAGGTAACTGTAATTGAGTTTGTTTCGGGAATCACGCTTTCTACAAGCGGTGGTAAAATTCTCGGAAAACTGTTTGTGTAAGGGTTACCAATACTGCCTAAACCATTCTTGTCAACTGCAGTTATAGAATATGAATATGCACTTAAATTATCTACCCATATATCTGTGAATGAAGTTACACTTACCTCTGCTAAAACTTCCGATATACCTGAATTATTCGTAATTCTTCTTATTATATAATACTCGGCATTTTTTGATGGTTCCCAGGATACTTTAAGACCATCCATAACATTACTTACACTTATATTCTTTGGTGAGCTCAAGAAATACACAGAATAATCAATAGTTGCTCTGGGACTTTCCGACTCACCAATTGTTGCGGTTACTGCATAATCGTAATAACCACCCTCGGCAGTCGCATCCTTGAATGTTGTGGTGGCATTATTTATGTTACCAACACTCTGCCATTCACTTTCAGTATTTGATTTTCTGTAAATGTTATATCCTGTAGCACCATCAACACCCTGCCAGTTAATTACCACACCATCTGCAACAGATTCCAGCGAAGTTAAAACTGGCGACGCAAGGAATGCAATTGTAGCACTTGTATTATAGCTACTTGAAGTATTGTTATTTACTGCTTTTACTGTATAAAAATATGTTTTACCATTTACAACATCTGTATCAAGATAGTTTTTCTCAGTTGTAGTTGTAATAAGTTGCCACGCTTTAGTTACTTCAGTTTTTCTGTAAACCTCATAATTCTGCGCTCCACCGACAAAATTCCAGCTGAGCGAAACACCATTTGAAGTATTTTTCACTTCAACAAATTCAGGTGATGCTAAAAATATGTGCGAAACGCTACCTGAACCTATAATTGAGGTTACAGTACCATTTTCCGTTGCAACTGCATATTTATAAGTTGTATTACTTACAACTGTTTTATCTTCATAATAAAGTCTTTCTGAGGCAGTTTTATCTATAAGCTCCCACTTTGAAGAACCTTGAGTCTGGCGGTAAACAAGGTAACTCTCTGCTCCGCTGACTTTTGTCCACATAAGTCTGACCATATTATTGACATTGGATACTAATGTGATTTTTGCTGCTTTGAGATACAACTGAGAAACACCACTTGAAAAGAACCCGCTGTCACCATATCCATTACCACATTTTGCCGAATAAGTGTATGTAACACCACTCTCAACATCCTGGTCAAGATAAGCAGTCTGGCCATCAGTAACTTCTTTTAAAGCTACCCACACACCTACATTATCCGCTTTTCTTAAAACAGTATATTCTTCTGCACCCTCTACTGCTTCCCACCTGAACATTATGCCGTTTTCCATAAGTTCTGCAGAAAGTGGTGTAGGGTTATCCAATGTAGAAAACACTTCTTCTTTAATGAGCACCCTCTCGTCTGAAGGCCTTATTTCATTATTCACATCATCATCAGATGAATATTCTTTGCAATAAAATCTGACACTTGTCTCAGGTCTTGCGTCTGTAATAACTTTAAAAGTAACCTTAAAAAAGTCTCTATACTCACTGTTACCTGTAGAAATACCCGCGGTATTCATAAACGCTACAGTGTAAACATTATCACTACCTTTTTTAAATCCGTTTGTATATACTCCGGGAATACTGAGAACATCATTATCTTCTGCATCTTTACTATAAACTGGTGTGGCAGATTTAAGTTCCAAAACCGATGTATCAAATTCAATATTGAGTATAGCACCATTGAATCTTACAACATTAGGTTTTAAATTTATGATGAGCGAAATCTCACTGTTTTTCATTCCTGTTGATTTAACATCAAAAAAACTTGTTTGTGCACCAGAAGCGAATGCAGTAAGTGTATTTGCACTTATTACAGAAGCACACATAACAATGCACAAAACAATCGCAATAAATCGTTTCAAATTTACACCACCTGAAATTTGTGTTTTAAATCATTTATCCCCCTAATTTTTATAGGGGGATATTTTCAAACAATTTTACTCAGCACATGAAATACCTGTTGTATTGTAATAACTTACACTTTTTCCGTTTATAGCTTTTACTGTGTAAATATACTCAGTACCTTCAATAACATTTGCATCGGTATAAGTTGTATTTTCTGCAGCAGTTACAGTTTCAAGTAAAGTCCAGTTTGTATATAAAGTTTTTCTATAAATTCTGTAACTGTCAGCATTTTCATTCTGCCCGAATTCAAGAATAATACCACTTGTATCTCTTGTACAAGCAACTAACTCCGGAACTTCTAAAAACATTAAACCAGATGTTCCTTTATAACTTGATAACACTTTGCCTTTTACTGCGCGAACCGCATACTTATAAGTTGCACCATTCTGTACATTTTTGTCTGTCCATGAAGTTTTATCTGAAGAAACTGTACCCATACTTTTCCATGAAGCCCATTTTCCTGTTTCAGCATTAAGTTGAGAACGATAAACTTTATAACTGGTTGCACCTGTTACCGCTGACCATTTAACTTTAATACCGGTAGCTACATTAGAAATTGAAGTTGTAGGTTGTACTAAATATACAAGAGAAGCTGATGATTTATACGAACTCTTACAAAGTCCGTTTACAGCGCGAACAGTATATCTATATTTCACACCGCTTTTAACAGTTTTATCAACCCATGATAATGTTGTTACTTTTGTAGTACCACGATTTTTCCATGAAGTCCATTTTCCTGTACTTTCATTATATTGTGAACTATAAACAGTATAACCTGTTGCACCTTTTATTTCTGACCAAGAAACTTTAATTCCGCTTGAAGCATTTGCGATTTTCACTGTTGGTGTTTTAAGAATTACACCAACCCAACCACTCGTATTATATGAAGAATTAGTCTTACCTTTATAAGCTCTTACTGTATAAGTGTAAACTGAACCAACTTTTACATTTTTATCGCTATAAGAAGTACCGGTTGTTTTTGCAACTTGTGACCATTTTGTAGCACCCGGAGCTTTTCTGTAAACTTTGTAACCATCAACACCTTTTACTGCACCCCACTGTATTTTTATCGTGGTTGAAGAAGTTGTAATTTTACTTACAGCAGGAGTTGTAAGAGTATATTTGACAGTCCAGCCTTTTGAGTTATAACCAGAAAGATTTTTGCCGTTTTCTGCTCTTACTGTATATTTATAAGATTTTCCCGAGGTTACATCTTTATCTGTATAAGAAGTACCTGTTACTTTGTCTAACAATACCCATTTACTGCCATTTGCTCTGTAAACACGATACTTTGCAGCACCATCTACCGCTTTCCATTTAAGTGTTATACCAGAACCAATAACTGAATTGGTTTTAGTAACCTGTGGAGCTGCTATGTGATTTATTCCATAAGATTTATAAGCACTCCAGGCACCATTAGCGTAAACTTTTACTGCGTAGTAATTAGTTTTACCACTGACAGCACCAGTATCTGTCACTTTTAAAACATCTGCATTTACTGTTTTAAGTGTTGTCCATGAAGATTCGTCTTTCAATCTTTTATAAATTCTGTATTTCTCTGCGCCTTCAACAGCTTCCCATTTAACACTTACACCCTTTTGTGCATTTGCTAAAGTAACTTTTGAAACCATTCCGACATACTGAACACTTTTTACTTCTGCTATAGAACTTGCAGAATCACCTTTGAATACTTTTACAGTATATTCGTATTTTACACCACTTGTAATTTTTTTATCTGTAATAGTAAGTTTATCTGCAGAAACAGTTTCTACTGCTGTCCATTTTGTTTCGCCTGCTACTCTTCTGTAAATCTTGTAATCCGTTGCACCTTCAACTTTATCCCACGCAATTTTCACGCCCGAAGAAGCATTTGTAACAGTAATATTTGTAGCATCAATATAAGTAAATGATTTACCCTCATACCAACCATAACCACTTGCATTTTTTGCTCTTAATGCATAAGTGTAAGTTGTATTGTTTTTTATGTTTTCTGTATCTTTATAAGAAATATCTTTACATGTGGCAATTGCTCTGTATTTTGTATCTTCGCCACCCTTACGGTAAAGAAGATATTCAGTAGCGCCCGGCACTGCATTCCATTTTACTGTTATTGCTTTTTTACCCGCAGTAAATGAAACAATTTCAGCAGCGTCAATAGTTGCAAAACCAGTACCATCCTGACCTTCAAACTTTTTGATTGTTGAAATTGATGAGTAATCACCCGCTACGAATTCCACTGTTGTTTTAGGGCAAGTTTTATCAATTACTTCAAAAGTAATAAATGCAAATTCTTTGCCTGAATTGCCGGTATTAAAACCACTTGCACTGATAAACGCAAATGTATAAGCAGAATCATCATACATAGCAATACCATGTGTATGAAGACCTGATATTACTTCTGTTTCATTTCCATCCGCATCAGTAGTAACTGCAGGACCAGCGTCAACCACTCTTAAAACATTTTTATCAAATTTTACCGTTACCATAGCCCCCGTAACCGTTACACCACTTGAAATATTGATTTTAAATGTAACTTTACCATCTTTAAAGATTGGTTGTGAAGCATTAGAAACAGTTCCGTCACTGATAACATATTTTGACGCATCAAGATATGACTCAGGAACCTGAACGGCAGAAACTGTTACCATTAAACTCGCTAAAACAGAAACTACCATTAAAACCGCAAGAGTTAATTTTAATCCTTTTTTCATTTTTCTATTCCTTTCTGATTTACAACTATATGTAGCCAAATTTATACATTGTAAATATACCATATAAATGCTTTTAAGTCAATGAAATAAAGTTAAACTACTGTTAAATTTATGTAAAAATATATAAAACAAGCGGGTAAGTTCCCCTACCCGCTCTGACATATTTACACATATAATTTATGACGGACATAGAAAAGCAAATCTTCTGCTTCGCGTTTAAATGCCCTTGTAGAAACAGAAATCACACAACTTGCTGTTCCACCTGATAAAGAAACTTCAGTTCTTAAAGCGTCTGCCGCTTTTTTTGTGCTTCTGCCTTCACCGAAAACAAGACAAATTACATTTTTAAATCTTAATTCATTCTGACGGATAAACACCTTCATAGCAGGTGCAATATTACCGAAAGTTTCATCAGTAGCTAAAATCACATTATCGTAATCGTTAAAGTCAATATCGTAACATCTTAAACGGATATCTGATGTTTTTTTCGCAGTAAATCTACTGTAAAAAATAGATTTTCTTGATAAATCTCTTAATTCGAGAACATCAATATCTTGTGATTCACTTCTGCTACAAAGCTCTTTTACTTCGTTGTCATAAGAAAAATGTACAAGTAATGTTTTCAATGAAACACCCCCGAATTCACAGGCTACATCATATTGACAAGCGATTAACTTTACAATACAACATCTTGAGTATAACACACAGATTACTATTTGTAACCACTTTTTTACACATTTTGACAATTTTCTGCTTTTTGCACAAATACTTTTAGTATAGTTTGTTAAAATCGTCACAAAAAATGTCATATTTTTTCAATTATATTGAATAAAAATTACATTTCTGCTACAATATCTTGTAGTTGAGTAATCTATTTTTATTGTTTATTTTACTCATATTTTATTATAAATAAGTAGGTGTTACCAATGAAACCAATCCGCACATTTATACACCAGAACGGTATTAAACTTGTTCTTAATGCAGAAAAGCCAATTTACGACTTAACTAAAGGCAAACTCTGTAAAAACAGATTTCTTTCTTCAGTTGATATTCACCATATCGGCAGTAATGTTAAAATCATAAAAGAAACCGATAACGCAACTTACATAGCAAAATATAAAGAAGATGGCACTATTGATAATGGTGACTTTAAAATCCTTTTAACAACAGATATGCATCTTGATGAAGATTACTCTAAAAACGATAAAACCTTCGACAGAATTTTCAAACAAATCCGTGATAACAAACCCGACCTTGTAATTTTCACAGGTGACTGTATTCAGTCTAAATTCCAACAAATAGATGCAATTCAGTTTGCAGAATGGATGGAAGAAATAGGCGTTTACTGGGCTTATGTTTTTGGTAACCACGAAGCAAGAGAAGAAAAAAGTTATTATAAATATCTTATTTTCAAAAGTCTTGTCGATTACCCTCACTGCCTTTCAAAATTCGGAAACCCTGACCTTTTCGGATTTGGTAACTTTATAATTAATATAATGAATAGCGAAACAGAATTAAAACACTCTCTTTTCTTCTTTGACTCAGGCAGAGATGTTATAGAAAGTCACGCTCTCAATGACAATGTTCCTTTGGAATATGTAGACACTTACGATTACATCAAACCATCACAAATCCGTTGGTATGAAAACGAACTCAAATCATTGAGAAATACTTATGGTGAAGTTAAAAATACTCTTTATATGCACATTCCGATTCCGGAGTACAAACAAATATTTAAATTAGATGAAAACGGTGACTATTTAAGAGATGAAAACGGAGAACTTTTAAGAGAAGATGACAAACAACTTATAAAAAATGAAAATGCTGATATATTATACGGCAGAGCCTTTGAAACTGTTGGTTGTTCTAAACACAATTCAGGTCTTTTTGAAAGCATGAAAAAGAATAATGCAGTTGCTGTTTTCTCTGGTCACGACCATGTAAACGACATTGCATTCAGACTCGAAGGAATACTTCTTGTTTATGTTCAGTACGCAAGTTACAACGCTTATAATTTAGGTAACTACGAAGGTATTGTTTCTTTACCTGAAAGCGAATGGCAACAAGGTGTTACAATTTCAACTGTAAAAAATGACGGTTCAATAGAAGTAAAACAAATATTCAATAACATTTATCTTTAAAATTAAGTATCCATCAGTAAAATCGTGATTTTACTGATGGGTACTTTTAAAATATCTCTTTCATTAAATTCTCTGTCATTTCTTCTATAACCGAAAAATCTGTTGCTCTTATATAATAATCTTCCAATCTATCGTGAACACCTTTTGCTATTGAAATTTTCTTAACCGCTTCATTGAGCATTTCCTGTTGTGTTTTTTTGTTGAATTTAAGAGTTTCTTTTATGTCGCTGAGTGCTTCTTTGTTTAAAAACCTTGTTGCGTGAACTGTTTTTTCGCCACTCAAGAGAGATTTGTGAGAGGAGTTTTCAGTAAAGAAACAAAGTTTGAGTTCAGGAATAATAATATGTTCAATTTTTACTGTCGGGAAAATCGGGCAGTAACACGCATAAACATCGTAACCATTTTCTAAAGCGTAATCTGCTACACAATCCATTATAGCAGGAGCACAAACAGAATAATCATCTTTTATGGTAACAATTTTTTCACTTAGTGCCACTATTGTATCATATTGAAGCACTACACCATCAGGTGTAACCGCGCTTAAAAATCTTTTATTGAGTGTACCTCTTTCTGTATTTTTTCTTGTTGGAATTTCTCTACAGCAAAGTCTTTCCATATAATTTTTAACCTTTTCCCTGTCTGTAATTCTGTCGCAATATTTCATTGCTTCAAGTTGCAGTTTTGAAACCAATGTAATATACTCTGATGCTTTTTTGTGAAGCCGCTTATTTTCATCACTTAAATTTATAATTGCTGTTTTATATTCATTTAAATATTTTTTATCCCACGCAACACCGAGATTTATAACGCTTTCGGTAACACCGGGGTAAGTAGCATCAAAAGTATGCGGTGAAGTTCCGTCAAGAATAGAAAAATTGATTTCTGGTGCAATTACCATATCGAGAGAATTCGGGTCTGCACTGCAATATCCTCTTTCTACGAAATATCCTTTTTTCTCTAATTCTATTGCTAATTTTTTCATCAAAGTAGATTTACCCGTGCCAGGTCCACCTTTTAAAATATAATGCATACCGTCCGCCTTTTTATCGTAAGCAGAAGAAAAAAGTGATGTATATTCTTTTCGTGAATTCGCACCAAAGAAAAATGATACAGGTGTAATAGTTTTTGTCATAATATCACTCCTACAGATGAGTTACAGAGTATATTATGCAGAAAGGGCATTTTGGGTTACACAAGTCAGTGGTCAGGGACTAGGGAACAGAAATCAGGAATTAGGAATTAGGAACTAGGAACTAGGAACTAGGAATTAGATATCAGATAAATAAAAAATCATCCTATCATTTAAAATTGGTTTTTACATCAATTTTAAATGATAGGATGAAACTATTTCTTCGTAGGGGATGAGCCGTGTTTCCCGCGACAACGCGTTGTTTAATAGAATTCATTTAAAACGAAACGATAAACCATAATTTATTACACTCGATTGGTTTATCGTAACATAAAAATCACTCCCACTACTGCGGGCGACTAAAAGTCTGCCCCTACCATAGTGGGAGTTAATTTTTCGTTTCATTTATAGAACTCTAGTTCCTGGTTCCTAGTTCCTGAGCAAGCATCAGCGTTTCACGCTGGAGCTTGATTTATAAGTACTAGCAACCTTACCATTAACCGCTTTAACAGTATAACGGTATTTTACGCCTTTCTTTGCGGTTTTGTCCACATAAGATTTAGAAGTGGATTTTGCAGTTTTTATGCCTTTCCAACTGCTCCATTTCTTAGTCTTTGTATTGTACTCACTTCTGTAAATTTTGTAGCTTGTTGCACCTGTGCTTTGTACCCATGCAACTTTTATGCCATTTGAAACTGCTTTAACTGTTACATTTGGTTGTGCAAGATACAATACTGTGTTAGATGATACATAAGTACTCTTATATTTTCCATTTATTGCACGAACCGTGTATTTATATTGTACACCGCTTGTTACTTTTGTATCTGTCCAGCTTGTTTTGTTTGCTTTTGCAGTACCTCTACTTGCCCATTTTGTCCAAGCACCGTTTTTGTATTCCGAACGGTATACTGTGTAACCTGTTGCACCTGTTACTTTACTCCAAGCAACTTTTACACCTTTTGCATTGTTTGCAATTTTTACTGTTGGTTGGGCAAGATAAAGCGTTGCTGCTCCTGTTTTGTTATAGGAACTTAATACTTTTCCGTTTACTGCTCGAACTGTATATTTATACTGTGTACCGCTTTTTACTGATTTATCTGTCCAGCTTGTTTTGTTTGCTTTTACTGTACCACGATTTGTCCAACCACTCCACTTTTTAGTTTTTGTGTTATATGTTGAACTGTACACTGTATAACCTGTTGCATTTGCGGCAGTACTCCAACTTACTTTAATTCCATTTGACGCTAATGCTACTTTTACTGTTGGAGTCACATTGTAGGTTATGCCCTCTGGGTCTACATATTTACTCTTAACATCACCATTCACAGCTCTCACTGTGTATTTATATGTTGTACCTAGTTTTACTGCTGTATCAGTATAGCTTGTACCTGTTACACCACTCTTTAATGATGACCACTTTGACCATTTTTTAGTTTTTGTGTTATATGTACTCTTATATACAATGTAACTTTCTGCACCATCAATTTCATTCCATTTAACCTGCATACCCTTTGCGTTATTTCCGAAAGATACCGTAGGTGTAGCTAAAACTTTCTTTGCAATTGCTGTTACTTCTGTTTTAGCATCACATCTGCTACAATGTTTTGATTTTGAACCAGCCTCTTTATATGTTGGCTCTTTATCTACTGTAAAGTCTTTTGCATAGTCGTGACCGAGTGCCGCAATTTCTTTCTGTTCTACGGTTGTCACACCACATACAGAACACTTCTTACCATCTGTAAGACCTGTTTCTGTACAACTTGCCGCTTTACCTGTTACGGTTACTTCTGTATGTCCTTTTTTCGCAATTGTCTGTTGTGCTACTGTTACTGTACCACATACAGAGCATTTTTTACCATCTGTAAGACCTGTAGCGGTACATGTTGCGGCTTTACCGGTTACTGTTACCTCTGTATGTCCTTTTTTCGCAATTGTCTGTTGTGCTACTGTTGTTGTGCCACATACTGAACACTTCTTACCATCTGTAAGACCTGTAGCGGTACATGTTGCGGCTTTACCGGTTATAGTAACTTCTGTGTGTGCCTTTTTTGCAATTGTCTGTTGTGCTACTGTTGTTGTGCCACATACTGAACACTTCTTACCATCTGTAAGACCTGTAGCAGTACAAGTTGCGGCTTTACCAGTTACTGTTACCTCTGTATGTCCTTTTTTCGCAATTGTTTCAGTGTAACTATCTCCGCAAGAACAAGTGAATGTTTTTGTACCTGATTCCGTACAAGTTGGCTCTTTTGTTATTTTTTCAGTATAACTATGTTCATGTTTTTCCGCTAAAGTGTAAATGCTAAAGTGGTCAGTTGAGAAAATCGCAAAACCATCTTTTACATTTACTTCATATTCAACAGGTTTATTATCAGTATCAACATAGTAAACAACTAAATTTTTACCGCTGAATTTTTCAGGAACAGGAATTTTCACCTCAAACTTACCATTAGCAAGCTTTGTGAAAAATCTATTGAGTGAACCAGAATGGAGTTTGATATCAAACATTTCATTTTCGATATCATCAAGAACATCCATAATTTTATCGTAATCAGTACCTTGTGTTAATTTTTCAACATTTATAATGGTATCAAGCGGAACTGCTGATTCATCTGTTTCTACAGTTACTTTTGTATCTAAATCGACTGAAGCATAAGATGGAAGTTCAAGTTTTGTATCATCTTTAATTATAACAAACTTAAATACTTCACCTGTTCTGAGAACTTCTATATCAAAGAAAAAGTCACCTGCGGCGCTTTTAAGGAAATGATAATCATTCCCCTCATTAAACTCATTGATAAACCATTGCTTATTGTTAGGGATTGATTCAATCAAATGCTCACATTCCCAAATTTTAAAAGTACAATCTGAAATAACTTGTTCGTCTCTTTCATTTTCAGGTTTTGCTTCTTCTTCAGCACGTCTTTTTGTAGCCTCTTCAAGTTCTTTTTGTGCAGTTTGATATCTCTCATCATAATTTGCAATTTCACTGTTATAATATTCTGTTACAGTGCTATCAGCATAAGTGATTTTTACAATACCCTCACCTATATAATCGTCAATACGTTTTTGTGCTGCAGCAATAAGTTCTTCAGCTGTATCGCCTGTATTCTCAGGAACATAAATAGCATGTTGAGCACGTGCGCCTACAACATTGGAGCCAAAATAAACTGTACCATTATGAATAAGTTTTCCTGTACCAAGTGTTGCAGTATAAAAAATTGCATCATCACCAGCACGTACATCAGTTAAATATAAAAAGTTAGTGTTACCTAAAATTGCTTTAAGCTCACCAGAATAGTTTGCTAACGAAGTATGTTTTACCCCTTCAGTATCTTTGTATGCCCAGTAGTTTACAAGCTCCATATCTGTAAGGTTAAACCAAGGGCATTCATCATTCGGGAATTCCTTTATAAATTCCTGCGCTGCTTCTGAAACTTTTTCATCATAGTTCCAGATAACATCTACAGTATGTCTTTCTTCTTTTGTGCCACCAGCATTAAACATAACTTCAACTTTTGTGAAATCATCATTGAAACCTTCTGGGGTCATATAGAACTCTTCATTAGCAAGAAGGAAATCTTCACAAGGCAACCATAAAGCATCAGATGTTTTGGTAATAGACTTATCATAATTTAAAATAATCTTACCATCAGTTAAAACTTTACTGAACCCATCTGTCATTTCTTTTTCACGAACAAAGTAATAACTATAGGAACCGCCAAAATAATCATCATACTCACAACAATAATGCCCATCTGCAATATATTCTGAAACATCACTTGTAAATTTACCGCTATTTATAACAAGTTCTCCAGGAACATCAATTCCCACACCTGCCATATCAATTTCTTTTACGTCTCCATCGCAATATACATCAGTAAGTACTACTTTTGTACCAGGAGCAGCAACAAAAACGCTGTCTGGTTCAAACTCACTGTTTTCATCAGTCTGAACACAGTTAAATCTACCACCATTTACTGTAAGTGTAAATGTTTCAGGGAAAGTTTTAGTTTCTGCGTTCCAGTCAGTACTGTTGTCAACCCTGACAACACCCATATTACCAGTATGACCCTGTGCCTCGATTCTTGAATTTTCGTCAAGATTTAAAGTAATATTAGCCCCAAAACCTAAAATAAGAGGGTCAGCAGTTCCGTTTTCAAATGGGAATGTGCCCATCTGTGCATTAACGAGATTTAAAGTAATATCTCTGTTTTCAACATAGAGACCGAATTCAAGATACCAGTGTGTATCTTGAACTGTGAATTCCCCAGAACCACCTACTGGAATTGCATTAATAAGTGATTGCAAGTCATCACCTGGTTCAACTATTATTGCATCACTATTTGATTCAGTAGCTGATGCATCGTTACCAGCTTCACCAACCACTTGTTCATCTGCTGCAAAAACAGTTGTTGGTACTAAAGATAATACCATCATCACAGCTAACAAGCACGACAAAATTTTTCTCATTTTTTTACCACCTCAATTTATTTTTTGTCCTATTATAAGACAAAATATTTGTGACTTTATGTTAACATTGATTTTGTCTCGTGTCAAGACAAAAACAATTTTTAGTAACATTACACAAAACGAGGTGCTAACCTTTGGCGAGAATAATAGATGGCAAAGAAATGAATCTTATAGGTGACAATGTCAGAAAATACAGAAAACTCAGAAAAATGAGTCAGCAAAAACTTTCTAACAAACTTGAACTTTCAGGAGTTTATGTGTGTCGTGGCTCAATTTCAAGAATAGAAGATAAAACCCGTACAGTTACTGATATTGAACTTTTTGCTATAGCAGAAGCGTTAAATGTTGAAATTAAAGATTTATATAATAACAAAAAACAACCTGATTAAATGCATTTATAAAATACATTTGTCAGGTTGTTTTATTGTGTCGTCAGTAAGTAAGTGGTAAGTTTAGTGGCAAATTGCAAATTTGCAAGGAATCAGGAAACAGGAAACAGGAAACAGGAAGCAGGAACTAGGAATCAGAAAAACACATCCTATCATTTTAGTTTACGAAAAAACTTTAAATGATAGGATGAGGTTATTTTTTCGTAGGGGCAGACTTGTAGTCGCCCGCGAGTATTGGAGTGAATTTAATTTAAAAACCAAGCAATCGAGTGTAATAAATAAAATGAACGCGAAGCAATTTTTAAAATAAGGTTGGCTTCGCGAGTATTTGGTTTATTGCTCTCGATTGGTTTGTTATATGATAAAAATTACTTCCACTACTGGGGGCGACAACAGGTCTGCCCCTACCATAGTGGGAGTTAATTTTTCGTTTCATTTAAAGTTTATTGTAAACTGAAAACGATAGAATATTTTTGTTTTTATTTACTTTACTAGCAACTAGCCAACCAGCCACACTAACAACTATTATAATTACCACCGCAGTTCCTGAGTTATTCACTATTCAATCTTACTTCTTCACTAACAATAAAACCTTGCAAGTTCTCACTTGCAAGGTTTTAATTTTTATACTCTCACTACTTCAATAGCAACATTCTCACCGTTAATATCCCAATCTTTTGCGTTAGCAGTTTCGCCAACTGTGATTGAGTCTGCAAGAACGATTGTAGCAATTGCATCTTTATTTTTGAGTGCAATATCTGCAATTTTCTGATTACCAGAAAGTGTTACATTGATATGGTCAGTAACATTGAAATCAGAATCTTTTCTCATTGTCTGAATCTTACTGATGAGCTCTTTTACAAAACCTTCTTCAATAAGTTCTTCTGTAAGTTCAGTATCAAGTGCAACAGTAACACCTTTATCTGAAACGGTGAACACGCCCTCTTTCTGAACTGTATCAATAAGAACATCTTCTACAGAAAGTTCCACCGTACCACTTGCAAGCTCTAAAACTAACTTGCCATCAGTGTCAAGTGTCTGTTTAGCATCACTAGGAAGTTCTGCTAAAGCAGTTCTGATTTCACCTAATTGCTTACCATACTTTGGACCTAATGTTTTTAACTGTGGTTTGAAAGTATATGAAACGAATGAAGATGCATCTGCGTCAAAGTCAACATTTTTAATGTTAAGTTCTTCACGTATAATATCAATAAAGTAGCCTTCAACTTTTTTGTCACAATTTACATACATTGTGTTAAGAGGTTGTCTGTTCTTTAAGTTAGAACCATTTCTTGCTGCACGACCAAGAACAACAATGTCAACTACTTCGTCCATATTCTTTTCGAGTTCCTTGTCAATAAGGTCTTCGCGTACTTCAGGGAAATCGCAAAGGTGAACGCTTTCAGGAGCATTCTTATCTACATTACAAACGAGGTTTCTATAAATAGCCTCTGCCATAAATGGAATCATAGGAGCGGCAGTTTTTGCAGTAACTGTAAGCGCTGTATAAAGTGTCATATACGCAGCAGTTTTGTCTTCTGTTTCGCCCTGTACCCAATATCTTTCTCTGCCACGACGAACATACCAGTTACTCATTTCATCTGTGAATTCCTGAAGTGCTTTTGCTGCTTCTGGAATTTTGTAGTTAGCTAAGTTGTCATCAACAGCTTTAACCATTGAGTAAAGTTTTGAAAGAAGCCATTTATCCATTACTGTAAGTTTGCAATCTTCTAAATTATATTTAGTAGGGTCAAACTTATCAATATTTGCATAAAGCACATAGAAAGCGTAAGTATTCCAGAGAGTACCCATAAACTTTCTCTGACCTTCAACAACTGTTTTACCATAGAAACGGTTAGGAAGCCAAGGTGCTGAGTTAGTGTAGAAATACCAACGAATTGCGTCTGCACCATAACTTTCGAGTGCATCAAACGGGTCAACTGCGTTACCCTTAGATTTACTCATTTTCTGACCGTTTTCGTCCTGAACGTGACCTAAAACTATAACATTTTTATAAGGTGCTTTATTGAAAATAAGAGTTGAGATTGCAAGAAGTGAGTAGAACCAACCTCTTGTCTGGTCAACTGCCTCAGAAATGAAGTCTGCAGGGAACTGTGCTTCAAATAATTCTTTATTTTCAAAAGGATAGTGGTGTTGTGCAAATGGCATTGCACCACTGTCAAACCAACAGTCAATAACTTCAGGTACACGGTGCATTTCTTTACCGCAATCGGGACATTTAATTGTAACTGCATCAATAAATGGTCTGTGAAGTTCTATATCGTCAGGGCAATTATCACTCATTGATTTTAATTCTTCAATAGAGCCGATTGAATGACGACAACCGCATTCACATTCCCAGATGTTAAGAGGTGTACCCCAATATCTGTTACGAGAAATACCCCAGTCCTGAACATTTTCTAACCAGTCGCCAAAACGACCTTTACCAATGCTTTCAGGAATCCAGTTGATTGTGTTGTTATTTTTAATAAGGTCTTCTCTTACCTCTGTCATCTTGATAAACCAGGATTCTCTTGCATAGTAAATAAGAGGAGTTGAACATCTCCAGCAGTGTGGATATTCGTGTTCAAATTTAGGAGCATTGAAAAGAAGCCCTGCTTTTTCAAGGTCAACTAAAACTAGTTTATCTGCATCTTTAACGAAAGTACCAACATAAGGTGTTGGCTCTGCCATTAAACCCGCACCGTCAACTAATTGAATGAATGGTAAGTCATATTTTCTGCCGACCTTTGCGTCATCTTCACCGAATGCAGGTGCAATGTGAACAATACCTGTACCGTCTGACATAGTAACATAACTGTCAGTTGTAATAAAGAAACCTTTTTTATTTTGTTTGTCGCAAAGTGGTTTTACATAATCAAAAAGAGGAACATATTCTTTATGCTCAAGGTCTGCGCCTTTCATTGTTTCGATTATTTCATACGCTTCAGTTTCTTCTGTTTTAAGTTTACCTAAAACTTTATCAAGAAGAGCTTCTGCCATATAATATGTGTAACCGTCTGCCGCTTTAACTTTACAGTATGTATCAGCAGGATTTACGCAGAGCGCTACGTTTGATGGAAGAGTCCACGGTGTAGTTGTCCATGCAAGGAAATATGCATCTTCATCTGCAACTTTAAAACGAACTACTGCTGAGCGCTCTTTTACTGTTTTATAGCCTTGTGCTACCTCGTGTGAAGAAAGCGGAGTACCACAACGAGGGCAATAAGGAACTATTTTAAAGCCTTTGTAAAGAAGATTTTTCTCATAAATCTTTTTGAGTGCCCACCACTCTGATTCAATGAAATCATTGTGATAGGTAACATAAGGGTCTTCCATATCTGCCCAGAAACCAACTGTACGAGAGAAATCTTCCCACATACCTTTGTATTTCCAAACACTTTCTTTACAGTGACCGATAAATGGCTCAAGACCATATTCTTCAATTTGTTCTTTACCGTCAAGACCTAAAAGTTTTTCAACTTCAAGTTCAACAGGAAGACCGTGAGTATCCCAACCAGCCTTTCTCGGAACCATACAACCTTTCATTGTACGGTAACGCGGAATCATATCTTTAATAACACGGGTTAAAACGTGACCGATATGTGGCTTACCATTTGCAGTTGGTGGGCCATCATAAAAGACATAAGGTGTTCCGTTCTTTCTGTCTTCAATACTTTTTTCAAAGATTTTTTGGTCACGCCAGAATTTTTCAATTTGTTTTTCTTGTTCAACAAAATTCACATTTGGTGAAATTGGGTCGTACATTCTGATACCTCCATAAAATATATTCGTGGAAAAAATAAAAAACCTGCCCTGTAATAACAGGACAAGTGTAACTTGCAACCACCTTTATTACTACGTACTGACATACGCCACTCCTATAACGGTGAGTTTCCGTAAAGACTTACTGCAATTTCAGTCTTTCAGCTCAAAAGTGATTTTCAGCCTTTTAAATCTACCGGGCTTGCACCGCCCCCGGTTCGCTTTGAGATTTTTATAAAAAGCCTACTGTCTTCGTCAATGCCTTTCATACAGAGAGTATATTAACACATAAAAATATTTTTTGCAAGTGTTATTATGTATTTATTATTATAATAATTTTAATCTATATCTTTACAACTTACACTTTTTTGGGTATAATAGATATTTGGTAAAATATGTTTTAAATTATTTTCTTGAAAGGATTTTTTATATGCTTCAATTTGAAGAATTAAACTTGGAATTATCATCTTACGAAGATAAACTTACAGATTTAGCTGATGCTTTAGGTCTTAAAGCAATGGCAGACGAAGTTAAAGAATTAGAAGAACAGAGTGCTCAGGATGGTTTCTGGGATGATGTTCAGAATTCACAGAAAATCGTTCAGAGAACTGCAACATTAAAAAATAAAATCAAGGCTTACGATGACCTTAAAGCAGTTTATGAAGATACTCTTACTTTAATTGAACTTGCAAATGAAGAAGAGGACGAATCATTATTTGAGGAATGTCGCTCTAGTGTTGATTCTTTTATAAGCCAACTTGATGCTATGACACTCTCTACACTTCTTACAGGCGAATATGACGGAAATAATGCTATTCTTACATTCCACGCAGGTGCAGGTGGTACAGAGGCTCAGGACTGGGCACAGATGCTTTTCAGAATGTATAACCGCTGGGGTGAAAGACACGGTTTCAAAGTTTCTACACTCGACTACCTTGATGGCGATGAAGCAGGTCTTAAATCTGCAGTTATTCTTATCGAAGGCGAAAATGCTTACGGATATATGAAGAGCGAAAGCGGTATTCACCGCCTTGTTCGTGTTTCTCCATTTGACGCTTCAGGCAGACGCCACACTTCATTTGCTTCATTAGAAGTTATGCCTGAAATTGATGATACAATTGAAGTTGACATTGCACCTGAAGATATTAAAATGGACGTTTACCGTTCATCTGGTGCAGGTGGTCAGAAAGTTAATAAAACTTCATCTGCTGTTCGTCTTACTCATATTCCTACAGGTATTGTATGTTCCTGTCAGGTTGAAAGAAGTCAGCACCAGAACAGAGAAGTTGCTATGCGTATGCTCAAATCAAAACTTATTGAAATCAAAGAAAGAGAACACCTTGACAAAATCAGTGATATCAAAGGTGTTCAGAAAGAAATTGCGTGGGGTAGCCAGATTCGTTCTTATGTATTTATGCCATACACCCTTGCAAAAGACCACAGAACGAACTTTGAAAATGGTAATATAAACGCAGTTATGGACGGCGATATTGACGGTTTCATTAATGCATATTTAAAAGCACAGGCGAATAAATAAAATGGATATAAGAAAAGAATCATTAAAAAAGCACTACGAGTGGAACGGTAAAATTGAAGTTGTTACCCGTTGCCCTTTAGAAACACGAGAAGATATGTCTTTGGCATACACCCCCGGTGTAGCTGAAGCGTGTCTTGAAATAGAGAAAGATATCAATAAATCTTTTGAATTAACAAGAAGAAACAATCTTGTTGCAGTTATAACAGATGGTACTGCGGTTTTAGGTCTTGGTGATATAGGTCCGGAAGCGGGTATGCCAGTTATGGAGGGCAAATGCGCACTCTTTAAAGCATTTGCAGATGTTGACGCATTCCCTCTTTGTGTCAAATCAAAGGATACAGACGAAATTGTAAAAACTATTTCTTTAATTTCAGGTAGTTTTGGTGGAATAAATTTAGAAGATATTTCTGCACCAAGATGTTTTGAAATCGAAAAGAAATTAAATGAATGTTGTGATATTCCGATATTCCACGATGACCAGCACGGTACTGCAGTTGTTGTTCTTGCGGCACTTCTAAACGCATTAAAGGTTGTAAAGAAAGATATTGAAACTGCTAAAATTGTTGTTAATGGTTTAGGTGCGGCAGGTACTGCTATTTCTAAAATGCTTATTTCTGCAGGTGCTAAAAATATGGTGCTTGTTGATAAAAAAGGCATTATTGAAGAAAGCGACACTTTTTTAGGTGAAGAAAGACAGTATTTAGCAAAAATTACAAATAAAGAAAATTTAAAAGGTAACCTTTCTGTTGCTATAAAAAATGCAGATGTATTTATCGGCGTTTCTGCCCCGGATATTTTAAGCGAAGATATGGTTAAAACGATGAACAGCGACTCTATCGTTTTTGCTATGGCTAACCCGACACCTGAAATTATGCCAGACAAAGCAAAAAATGCAGGTGCAAGAATTGTCGGTACAGGTCGTTCAGATTTTCCAAACCAAATTAACAATGTTCTTGTTTTCCCCGGTATTTTCCGTGGTGCACTTGATGCGAACGCTACAAAAATCACAGAAAATATGAAACTTGCCTCTGCAAAAGCACTAGCGGAACATATTCCTGAAAATGAATTAAACGAAGAAAACATAATTCCATCTGCACTCGATAAATCAATTGCTTACGAAGTTGCAAAAGCAGTTAAAGAACAAGCGGTGGTTGATAAAGTAGTTAGAATTTAGGAAATTCTAACTACTTTTTAATTTAAAATTGAGAATTGAAAATTGAAAATTGCGGGACCTGCGGTCGGCAATTATAATATTATAAAAACAACTACATTCTTTCATTTGAAGTAAATGAGAGAATGTAGTTTCGTTTTATATTGAATTATAAACAATCACACCTTAATAGAGTCACTAAAAATCATCACTCTACTGGTACCAACAATAAAGTAGCAATAAAATGAACAATCCAAATCACTAATTTTATTGCTTTTTGTTCAATCAACTTTTTCATAATATTATCATTATTTTCCTTAGCCAATTTATATAATTTTATTGTTAGTTTTAAATGTCTGCTATGATGTATTTCATCATAAACACTATGGTATTTATCAACAGCATCAAAATATTTATCACCAATGTGTCCTGTGTAAATATTATAAAATATAAACAGAGCGGCATGGAAAAAGAACATAAAAGCAACTGCTGAATCATCTAAAACAAAATTAAATAATAAACTCAACATTATAAACAAAACCTGCATAAACATAAATATTCTGTTATAATTTATAATTCTTTTTGCAGAAACTTTTGCTTTTATAATTCTCTCATTTTTTGCCATATATAATCCCTCCCTGTAATCATTATACCCCAAACAAAAAAGATTGTCAATATTTTAACATACCTGTAAAAACAATCAAAAATCCTATCATTTCAAGTCAAAACCGACTGAAAATGATAGGATAATTTTTTCTTTAAATGATATCTGATTCCTATTTCCTATTTCCTGTTTCCTGACACAACTTGCATACTTGCAACTAAAAACTCATTTTTTCTTTGATTCAAGAAGATTGAATTTTGAAAGTGCAAAAACACCAAGAATACTTACAATGATTGTAACAAAGAGAAGTGTACCAGCACCAAGTGTTGGTGAGAATACAAGAACAACACAACCAACGAATAACGGAAGAATAGAAATTCTCCAGTATTTACGAAGATATGATGCTAAAAGTGCACCAAAAAGTGCAGGAGTAACTCTGTCAAATGCAGGTGCTAAAATTGAGTCCGGATCAGTAAGTGCACCGAGGAATGGAGCAAAAGCTAAAACACCAACTGCAATAATAACTGTTGTTACAATAGCTGAAACACCAATAGCAATTGTAGAAATTACTTCGCCTTCTTCTGAGTTTGCCTTAACATTTGCAGATTTCATTGCGTTAACACCGCAAGGAAGTTTAAGGTTTGTAATGTTACCTGTAACGAAACTTAAGTATGTACCACCGGCACCAAGCATTGGTGTGTAAGTAATAACTTCAACAACTGCCGAAATCCAGAAAATAGGAATAACCTTTAAAAGTGCAGAAAACAAACTGCTCATTTCAGGCCAGGCGTTGTAGTAAACAGAAATTGCAAGAGGTACAGAGAAAAGAACTGCGAGAGCAGTAACACTCCAGATTCTACCCCAGGTATGAACTTTATCGTAATATGTCTTTTTCACTTTACTACACCCCTTTCTTAGTTAAACCAACTGTGAGTTACAAGTTCTGCAGGTAAAATTGATGTAAATAATACCGCAGCACCCATAGCACCGAACATTGCAAGTGGCATAACGAATGGTTCAAACTTCTTTAAATTGAATTTAGTTGCGATAGTTTCAAGAAGTAAATAAAGAAGAACTGCAACTATAAGCACAGCAATTGAAAGGAAACCACCATCAGTTTTGCCATCGCTTGATTTACCATTTATAGATGTAGCAACAAATGCTGTAATAATACCAATAAAAGCACCTGCGGATATGTAATCACCTAATTTACCAACCTTACTATCACCGCTTAAAGCACCGCCGATTTTACTGTGAAGTTTTTTACAGAGAATTGGCATAAGCACAAGTGGAAGACAACTACCAATTGTCATAACCCACGCAACAGTTGAAAAGTCACCCTTGTCAGTAATGGCTTGGTTGAGGTTGCCTAAAACTGCACTTGCAGCAGTAGATTCATAAGCCAAGTTACCTATAACAGAAAGTCTTATCCAAGGGAGAACAAGACCTAAAGCCTTTGAAAGAACAATAACTGTCGCTAAAATTGCAATTGCAGGTGCAACTGTAAACAATGCACTTGAAGTAACAGTTGTTTTAAGCACACTGCTTTCAATTCCTAATTCTTTAGCGCGTTTCCACGCTTTTACTATGAAAAATGCTGATTGAACGATTACGAATGCAACGACAATAAAGCCTAATGCATACATAAATCCGTTTTGACGAAAATCCATATAAACGCTCCTTAACAAAAATTGTAAATATAAAGGTATTCTAACATTTACCATTTGGAATGTCAATAAAATAAAACTATTATTTATTGCTTATTTCAAGCAAATTTTTATGGAAACACATAACACCATTTTCCATAATATCAATTACTCCGTAGTTACCATCTTTTATGCTACCGGGGTTAAAAAGATGAAGACCATCTTCAAAACTATAATATTTCTCGTGTGTATGACCAAAGAGTGCTATATTGCACCCATTTTTCACCGCTTCATTTCTGATACCAACAAAAGAGAGCTTTACATTTTCTGTTGCACCGTGTGAAGCATAAATTTTGCAATTGTCAACATTTCTTATATCACAAAGCGGAACTGTGTCTATAAAATCACAGTTCCCCCTTACAACAATAAACATTTTCTCTTTGAATATTTCTTTTACTTCATCCATTTCGTAAGTACCATCACCTAAAAAATAGATAATTTCTGCAGTCGCTTCATTACTTATTGCTTCCACAAGATTTGCAATATGCCTGTGGGAATCTGAAAGCACAAGTATTCTCATTCATAATTCACCGTCACTTTTCATAAATTTTACTACTGTATAATTATATTGCATTTAAAGGGTGATTTCAATGTTTAACAATGAAAAAAATAAAATGAATATTGAGAATATTAAAACAAATGAGTCTCTTAAAGACTTTATAAACGAAAATTTAACTGAAAGTCAGACAGAAAAATTAAAAGAAGTTCTTTCAGACGAAAATAAAACAAAAGAGTTATTAAACAGCGATTTAGCAAAACAGTTGTTCAAAAAATTAACTGGTGGTGATTTTAATGGCTGACCTTGATATAGGTAGCATTCTTTCATCACTTTCAAGTGATGATATAAATAATTTAAAAAATATGGCAAATTCAATTTTAGGTGGCAATAACAGTAACACAGAAAACAATAAACCACCTGAAGAAAACAAAACACAAAGCCAAGGTTCTGCACCTTTCCCAGATTTGAGTGCATTGGGACTCCCCGATATGTCACAATTCAGTGCGCTTTTACCGCTTCTTTCTCAACTTAATTCTCACGATGAACGCGAAGATTTTATTTACGCTTTAAAGCCGTTACTTTCCAAAGAAAGACAACGAAAAGCAGACGAATCAATAAAATTCATTAAACTTTTATCTATAATTCCCTTACTTAAAGAAAAAGGACTAATGTAATATGGCAGAGTATTCTTATAATGAAATAATGAAAATGCAGAATGATGCAATAAAACGCGTAAATGAAATGCAGAAGAGAGCAAAATCTGTTGTAGATGAAATAAATGAAGATAAAACGCGCTATCAGGAACCACCACAAAAACAAAACACAAGGCAAAGTGCAAACAGAGTAAAAATGCCCAACGATTACCTTGATGAGTTAAAAAATTTTGCTTCAACTTCTTCACATTTTGAAGAAAGTGAACCCCGACAACAACCACACGAACATTCAGAAAATTTTGAAAGAACAAAAAACACAACAAATCAACAAAACTCACAAAAAGACAATGTAAAAAATATACTTAACGACTTAAATATGGACAGCGACAAAGCATTGATATTATCTTTAATTCTGTTGCTTACAGAAGAAAAGGCGGATGAGATGCTGATACTGGCGTTGCTGTATATTTTGAGTTAAAAATTGAGAATTGAAAGTTGAAAATTTTGGAAGTCCTGCGGACTTGATTATAATTTGACATAAATAAAATTACTACATTCTATCATTTAAGGTCGGTTTTAACACCGATTTAAAATAATAGAATGTAGTTATTTTTACAATTTATAATTGCGTCGCCAATTCCGAATTAACTTGTGTATTTCTCCGCCTGAAGATTAAACATATAAGCATAGTCACCGTTTTTACTCATAAGTTCTTCGTGAGTACCAATTTCTGCAACTTTGCCGTTTTCAAGCATTATAATTCTGTCTGCATTGACAGTCGTTGAAAGTCTGTGAGAAATAATTATAACTGTTTTTTCTTTTGCAGAATCCATTATATTTTTATTAAGTTCATATTCTGAAATCGGGTCAAGATTTGCAGATGGTTCATCAAGAATTATGTAAGGGCAATTTTTATAAAAAACCCTTGCAATAGCAATTTTCTGTTGTTCACCACCAGAAAGCATTAAACCATTTTCATCAAATTCTTTTAAAAGAATTGTTTCTGTGCCTTTCGGTAATTCTTTTGTAAAACCTGCAAGTTTCAGTGCTTCTAAAACTCTTTTTTCGTCGTAATCTTTACTTAAAGCGACATTTTCACCGACAGTTGCAGAGAAAATCTGAAAATCCTGAAAAACTGCCGCAAAACGATTTCTGTGAGAAGAAACAGTTTCTTCTCTTATATCTCTGCCGCCGATTTTAATGCTACCCTCTTTGACATCATAAAGTCTTAAAAGAAGATTTGTAAGCGTAGTTTTACCGGCACCGTTAAAGCCGACAAGTGCGATTTTTTCGTAAGGTTTAATATCGAATGAAACACCGTCTAAAGAATCTTTTTCGTTACCCTCATAAGAAAATTTAATATTTTCAACTGAAATTGTTTCCGGTTCTTTACATTCTGCAATATGCTCACCGTCAAGAATTTCATTTTGTGTTGCTAAAAATTCTCTTTGCTTATCTATCATCTTTGAGCGTTCCGAGAAATTTTTAAGAGCAAATACTGAAAGATACATAAAACTATTGCCGATTTGACCTATGCTATTGAATGTAGCAACAAAATCGCCTAAAGAAAGTTCTTTTGTAACCAATATCTTATAACCAAGATATATAACCATAACAAAAACAAATATTACACTGTTAATAATTGCTTCTTCTACAAACCATAAAGCATTAATTTTTCGGGTGTATTTTCGTTGAATAGAAATCACTTCATCTGCTTGTTTTGAAAATCTACTTTTCAAAAGTGGATAAATATTGCTTAATCGTATTTCTCCTGCATATTCAGGAAGATAAAATACCCTTGCATAATATTCTGCTTTTCTGTCTGATTCAGTTAATTTTTCGCGTCTTTCATACATAAGTTTACTTAAGTATTTACTCAACGGAATACCTATTACGCAAGCAATCAGCAACATAAATAATGCAACAGGGTCAATAGTTAATAGTACTGAAGAAATTGTAAGAAAAGCGATAACTTCGCCCACATAACTCTTAACCGTACCTAACATATAGCGGATATTATCTGATGAATTTTCAATTGACAAAATGAAATCCGCATAATATTCAGGACTGTCATATTTTGCAATATCAAGTGTAGCTGCTTTTTCGTAAAGTCTTGACTGAAGTTTCAAATCAAGTTTCTCGCGTTCTCTGTGAACAAATAACTCAAAAAACAATCCGTTTACTGTTTCACCAAACACAAGTATAACGAGTATAAGACCTATGCCAGATAATATTTTAGCTGGTTCTCCGCCATTCTGCACTTCATCGATAACATATTTAAGACCAATTATTGAAACAAGTCTTCCTGGCAAAGTACATAAAGTATGCATAAAAATTTCGCCGATAACAAGCCAGGGTGAAATTTTAAACATAACTTTTAAAAGGTAAAATACATTTGAAAATGTACTGTGTTTTGTTTTAATCTTTTCTTTTTTCATATCAGCTCACACTCCTTTCAGAATTTTTATAGTTTTCTGCCTGAAGTGTAAACATATTACTGTAAATCCCATTTAATTCCATAAGTTCTTTATGGTTACCGCTTTCTTTTACAGTACCATCAGATATAACAAATATATTATCTGAAAGTACCGCAGAAGAAAGCCTGTGAGAAATGTAAATTACAGTTTTATCTTTTGTTGCTTTTATAAGATTTTCGTACATCTTATACTCTGCGACAGGGTCAAATGCTGATGATGGCTCGTCAAGTATTGCTAAATCTGTATTACTTGCAAACACCCTTGCAACCGCTAATTTTTGTTGTTCGCCACCTGAAAGTCCAACACCTTTTTCGTCAAACTCACGGGTAATAACTGTGTTCTCTTTCTCTGGTAAATTCTCTACAAAATCGTAAGCACCACTATTTTTCATAGCTTCAACTGCTTTTATAAGTTCTTCATTTGTAGTAATTTCTTTGCACAGAACATTTTCTGCAACAGAAAGCGCAAACACTTTGTAATCCTGAAAAACTGTTGAAATTCTGTTTCTCAAAGAGTCAATATCATATTCTTTAATACTTACACCATTATAAAGAATTTCACCACTATCCACATCATAAAATCTTAAAAGTAATTTTATAAATGTAGATTTACCTGCACCATTTTCACCAACTACCGCAACTGTCTGACCTTTACTTAATTTGAAGTCGAAATTTTTGAGTGTCGGTTCTTTTGCTTCAGGATATGTAAACTTAACATTTTTAAATTCAAGTGTTTTAAATTCATCTGCTATTTTTGTTCCGTTCTCTATCTTATTTTCATAATCAAAAAATTCTTTTAAATTACGAAAATAAAGTGATTCTTTTTTTACAGTTGAAACCGCTTCAGTTAAATCGTTTATAACATCTTTCAAATTACCCATAGCAGTTACAATAACCGAAAAATCAGAAAGTGCGAGATTCCTTTTAACTACATAACGATATGTAGCATAAGCGTAAGATGTCGCAACAGGCAGTGCCATACCGAAAAGTCCTGTCATCATTTCTAAAAGAGCAACTTTATAACCGTATTTTTTTATAATTTCTCTGTTTTTATTTACTGCATTTTCAAATCTTGTATGAAGAACTCCGTAAATACCAGATGTTCTCATATCCTTTGAAAAATCTTTTAAATATATTGTTCTTTTCACATAAGCCTTTGAGCGTTTGTGAATTGTCATTTCTTTATCTTTATTAACTTCAAGTTTACTTTTAACTCCCTGAAATGCTACAACAACTAACCCAATCAGAAGTATAAAAAGCATTTTAGGGTCAACAGTAATAACATAAGCTATTAAAAAAGCGCCTGTTATACTTCCACCTACAACACAAGCAAATCCATAACAAAAATCATCAAAATGACCATCTGTAACAATCTCTGTTGCTCTTTTGTACTTATCAAAAAATTCAGGATTATAAAAACAATCCATATCAACATTTATTGCTTTTTCAAATATTTTTTCATTAAGTTTTTTGTAAAAGACTTTCTTTTTAACTCCTGTAAGGTAATCAAAATAATTGTTAAGCACCCTTCCTGTTATAGATAAACCTAAAAAGATAAGACATACTATAACAAAATCTTTAAATGAAACACCTTTTTCGAGTGACTGTAAAAGATATTTTAAAAGTAATATATCTTCAACAAATCCGGTAAAAAACCAAAAACTCAAAACTGAAATAATTCTCGTAAAAACTAATTTGTCACCGCACTCGTTAAGTATTTTCAACCCATAAATAATATCTTTAAAAGCCGAGTTTTTTCCTTTCTTTTTATTAAAAGTTTTCCCTTTCATTAGTACCTCCATTTCCGGAAGTTGCTAATTCCCCAAAATCCTGCTCAGGCAGTAAAAACAAAAACCCCCGAAAAGTTTTAACTTTCCGGGGAATAATACTATAAATATAATATGTCTTTACTACTTACGAGCAGAATATGGACACAACAACCGGATAGTTCATTTTTTCTGTTTTTCTTGAAATCATATAATTCATCATCATTATGTCCAACTCCTTTCATAAATTTATTTTTACATTCGAATGTTTTTTCACAATAACACACTTACCATAATTTGTCAATACCCAAGAAGTCGGATTTTTTCAAAATTTCAAAATAATGAATCTGACAATCTACATTTTACCCCAAATCAGTGGTAAAGTCAATACCCCAAATCAGTAGTATGATAAACTCCAATCAAGTGATACATAGGAGTTGTTTTACCATGCAATATGTTCAAAGAATACGCGATTTAAGAGAAGATAACGATTTAACACAAACAGAAGTAGCAAAAATTTTAAACACAAATCAAAAAGTATATAGCAGATACGAAACAGCTGAAAACGAAATGCCCATAAGACATTTAATTACTCTTTGTAAGTTTTACAATGTTTCTGCTGATTATATTTTAGGATTTACAAATACACTCCACTCAATCCCAGAGGATTGATTATATAATAAAAAAAATTCTCCCACTACTGCGGGCGACCACAGGTCTGCCCCTACCATAGTGGGAGTTGTTTTTTGTTTCATTTACAATGCCAACGCAGTTCCGAAATTCCGAATTACGCATTACGCATTCTGAATTAAATCTTTACGATACCCAGCGCATCAAGAACTGATGAAATGAGAATTAAAACAATACAGATTGGTGCAAAATATTTTATAACTATTAAAAAAAGTTTCTTTCTTTTGAATTTGCCTGTAAGTTCAATTTCTTCAATGAACATATCCGGTTTTACAATGTAACCGACAAAGATACAAGTTAAAAACGCAACAATCGGCATCAAAACACTGTTACTTATAAAGTCAAAGAAATCAAGGAAAGCCATACCAATAATTTTAATATCTGCGAATGTACCATAACCAAGAGCAGAAAGTGTACCTAAAATTATTGAACCGACTAAAACTATAACTAATGTCTTCTGTCTTGAAAGACCAGTTTTATCTTTTACAATAGAAACAACTGTTTCCATAAGAGAAATTGAAGATGTAAGTGCGGCAAAAAGTACTAAAACAAAAAATAAAGTACCAACTATTGAACCGCCTGCCATACTTTCAAATACTTTTGGAAGTGTAACAAACATAAGTCCAGGGCCTTTACCTAACGCACTTTCGTCACCGCCTGAGAAAGCGAAAACTGCAGGGATAATCATAAGACCTGCTAAGAAAGCAATACCGGTATCAAAAAGTTCAATCTGTTTTACAGAACCTTCAAGACTTACATCTTTTTTCATATATGAGCCGTAAGTAATCATAATACCCATAGCAAGTGACATTGAGTAGAAAAGCTGACCCATTGCCGCAAGAACTGTTGTTGCAGAGAATTTTGAAAAATCAGGCATTATATAAAACTTAACACCCTCTAAAGCACCCGGCATAAACATTGAGTATCCTGCAATAAATATTGTGAGCACAACAAGTACAGGCATCATAATTTTACTTACTTTTTCAATGCCTTTTTCAACACCTAAAAGCACAACCAGTGCAGTAAGACCAATATAAATTGCAAACCATAAAACTGGTTCAAATGGTGCAGAAATAAATGAATCGAAAAATCCGTCTGTTGCGGCAGATGAAATATTTCCTGTTATAAACACTGTGCAATATTTAATAATCCAACCACCAATTACAGAGTAGTAAGGGAGAATTATAATAGGTACTATTGAGCAAAGCAAACCAACAAATTTGAACTTTTTATTGAGTTTACCAAATGCTTCAATTGCACTGACACCTGTTTTTCTGCCTATTGCAATTTCTGCACACATTAAAGCAAAACCAAATGTGAGTGCTAAAACGAGATAAACGAGTAAAAATATACCGCCACCATATTTTGCGGCGAGATATGGGAAACGCCAGATATTGCCAAGTCCAACCGCAGAACCTGCAGTAGCAAGAACAAAACCTAATTTACCTGAAAAGGTGCTTCTTTTTTCTGCCATAATATTTACCATTCCTTTTTTATTTAACTACAATATTATACATAAATATATGAATTTTACAAGAGTAATTTTACAAAGATACTGCGAGCGGGTGAAAAAATGTCTTATGCGCAAAACCCTGGCTTTTTTCTGATTTTTGGTGCAGAAGGCTTTTTCTTCACCCTGAAGCTGTATAAAGATACTGCGAGCGGGTGAAAAAATAGCTTATGCACAAAACCCTGGCTTTTTTCTGATTTTTGGTGCAGAAGGCTTTTTCTTCACCCCGAAACTGTATAAAGATACTGTGAGTGGGTGAAAAAATGTCTTATGCGCAAAACCCTGGCTTTTTTCTGATTTTTGGTGCAGAAGGCTTTTTCTTCACCCTGAAGCTGTATAAAGATACTGCGAGTGGGTGAAAAAATGTCTTATGCACAAAACTTCTACCTTTTTTCTGATTTTTGGTGCAGAAGGCTTTTTCTTCACCCCGAAGCTGTATAAAGATACTGCGAGTGGGTGAAAAAAGGTCTTATGCACAAAAATCAGGAAAAATAAAATAAAAAAGAAAAAACCCGTCGCTATGACGGGCATTTCTTGGAAAGAGAAAATGTTTGGTTAGGTTAAGCAACCTTAATGTCTATATATTATATAACAAATCATTTTGTTGCAATTTTTGTGTAATTGTGAACAAATTGTTAACAATTTTAAAGTTTTGTTAAAAGTCAACTCATTTTACCATTAAATCGACTATAAGTGAGCTTAATTCGGCCGGGTCTTTTACAGAAACACCACTTATAAGACAACCTTGTGCATAAAGAAGTTTTGCATAATTTTTAAGTGTGTCTTTATCATTTTCGTAAAGTGATTTAAGTTTTTCTGCTAAAGCGTGATTTGCATTGATTTCGAGTGCAATTTCTGCCTTAACCTTTTGCTCGTTACTTGGCATTGAATTTAAAACCTTTTCCATTTCAAGTGACAAATTACCCTCGCTTGTAAGGCAAACTGCATAATTTTTAAGGTTGTTTGTGTAACGAACTTCAGAAACATCACCGTTTAATGATTCTTTAATAAATGAAAGCATTTCTTTATCACTTTCATTTTTCTCATTAAGTGCATTTTTCTCGTCTTCAGTATTTAAGTCGAGCTTTTCATCACAGATATTCTGGAATTCTTTTCCCTCATACTCGTGAAGCATTTTCACTGTAAATTCGTCAACATATTCTGTAAGGTAAAGAATTTCAAAGCCTTTATCCTTAACAACTTCTGTCTGTGGTAACATTTCGATTTTTTCAATTGTTTCTCCACAAGCGTAGTAGATTTTTTCCTGTCCATCTTTAAGTCTTACGATATATTCTTTAAGAGAAACCAAAGACTTGTCTCTTGAAGAATAAAATAAAACTAAATCTTTAAGATTATCTTTATTCATTCCGTAACTGTTATAAATACCGAACTTAATCTGCATACCGAAGGTTTTAAAGAATTCTTCATAGGCTTCTCTTTCGTTGTTGAGCATTTTTTCAAGTTCAGACTTAATTTTCTTTTCGATTGTTTTTGAAATAAGCTTTAATTGTGCATCCTGCTGGAGCATTTCACGGGAAATATTTAAAGATAAATCCTCAGAATCTACAAGACCTTTAACGAAGCTGAAATAATCAGGAAGTAAATCTTTACATTTATCCATAATCAAAACGCCTTTTGAGTAAAGTTGTAAACCTTTTTCAAAATCTTTTGAGTAATAATCAAATGGAGCGTGTTTTGGAATAAACATAAGTGCATTATATGTAGCGTTACCCTCTGTTTTTGAGTGAATCACTTTTGCAGGTGCTTCATAGTCATAAAATTTCTCACTATAGAAATTATTGTAATCTTCATCAGTTACTTCGTTTTTGTTTTTCTTCCAAATAGGCACACGACTATTGAGCGTTTTATCTGTAATTACTGTTTCGTACTCGTTTTCAGTACCCTCTTTTAACTCTTTAGTCTCAACATACATTTTAATTGGGTGACGAATGTAGTCTGAATATTTTTTAACGAGTGCTTCAATTTTATATGTTTCAAGATATTGACTGTAATTATCTTCTTCAGTATCATCTTTAAGTTTTAAAATAATTACTGTACCAAATGAATCTTTTTCACATTCTTCAATAGTATAACCATCTGCACCAGTTGATACCCAGCGGTATGCTTTATCGCTACCGAATGCTTTACTTTCTACCGTTACACTGTCACTTACCATAAATGCAGAATAGAAACCAACACCAAACTGACCAATAATATCTACATCTTCGCTCTGTTCATTTTCTGTTTTGAATGCCAATGAACCACTTTTTGCAATAGTACCCAAATTATTTTCAAGTTCATCTTCTGTCATACCGCAACCGTTATCTGCAATAGTGAGTGTGCGGTCATTCTTATTTACTGATAAACGAATGCAGAAATCATCTTTATTAAGACCTACTGAAGAGTCCGTAAGTGACTTAAAATATAATTTGTCGAGTGCGTCACTCGCGTTCGAAATAATTTCACGAATAAATACTTCCTTATTGGTATAGATTGAGTTAATCATCATATCCATAAGTTTTTTAGATTCTGCTTTAAATTGTTTTTTTCTCATTTTTTATGCTCCTTAAATTTGTTTTTATACTTTTTATACTATTATAAGACTTGTGCCATCAAAATCAACCTTTATTTCAGTTTCCGGCTCAAGATTTTCAGAGATAATTTTTCTTGCAATAAGAGTTTCAACCGCCGACTGTACAAAACGCTTTAATGGTCTTGCACCGAATGCCGGGTCATAACCTTCTTCTGCAATATACTCTTTTGCTTTATCTGTAACTATAAGCTTTAATTGCTTTTGTTCGATTCGTTTTCTTAAATCATCAATTAAAAGCCCAGTTATACCTAAAATATTTTCTTTTGAAAGGGGCTTATAAAGCACAATTTCATCAAGTCTGTTTAAAAATTCAGGACGGAATGAACGCTTTAAAAGTGCCATTACATTTTCTCTTGCTTCGTCTTTTATTTCACCATTTTCATGGATTCCTGAAAGCAAGAACTCAGAACCTAAGTTTGAAGTAAGAATTATAATTGTATTTTTAAAGTCAACAGTTCTGCCCTGGCTGTCAGTAATTCTACCGTCATCAAGCACCTGCAAAAGAATATTAAATACATCGGTGTGTGCTTTTTCAATTTCATCAAAAAGAAGAACTGCGTAAGGTTTTCTTCTTACCGCTTCTGTAAGTTGACCGCCTTCATCAAAGCCAACATATCCTGGAGGTGCACCAATAAGACGAGAAACTGAGTGCTTTTCCATATATTCACTCATATCAATTCTTATCATAGCGTGTTCATCGTCAAAAAGTGCTTCGGCAAGTGCCTTTGCAAGTTCTGTTTTACCAACACCTGTCGGACCTAAGAACAAGAACGACCCTATTGGTCTTCTCGGATCTTTAATACCTGCTCTTGAACGAAGAATTGCGTCACTTATTTTAGTAACCGCTTCATCTTGCCCTACAACGCGTTTATGAAGAATATCGCTTAAATTAAGAACTTTTTCGCGTTCACTGAGAGCCAATTTTGAAACAGGAATACCAGTCCATCTTGCAACAATTCTTGCAATTTCATCATCGGTTACTTTATCTCTTAAAAGCGTGTTTTTGTTCTCGTTTTCAACGAGATTTTCGCACTCTTCTAATTCTTTTTGAAGAGTTGGCAATTTGCCGTATTTAAGTTCTGCCGCTTTTGTTAAATCATAAGAATTCTGCGCCTTTTCAATTTCGGCATTTACTGTTTCAATCTCTTCGCGAATTTTCTGTACTTTATTTATTGAACCTTTTTCATTTTCCCATTTAAGTTTCATTTCGTTAAAGTTATCTCTTAAATCAGAAAGTTCTTTTCTTATATCGCTCAAATGGTCCTGAGAAAGTTTGTCGGTTTCTTTCTTTAATGCCGCTTCTTCAATTTCAAGTTGCATTATTTTATGAGAAATTTCGTCAAGTTCAGTCGGCATAGAGTTCATTTCAGTTTTAATTAAAGCACACGCCTCATCAACTAAATCAATTGCCTTATCAGGTAAAAATCTGTCACTGATATATCTGTTTGAAAGCGTTGCCGCAGATATTAAAGCACCATCCTGAATTTTCACACCATGGTAAACTTCATATCGCTCTTTTAAACCACGAAGAATTGAAATAGTATCTTCAACAGTTGGCTCTGTTACTAAAACAGGTTGAAAGCGTCTTTCTAAAGCGGCATCTTTTTCGATGTACATTCTGTATTCATTAAGAGTTGTAGCACCTATACAGTGTAATTCACCACGAGCTAAAAGTGGTTTTAATAAATTACCCGCATCCATTGCACCATCTGTCTTACCTGCACCGACGATTAAATGCAATTCGTCAATAAAGAGAATAATCTGACCTTCACTTTTTTGTACTTCATTTAAGACCGCTTTTAAACGCTCTTCAAACTCACCACGATATTTTGCACCTGCTATTAAAGCACCCATATCAAGTGAAAAAATGGATTTATTTTTCAAGTTATCCGGCACATCTTCTTTTACAATTCTTAAAGCAAGACCTTCTGCAATAGCAGTTTTACCAACACCTGGCTCACCAATTAAGCACGGATTGTTTTTGGTTTTTCTCGAAAGAATACGGATAACATTACGAATTTCTTCATCACGACCAATAACAGGGTCTAACTTTCTTTCACGAGCTAATTCAACTAAATCCCTACCATATTTTTTAAGAACATCATATGTTTCTTCAGGATTTTCACTTGTAACATTACTATTGCCCCTTACATCTTTCAAAACCTTAAAAAATTCATTTTTATTTATATTATATTTTTTGAAAAGCTCTTTAATTTTTTGTTCTTGATGCTCAAAAATACCTAGCATAATATGTTCAACAGAAACAAAGCTATCTTTCATATAATTTGCTTGTTTTTCTGCTTCTTCTAAAGCGAGATTTAAATCATTTGAAATATATTTCTGACTTGTTCCGCTTACCTTTGGTAAAGCGTTTATAGCACGCTCTGTTTCAGTCAAAAGTTCATTGAACTCAGGCGTAATCTTCTGAATAAGACCGCCTATTAAACCACTCTCTTGCTTTAACAAAGCACAAAATAAATGAAGCTCTGTTATTTCCTGATTACCATATTCAGTTGCCATACTCTGCGCAGAATTTACTGCTTCAATACTTTTTTGTGTAAATTTCTGAAAATTCATAAGATCACTCCTTCCAATATTTTGCCGTAATTTATATATTTTATTACTCTGCAGTTACGAGTATAGACCCTATTATTATCTTTTTTATGTCTAAATTGTGAACAAACTATTAAAATTAGCACTCTTTAAATAAGAGTGCTAATCTAATGCAAAAAAAGAAAACAAAGTTTTGTAACTCCGTTTTCATATAACTATTAAGTTTTTGCCTTTTCTCTTAATTCTTGTTCGCGTTTTTCTTGCTCCTTTACCTTAATCTCATCGTTATATTTTCTTTTTCGTTCATTACAAATCACCTGCATTTCTCTGGCAACCTGCAAAGCATCAGCTACACCATTAACCTGAATTGTTTCTTTTTGTGTATGAACCTTTATCGTTCCTTGTACACCTTCTGTCATTGGTGTTGCCGTTATCTCAATGTAATCATCTGCGTCATAAAAAAACATATTTGCATTTCTCTTTTTTATATATTGTGGTGTTTCAAAAGGTGTAACCTGAATCGTAACAATTTCATTATAAAGAACATACCAAGTTTTATTATGCGGCATATTAAGATAAAAACCTTTATTATCACATTCAATTAAAATTCGGGGTTGAACAACGCGTTTGCTAAAATTTATAAATGAAATACACGCCACAGCAAATGAAATCCATGTATAATCTAATGGCGTTATATAAAAAGTCCGCACAATACCTATTTCAAAACTATATTTGTCATAAATAGGTTCCAACAATTCTAAAGTCGCCATATCATCAGAAAACATTGCGGTGTAGTAATCTAAGGTTATTTCACCAAAATATATTGCTATTACAAAACAAATAACAAATACTATCGGGTCAACTATTAAATCCACATTGGACCTTTTCCCTAACACTATCATATAACCACCCCGTTTTCACCTAAAAATAATATCACAAACCCTTAGAAAATACAAGATTTTGCTTTATTTTTCCTTTCATTTATGATATAATGTTAAGGTATATTATTTGTTAGAAAAGGAAGTATTATTTTGGATATTGTAAAACAATTAAGCCAGGAATTTTCAATGAGCGAAATGCACATTACAAATGTCATAAATTTAATTGATGATGGTAACACAATTCCGTTTATTGCCCGTTACAGAAAAGAAATGCACGGTTCTTGTGATGACCAGAAATTAAGAGATATTTTTGACAGACTCACATATATAAGAAACCTTGAAAAAAGAAAAGAGGAAGTTACTAATTCTATTGAAGAACAAGGCAAAATGACTGAAGAACTGCAGGAAGCTATTTCTAAAGCAATTACTTTAGCAGAGGTAGAAGATATTTACAGACCTTATAAACAAAAGCGTAAAACAAGAGCATCTGTTGCTAAAGAGAAAGGTTTAGAGCCACTTGCAGATTTACTTTTCGGTTTCACATTAAAAGGTGTAGATTTAAACGAAGTTGCAAAAGACTATATTGACGCAGAAAAAGGTGTAGAAACTGTAGAAGATGCTTTACAAGGTGCTTCTGATATCATTGCAGAAATTATTTCTGACTCTGCAGAAGCAAGAAAACTTTTAAAAGAACTTATAGATAAAACCGGTGTAGTACGCTCACTCGCTAAAAAAGAAGATGACAGCGTTTACTCAATGTATTATGATTATTCTGAAGCAGTCAGGAAAATACCAAGCCACAGAATTTTAGCAATAAACCGCGGTGAAAATGAAGAATTTTTAAAAGTTTCAATCGAAGTAAATGAAGATGAAGCAATTAAAATTTTAAATAACCTTTTCATTACAGAGGGTAGTTCTTCAACAGATTTCTGTAAAGAAAGTGTTAAAGACAGTTACTCTCGTCTTATATTCCCTTCACTCGAAAGAGAAATAAGAAGTAACCTAACTGAAAAAGCTGACGAACAGGCAATTAAAATGTTTGGCAGCAACTTAAAACCACTACTTATGCAGCCACCTATAAAAAATAAAACTGTTTTAGCAGTTGACCCTGCTTACAGAACAGGTTGCAAACTTGCAATTGTTGATGGTAACAGTAAAGTTCTCTTTACCGGTGTTATTTACCCTACACCTCCACAATCAAAAATTGCTGAAGCAGAAAAGACTGTTTTACAGCTTATTGATAAATATGAAATTGATTGCATTTCTGTTGGTAACGGTACTGCAAGTAAAGAAGCAGAAATTTTCGTTGCAGACACAATCAAAAAAGCTTCTCGCCCTGTTACTTATATGGTGGTTAATGAAGCTGGTGCTTCTGTTTATTCCGCTTCAAAACTCGGTGCAGAAGAATTCCCTGATTTTGATGTTTCTGTGCGTTCCGCAGTTTCTATTGCAAGAAGACTTCAGGACCCCCTTTCAGAACTTGTTAAAATTGAACCAAAAAGCATTGGAGTAGGTCAGTATCAACACGATGTACCCCCTGCAAGACTTAACGAATCACTCACCGGTGTAGTTGAAGATTGTGTAAACTCTGTTGGTGTTGACTTAAACACTGCATCTGTTTCGCTTTTAAAATATATTGCTGGTGTTTCTTCTGCAACCGCTAAAAACATCGTTGCATTCCGTGAAGAAAACAACGGTTTCAAAAGCAGAACTGATTTAAAGAAAGTTAAAGGTTTAGGTCCTAAAGCATTTTTACAATGTGCAGGTTTCTTAAGAATTCCTAATGGTAAAACACCACTTGATAATACAGGTGTTCATCCTGAATCTTATGATGTTGCTAAAAAGTTGCTTTCTCTTTTTGAATACTCTGAAAAAGACGCAACTAAAAACGGTGCAGATGGTTTAAGACAAAAGGTAGAAAACTATGGTTTAGAAAAAGCGGCAAACGAATGTGGCACAGGTACACCTACACTTATAGATATTATAGGCGAACTTGAAAAACCCGGCAGAGATATTCGTGACGAATTACCAAAACCAATGTTAAGAACTGATGTTATGGATATGAATGACCTTAAAGAAGGTATGGTTTTAACAGGTACTGTAAGAAATGTTATTGACTTTGGTGTTTTTGTTGATATTGCAGTGCACCAGGATGGTCTCGTTCACATATCACAAATTTGCGACCGATATATAAAACACCCATCCGAAGTTTTAAAAGTCGGTGACATTGTTAAAGTTAAGGTTATGTCGGTTGATGTAGCTAAAAAGAGAATTTCACTCACAATGAAAGAAGTAGAACAATAATTTTACCAAACGGTAAAAAAGTAGTGACAAACAACTGATTGTGTGATATACTCGTCATTGTATTTAAATTTGTATTTTAAAATATTTGAGAGGTAATAAAATGCTTGAACTCGATTACGCTTTAAACCTCATAGTAAAAGGTTTAGAAAGCACTACAAAAGAATTAGGCTTTAAGGTTGTTTACCCTGAGGGTGTAAGACCTCCTGAGGCACCTGTTTTTAAAGAAAATAATACTTCGTATGTAAGTTACACAGGCGAAAAAGGAAGAATAAGAATTGTATTCAAGAAAAACCAACTCGCTTTACACTGTGCAACAGCTGATGATGATTCTCCAGATGATGATATGAAAAGAATTTCTCTCTCTCTTCTTGAGTTAGAAGAATATGAAGAAAAAGATTTAACATATATCTTTGAGGAATTCACAGAATCTCTTTTAAACACATTTAAATCAAAACACGATTTGCGTGGTAATGTTAAAATGCCTACACCAGTTTCAAAATCAAAAGCAAAAAATGGTGTCCAGTATTTTGATGCAGTTACATTAGGTAGCAAAATGGGTGGCATTTACCCTGAATTAAAAGAAGAATATAAAGCGAATGTTACTGAATACGGAGAATTTCTTCCTGAAGAATTCTTCATTACTCACGGTAACAAATTTATTGAAGAAACAATCCGTCAGAACGACAAGCCAAAAATGCGTAAACTCTTTAATGTGCTTAATGAGATTTATGACGATGGTACAAACGACACTCAGAGTCTTATAGGTGTTACAATTTTAGGTACTATTCTTAGTGAAAACCCTGAACTTTTACCTAACGCTGAAAGTTACTTTGGTGAAGTTATGAAAGAACCTGTAACCGAAATAATTAAATATCTCTCTTCACCAAGAAGCAGAGGTGCTAAAATGAGACTTAAAAACCCACCTATTTACAAACCAAAAACAAAAAAGAAAAAAGGCTTTATGCAAGAAATGATGGGAATGTAATTAAAAGGCGATGTGTGAAAACACATCGCCAGTTTTATTTGTCTTACGACAAGTTATAATGCTAAATCAGTTCTAAGTAATAATTGCGTCGCAAGTTTAAATACAAATAGATACACTTTTTGTCGAATTAATTTAAATGCAGGAGGCTTTTTCTTCACCCCGACCGCGTACAAAGGTACGCCGAACGGGTGGAAGAACGATTAAAAAACACTGCCATATAAGGCATACTCGAAAGGACAGTCATTGTTGACTTCATTTATTTGTGTTGTTATAATACGAATGTAAATACCGACTTTAGGCGGTTGCTTTGCAACTGGGACACTTACCGCAAACCTGACAGACTTGCGGTAACTTTCTGCAAAATGCACTTATGGTCGCAGACTCGTCAAAAACGGGATAATTGTCGTTATTTTGGCATCTGCGATTTGTGCAGATGCTTTTCTTTTGTCATTTTTACTAACATTGAGTAAAGGGGTTAATGTTATGTTTTCCAAACTTAAACTTTCGCTTAGCAACATCAATTATAAACTGTACTTCGCACTCCTTATTCTAGGGCTTACACCAACTGTCTACACAACTGTGCGTGTGTTTTTTCTTGGTTCACTCCCCAACGAATACGCTTTTTCAATTGCAGGACAATTATCGTGGGTAAATCTGCTTTATGAAATCATAAACGAAGCAATTATTTTGCCACTGTTTTATTTCATTAGTACGGTTGCAACAGATAAAAAAGAGTTTACCAATCGAGTAAAAACAGGGTTGTTAATGGCACTCGGTATTTATCTTGCTTTATCTGCTGTCGTCATCTACTTTGCAAAACCGCTTTTATCTCTAATGGCAACCGATGCAATTATTATTGATGCTTCGGCTACATATATCCGCATTGAAAGTGTTGCAAACATATTTTTAATACTCACACAATTCACTCTCGTTGCACTTGTTACCATAAACAAAAGTAAATATCTTTATATCTTAACCTTTGCAAGACTCGTACTCAACCTCATTTGTGATACATTTCTTGTATCATCCCTCTCCATATCTCTAAACCTTGGCATAAACGGTATCGGATATTCAAATATTATCGTTAACATTGTTTTGCTTTGCATATCACTTTCACTTCTTGCAAAAGAAAATGTTAATGTATTTAAAAAAACAAAATTCAGTTTTGTTTGGACTAAAGAATTTATAAAAATTGGTGGTATTTCTGGTATTGAATCACTCGTTCGAAACATTGCTTATATGCTTATGATCTCCCGAATGGTTAATGTCGTGGGTGAACAAGGTACTTATTGGGTAGCAAATAACTTTATTTGGGGTTGGCTACTTTTACCTGTTCTTCAACTAGGTGAACTGATAAAACAAGAAACCGCCACAGATAAAGATAATATCCGCAAAAACGGTCTCGGATATTTTGGACTTACTATGATTTTCTCTATACTTTGGTTTATCAGCATCCCGATTTGGAAACCCTTTATGGCAAATGTCTTACAATTTACCGATACGGATAAATTGTTTGAACTTGTGCTTGTCCTTATCGGCTTTTATGTATTGTATGCATTTCAAAATGTATTCGACTCTATATTTTACGGACTCGGCAAAACCAACTATATGCTTTTTGAATCGGTAGTTACCAATTCGGTTTATTATGGCATAGCATTCATACTCTATATAACAGGAATATGGACACCGTCACTTATCGGAATTGCGCTACTTTTCGGTATCGGAAATGCATTTGATAGCGTTGTTTCGCTTTGCGCATTTGCATATCTGCTAAAAAAAGAAAAGATAAATCTTCTTGAAACAGCATAAGAATTAAAGAGTTTGGGTTTTTCCTAACAAATGACCTTTACTCTCAAATATCCTACTTATTAAGGAATAAGACAAATAAAAAAACTCGAAACATAAAGTTTCGAGTTTTTTATTCTGCGTTAAATTAGTCGACAAAAATTATTCTTCGCGTTTTTTGCGAGTCAACACAAATGTTGCTGCAGCTGCTACGCAAACTGTTGCCGCAAGAGCAATACCTGCATCGCCTGTACCTTCAGAACCGCTTGATGAACCTGCTGAAGTTGTTGCATTTGCAGCATTTGTTGTAGCCTGTGCTGTTGTATCATCTTCGCCACCACCGAAAAGACCTACAAGGAAATCAATGATAGCATTAAGAATATCTTCAAATGAATCGAAGTCAAGACCTAAACCTTTGAGAATCTCAAGGAAAGCATCACTGATACTGAATGCACCGTCAACAAGTTGTTCAATCATATCTGTGATTTCTGCATTACCAACAAGATTTAAGATTGCATCTGCATAATCTTCAAATGTAACACCGTTACCTGAAAGTAAATCTCTGATAAGCTGAATAAGTGCATTCGTTGAACCAGCATCTGCAGGTTTATCTGTTGTATCTTCTGCATTAGGGTCTGTTGTAATCATTTCAGGAAGATTTAATGTGATAATCTGTGACTCTACAAGAGTTGTTGTAATAATTTCATTTTCATCGTTACCGTCTTCTGTGAGAAATTCGTTAACATAAAGGTTAATTGTTGTTGAAGGTTGTGTTGAATCAATAATCTGGAAAGTTATGTAAACTAAATCTTTAGCAGATTTTTTTGTTACACCACTTGTTGAAATAAAACCAAATGAATACTGATATTTATTTGATTTAAGACCATGAGCCCATTCACCACTGAAGTTAGGAATAAAGTTACCGTCTTCATCTTCATTACCAACAGGACCAGCGTTCACAACCTTAAGTTGCTCTGTATCAAAATCGACAAACATATTAAGGCCTACAAGTTTTGTTATTGCAGGTGATTTAACAACCACTGTAAAAGTATCTGTCGTTACAGATGATACCTCTAACGCCGCTGCATCATAAGAACCTTCTATTACGCGTGTAGCAAGACCAGGTGTTGCTACTGCAAAAGCAGTTGGCATAATTCCTGCAACTAACAATACTGCAAGAAGGACTGCGAGAACTTTCTTCATTCAAATCTTCCTTTACATAATTCTTTAATACACTAAAAGTCCAAAAGCCCGACAGGGCATAGTTAGACACCTATAATTCTTGAACCATTATATTACATTTTGGTGGTGAATGTCAATAGAAATTTAACGAAATAATTTTTATTTTCAATTTGTTTATAATTTAAACAGTACCTGAAAATCGCATAAATTGTGGTTTTTTTTGCGTTTTCGTCACATCACACAAAAAGTAGTATATTTTTTCGTTAAATAAAAAATCATTATTTTAACAATTTTTCAATACTTTTGAGTGTATTTAAAGCATTTTTGTCACCATTATAATTTCTTAAGTCGCCTTTTATATAAGAAATTATACTTTCATCCTGAGAATTTTCGACTGCAACAAGACCAAAAACACCTACTGAGCATGATTTTCTCAAATCATCTGGCATCATTTTAACTGTTTTGCCATTTATTGTTCGTTTTGTGAATTCACAAGCGTTTTCACAACCCTTACAGGTAACCTTACTTTCGAGATATGGCAATACAATATTTTTAACAGTAGGAGTGCGTGAAGTAAGAGCACCTGTAGGGCAAGTGTTTACACAGGCACCACAAGAAACACAATTACTTTCACCAAGTGGCAAATCAAATGCACTCATTGGAATAGTTCCAAACCCTCTGCCAAAAAGCCCAAGATTTTCAGTATGCGAAACTTCATTACAAACTCGGACACAAAGACCACAAAGGATACATTTATTATTATCTCTTACAATAAACGGATGACTTTTATCTTTTTTGTACTGTCTTGTTTTGCCTTTTATATTCATTTCCCAACTGTCATATTCTCTCATTAACGGAAGAAGCTGACAATCATAGACTGAAGCACAACCACATTCAAGACAACGGGAAGCTTCTTTTTGTGCTTCTTCTTTTGTTAAAACAGATGCTACTTCGTTAAAATTATTTTTTCTTACATCCGCATTTTCAAGAGTTACACTTACTCTGTCCTGTTTTACTGTTCCACATAATGTTTCTTTATCAAAATCTTTATTTTCTGCATATTGTGGTAATTCGGGTATTAATTCAATTCCGTTAAGATAGCAATCAATACTTCTTGCGGCATTTTTACCACCTGCGATTGCTCTTACTGCAATATCAGGACCTTTGTTTATAACATCACCTGCGGCGAAAACTCCGTCAACTGATGTTTTAAATGTACATTCGTCTGCTGAAATTGTACCTTTTTTAGTAAGTTCAAGTTCTTTTACATCACTTGACACAACTTGTTGACCAATTGCAGAAATAATAGTATCGCAATAAAGAATTTCTGTTTCACCTTCTATTGCAATTGGACTTCTTCTGCCACTCGCATCTGGCTCACCGAGTTCCATCTTCTGAAGATTTATACCTTTTACTTTACCATTTTCTGTTACAACATTAAGTGGTGCAACAAGAAACTTGAAATTGACGCCTTCTTCTTTTGCGTCTTTAATTTCATCTTTTTCCGCAGGCATTTCGCTTTCAGTTCTTCTGTAAATAAGAGTAACATTTTCTGCACCGAGACGAACCGCGGTTCTTACCGCATCAATCGCAGTATTACCACCGCCAACTACCGCAACATTTTTGCCAATGTCAATATTTTCGCCATTAGCAACCTTGTAGAGCATATCTATACCGCCGATAACACCACTTGCATCATCACCTTCGCAACGGAGAGAACTGCTTTTCCAAGCCCCTGTTGCAATAAATACTGCGTCAAAATCTGCTTTTAAGCTTTCAACAGTAAAATCTCTGCCCAATTTTTTATTATAATTAAAATGAGCACCCATTTTTTCTATATTTTCAATTTCTTTGTCTAAAACATCTTTAGGAAGTCTGTAAGCAGGAATACCGAAACGAAGCATACCACCCGCCTTTTTCTCTGCTTCAAAAACTTCTACACTATATCCTTTTAAAAGCAAGAAATAAGCACACGAAAGTCCCGCAGGGCCACCACCGACTACTGCAACTTTTTTGCCGTTTTTCTCTTCACACTCAGGAATATAATCACTATATTCATCACCTGCAAAGCGTTTGAGTGAACATATAGAAACTGCACCTTCAAGATGATTTCTTCTACAAGCATCTTCACAAGGGTGTGGACATACTCTGCCTATTGAACGAGGAAGAGGGTTATCTTTTTTTATAATTTTAATTGCTTCTTCTGTTTCACCATTTGCAATAAGACCAACATAAGCTTGAATATCCTGATGAGTAGGACACGCTTTAAAACAGGGGGCTTTACAGTCACCACTATGGTCAGAAAGAATTAAAGAGAGTGAAACTTTTCTGCTTTTTTCAAGTGCTTCTGTACTTGTAGTAACTTTCATTCCTTCTGTAACAGTAGTTGAACATGCACGAAGTGGTTTGTTTATACCCTCAACCATTACAAGACAAAGACCACAACCGCCGTAACTTTCTATTTCAGGGTTATGACAAAGATGAGGTAAATTTATTCCGTTATCAAGAATATTGTCTAAAAGAGTTTTTTCTGTATCTGCTTTACACTCTTTACCATTAATGAAAATATTAACAATACTCATTATTTTACCCCACTTTCTATTTTAATTGCGCCGAATTTACAAGTTGCAATACACTGACCGCAACGGATACATAATTCATCATTTATATTAAATGTTTTTTTAATCTCACCACTTATTGCGTGGTTAGGACATTTTTTACTACAAAGAGAACAACCCTTACAAAGTGTTTCATCAATTGTGTAGCTTATAAGTGCAGTGCATTTCTTTGCAGGACATTTTTTCTCGTTTATGTGTGCAAGATATTCATCTTTGAAATATTTAATAGTAGTAAGTACAGGGTTTGGTGCAGAATTACCAAGACCACAAAGCGCACCTGTTTTAATACTCTCTGCTAATTCCATAAGAGTATCAATATCACCCTCAGTGCCTTTACCATCAACTATTCTTTCCAGGATTTCAAGCATACGGGTAGTACCGATTCTGCAAGGTACACATTTACCGCAACTTTCTTTACTTGTAAAATCCATAAAGAATTTTGCCATATCTACCATACAGGTATTTTCGTCCATAACGACCATACCACCAGAACCCATAATAGCACCTGTTTTTGCTATGCTTTCATAATCAATTGGTGTAGAAAGCATATCTTTCGGAATACAACCGCCACTGGGACCACCCATCTGTACCGCTTTTACCCCAGCATCGTCAATGATACCTCCGCAAATATCAAACACAATTTCTTCAATAGTAATACCCATAGGCACTTCAACAAGACCACCGCGTTTTACTCTGCCCGCCAAAGCAAAAACTTTAGTACCTTTACTGTTCTCCGTACCCATTTCTGCGAATGCACTGCCACCATTTTCAATAATCCACGAAACATTTGCAAATGTTTCAACATTATTTATATTGGTTGGTTTCTTTCTGAAACCTTTTTGTGCAGGGAATGGTGGTTTTGTAACAGGCATACCCCTGTTACCACCGAGAGATGCTAAAAGTGCAGTTTCTTCACCACAAACAAATGCACCCGCACCCATCATAATAGAAAAATCAAAATCGAAACCGCTATTTAAAATATTTTTGCCTAAAAGTTTATTCTCTCTTAATTCTTTGATTGCCAGTTGCAATCTTTTAACTGCTAAAGGATATTCTGCACGGACATATATAACACCCTGTGACGCACCAATAGCAACACCTGCAATCATCATACCTTCAAGCACTCTGTGTGGGTCGCCCTCTAAAACTGCTCTGTCCATAAATGCACCCGGGTCGCCTTCGTCTGCATTACAAACAACATATTTTTCATCTGACTGTGAGTTCTTTGCAGATTGCCATTTGAAATGTGTCGGGAAACCTGCACCACCACGACCACGAAGTCCTGAAATTTTAATTTCTTCAATTATTTTATCTGAACCCATCGTGAGTGCTTTCTTAAATGCATTGTAACCCCCCATTGAAATGTATGAGTCAATGCTTTCAGGGTTCACTTTACCACAACCAGAAAGAACTATTCTTTTCTGACTGTTAAGAAAATTGAGTTCATCTTCACTGAATTTATTTTCCTCAGGTAATTCACCTTTTAAAGCACATTCTGCAAGGTGTTTACCACTTTCTTTATTAAGTCTTCCATAAAGTGTACTGTTACCATTATCATCAATAACTTCAACAATTGGTTCGTTGAAGCAAAGACCATTACAACCAACTTTTTCGACTGTATATTCAGTATCTTTTAATACTTCGTTAAGACCTTCAAGAACAAAATCTGCACCGGAAGCAATACCACATGAGCCATATCCTAATAAAAATCTCATTTTTGTGCCTCCTGTTCTTTTATAGAGTTTAATATCTCCACTACTTTTTCACTTGTTAATTTACCGTAAGCTGTATCATTTATCATCATAGCAGGTGAAATACTGCAACAACCAAGACACGCAACTTCTTCCCATGAGAAAAGTCCGTCTTCTGTAATATCCCCTGCCTCTATTCCTAAAGTTCTCCTTAATGTATCAGCAACTCTTTCGCCACCATTAACGTGACACGCAGTACCCATACAAACCATTATTCTGTATTTACCTATAGGTTTAAGACGGAAACCTGCATAAAATGAAGCAACACCTAAAATTCTGCTACTTGCAATACCAGTCAATTCAGTAATGCATTTTACACTTTCTTCCGAAATATATCCGACAAGTGCCTGAACTTCCTGCAAGACAGCAATAAGACTTTCAGACGGATTGTCATATTTTTCAATAATCAATTTGATTTGTGATTTTAATTCACAAGACATTTTCATTACTCCAATCAAAAATAGGTAATCTTTATAATACTACAAAATTCTGTGTTTTTCAATAAAATATTAAAATTTATAAATCCCCTTTACTTTTACCACAAATGCAAGTAAAATAGTTGTAGGTGATAAAAATGAAAGAATACGAATATTATATTTTTGACTTTGATGGTACTTTGGTCGACTCTTCTGAAGGCATTTATAATTCTATTATTTTTGCTTTAAAAGAATTCGGAATTGAAGAAAATGACAGAGAAAAACTCCGTTATTTTATAGGTCCTCCGCTTTTTCATTCATTCAAGCATATTTATGGTGTTAATGATGAAGATTCAAACTGGCTTGTTGCAAAATACAGAGAACGTTACAAAGTCAAGGGTTGTGCCGAATCTGTTGTTTATGATGGTGTACCTGAAATGCTTAAAGCATTAAAAGAAAAAGGTAAAAGAATTGCAATTGCATCTTCAAAACCGAAACAATTTGTTGACGAAATCTCAAAACATCTTGGTATTTTTGATTATTACGATTATGTTTCTGCTGAAAGTTTTGACAAAACACATTCAAGCAAAGAAGATTTAATAAACAATGTTTTAGAGCATTTCGGTAATCCGCCGAAAGAACAGTGTTTAATGATTGGTGACAGATTTTATGACATTGACGGTGCTAAAGCAACCAATTTAGACTCTGCAGGTGCAATTTTCGGTTTAGGCGAAGTAGAGGAACTCACCAATGCCGGAGCGACATATTTGCTTAATAAACCTGGTGACTTATTAGAGTTTTAAGAAACACTTTAATTTGGAATGGCAAGAAAAGCAATGCAGAATGCAGAGTGCAGAGTGCAGAATTTCGGAAGTCCTACGACTTGATTATAATTGAATATGGATAAAAAAGACTACATTCTCTCTTTTAAAGTTAATCTTAAATGAAAGAATGTAGTTATTTTTATAATATTATAATAGCAACGCGAAGCATTCAACTAATTCCGAATTACGAATTACGCATTCCGAATTAATCTCTACCGCATTTCTTCGAATTGCAAGTTTTTGCATTCGGGCAACCGATGCATTTTTCACCGCGTTTTTTGGCTTTTATCACATAGCCAAGCGCCGCACCCAATATCAATACAAGAACTGCTATAATGATAAAGTTTTCCATATTTTACTCCCGCAAATTATTTTGTTATTTTTTCTTTAGCTTTCAAAGTGTATTGAACTTCAATTTTCTTGTTTGCTCTGATAATAAGTACAACAAGAACTGCAACAAATACTGATACTGCAATTAAGCCACCTAAGAATCCTGCACCAACAGAGCCAGTTGTAATAAGTGTACCAATCTGGTAAACAAGGAAACCAACTGTAAAGCCTGTGCCTAACTGAAGTGCAATACCACCCCAGAGCCATTTTGCGCTCTTCATTTCAGCATTCATAGCACCAAGTGCCGCAAAGCATGGTGGTGTGTAAAGGTTAAACATAAGGTAAGCTAAAGCTGCTGAAGCTGTAAGACCCATTGTTGCAGCAACCTCTGAAGCACCGCCCTCTAAAACGAGTTCATCTACATTGATGAAGTTTGTAATGCTGAAGCAAACTGCAAGAGTACCAACTACATTTTCTTTAGCAATAAATCCTGTAACTGCAGCTGCCGCTAATTGCCATGAAAGAATACCAACTACAGGAATAAGAAGATATGCAAATGGTGATGCAATAGATGCTAGCATTGAAGCGTCTGCAGTCTCTGCAACCTGAAATTTCCATGTGAATGTCTGCATAATCTGAACCGCAGTATTACAAATGAGAATAATTGTAGCAGCCTTTACTATGTAAGCCCAACCACGACTGCACATTGATTTGAATGCTCTTACAAAACTTGGAACTTTATATTCAGGAAGTTCAATAATAAAGAAAGACTTTCTTACTTTATAACCCGCAACTTTATTAACAAGTAATGCACCAAGGAAAATGAGCACAATACCTGCAAAATACATAACAGGACCTACCCATTTAGCGTCACCGAAAAATACACCTGAGAAAAGTGCGATAACAGGAAGCTTAGCGCCACAAGGCATAAATGGTGCGAGCATAGCGGTTGCTCTGCGTTCACGCTCGTTACGGATTGTTCGGCAAGCCATAACACCAGGAACAGCACAACCGGTTGTAATTACGAATGGGATAATAGACTTACCTGAAAGACCAACCTTTTTAAAAATAGGGTCTAGAACTACTGAAGCACGAGCCATATAACCACAGTCTTCGAGTAAAGCTATGAGGAAATACATAACCATAACAAGTGGTAAGAAACCAATAACTGCGATTACACCGCCGATAACGCCATCAACTAAAAGAGCTGAGAGTAATGGATTTGCGTTTTCTAACATACCGCCTACCCATTCCTGACCAACTTCAAGCCAGCCAACGAGTAAATCAGCAATCCACACACCAGGACCATACTGTGAAATCCAGAGAACCAAGAACATAACAACAGCAAATATAGGAAGACCTGCCCATTTATTTGTGAGAACTGCGTCTATTTTATCCTGGAAGTTTCTGTCTTTTGTTAAAGTTTTTCTTGTTTCAACCTCTTTAACAATGCCATTTACAAATGCAAAACGCTTTCTGTCAGCTTCAGTAACCTGTGCCTTGTCTGTCAAATCAATGTTGCCTTGTGTGTAAGGTGCATATTGACCTTTACCAGCCGCTTCTACTGCTGCCTTAACAACATCACTAAGACCTTTTGAAGATGTTGAAATTGTTTCAATAACAGGACAGTTTAATTTCTTGGAAAGTTTTTGGGCATCAATTCTATTTTCTTTTTTAGTGTTAATATCACTTTTATTCAAAGCAATTACAACAGGAATTCCGAGTTCTAAAAGCTGAGTTGTAAAGAAAAGGCTACGGCTTAAATTTGTAGCATCAACAATGTTGATAATAACATCAGGATTTTCTTCTTTTACATAACTACTTGTAATAGACTCCTCTGATGTGAATGGTGACATTGAGTAAGCACCAGGAAGGTCAACCGCAATTAACTCTTCACTTCCATCATAAAATCCTTTTTTAATATTATGTTCTTTCTTTTCAACCGTAACACCAGCCCAGTTGCCGACTTTTTCATTACGGCCTGTTATAGCATTATACATTGTCGTTTTACCGCTATTAGGATTACCTGCTAACGCAATTCTCATTCTGTATTCCTCCTATGTAAATGGAAAAATTTTAATAAACTAACCGAGTTACCTATTGCTAACTGTCGCCCAGAAAATTAACCGTCAAACGACGGTATTTTCATTAAATAATGATAGCTTCTGCTAACAAGTTGTCAATATTGTATCTGCCATCTTTAATAGACACGACACAACCACCTTTAAGGTGAGAAATTACCGTGATAGGCTCACCTTCGTAACAACCCAAAGAGAAAAGAAAAGAATCCATTTCTTCATCATCAGTTTCAATTGCTTTGATGATATATTCTTTACCCTCTTCTGCAACAGTCAAATTCATAATATCACCCGAGTCGGATTATATTAGTTAGCATAAGGTAACTAAAAGCTCTAAAAAACGATTAGCAATTGCTAACTGATATTATAATATCATTCCAACCAATATTTGTCAACTGTTTTTTGATAGTTTTTTAACATTTTGTCCCAATTTGTTAAATTGTTTAAAACAACAGACAATTTTCTTGATTTTTCTTGTTAAATATGTTATTCTTATCAAAGATAAATTCTACTGAAAGGGTGAAACTATGGCTTTAAAAGAATCCGGCGAAATGTATCTTGAAACTATATATGTTTTAAATCAGAAAAGTGATTCTGTGCGTTCTATTGATGTCTGTGAATATATGGGTTACTCAAAGCCAAGTGTTTCTCGTGCAGTAGGTCTTTTGAAAAATGCTGGTTTCATAAATGTAAGTAAAGAGGGTTATTTAACACTCACAAAAACCGGTGAAGAGACTGCAAGAAAACTTTTCGAACGACACACTATAATTTCAGAGTTTTTAATGTCTTTAGGTGTAGATGAAGAAACTGCAACAGAAGACGCCTGCAGAATCGAGCATGTTATAAGCGACAAATCCTTTGAAGCAATAAAAAATAGAATCTAAAAAACGGATGCAAAATGCATCCGTTTTTATTATTTATTTGTTTTATTAATCTGATAAATTACTTCTGAACCTATCTGGTCTAATGGAAGTTGACGAGATATACCGCCGATTTTATATGCTTCCATTGGCATACCATAAACAACGCAGGTTTCTTTATCCTGACCAATTGTATAAGCGCCTGTATCTTTAAGGAATTTAATACCTTTTGCACCATCGGCACCCATACCAGTAAGAATAACACCAACCGCATTTTTACCAGCTGTTTTTGCAACTGAATCAAACATTACATCAACTGACGGACAATGTCCGCTTACTTTTTCACCGCGTTGGCTTCTGATGTAATATCCTTTAGCATCTTCTTTTAAAGTAAGATGAAATTCACCCGCTGCAATAATAATCTGGCCAGGTACAACTCTGTCAAAATCTTCTGCTTCTTTAACACGCATTTTACAGATTTTATCAAGTCTCTGAGCATAAAGGTCTGTAAATTTAGGTGGCATATGTTGAACAATTACGACACCTGGTGTATTTGCAGGAAAATCTTTAACAACTTCAATAATTGCTTCTGTACCACCTGTTGAAGCACCAATGGCAATAACTGATTTACTGCCCGCTTTAACATTCATCATAGAAGCAAGTGCACTTGTTGACTGCGTTTTTTGAGCAATCTCTGCAACCGGCTTCATTCTTTTAACTTTAGCTTTTGAAGCAACTTTAACTTTTTCAGTTAATTCTAAGAAAAACTCTTTTATAGCTTCCTGACTTGCATCAGGTTTTTTAACAAAATCAACAGCACCCGCATCAAGAGCATCGAGAGCGTTTATAGGAAGTGAACTTACAACAACAACAGGAATCTGCCTTTTAGGAATAAGAGTCTTCAAAAACTCAATTCCGTTCATACCAGGCATTTCTACATCAAGAGTAACAACATCTGGGTTTAACTCTTCAATTTTACCCATTGCGTCTTTTGCGTTAATTGCACTACCAACAACTTCTATATCTTTATCCTGATTGAGAGACAATTGCAATTTGGTTCTGAAAATAATAGAATCATCAACTACAAGAACACGAATAGACAACTAATTCACCGACTTTCAATTATTTTCGTGTTATCTTCTGATATGTAGAAGGTCTGACATAAGTATATCCAGTATATTCTTTATCAATTGATTCTGAATGACCTATAAACAAGTAACCACCTTCGCTGGTTGCATCGTAAAATCTTTTTACGAGTTTATTGGTTGTCTCAGCATCAAAATAAATCATAACATTACGACAGAAAATAATGTCAAACGGTTTTTTATAAACAATCGGGTCCATAAGATTGAATACTTTAAAAATAACTTCTTTACGCATAGCTTCAGAAATCTGATAACTTCCATCAGGTTGCATTTTAAAGTATTTTGAACGCCAGATAGGTGGTAAATCTGTGAGATTATCGGCAGAATACACACCTCTTTTAGCTTTTTCAAGCACTTCGGTAGAAATATCTGTTGCAAGGATTCTTGTATCCCACTGAGATTTTCTTGGACCCAAATACTGGTCAATTGTCATAGCTATATTATACGCTTCCTGACCTGCAGAGCAACCCGCACTCCAGATTCTTAACTCCCTTTGTCTGCGTTTTTCAAGGTCTGGAAGTGCTACATTCTGAAGAAAATCAAAATGTTCATTTTCTCTACCGAAATAAGAGTGATTTGTGGTGATTTTATTTAAGAATAAATTCATTTCTGTACCACTCTTATCATTAAGAAGCATATTGAAATACTGTTCAAAACTTGTAAGTCCCTTGGTTTTAAGTGTTTGTGAAAGACGACCTTCAATAAGCTGTCTTTTCTTTCTTAAATCAATACCATAAGTTTTGTAAACAAAATTAACAATCTTTTCAAATTCCGCATCAGTAATGTTTACAATCGGACTATTCTGAGCAATCATTTGTTATTCCCCTTTAATTTATATTATTGATTATAATTGAAGTGAATTAACATCCTGCTCTAAGAATTTAACACAGTCAATATTAAGAACAATTTTATCATCTATTTCAGAAACAGAATCAAGGTAATTGCTCACAACATCACCCATATCAGGTGGTGCAACAAGTTGTGATTGTTCAACTGTAACAACTTCAGAAACACGGTCAACAATTAAACCTACACTTGTGTCGTGAACATCTAAAACAACTATGCAAGTCTGACTGTCATATTCTCTTTCCGGCATAGCAAATTTAAGACGAACATCAATTACAGGAACAACACCACCACGAAGATTAATAATACCTTTTACATATTCTGGTGTGCCCGGAATATCTGTGATTTTTGGAACCTGAATTATTTCTCTTACTGATGTTAATGATAATCCGTAATAAGCTTCATCAATTCTGAATAACAAATATCTGTTGCTTAATTCTTCGATTACATCTGTATTCATTGTTACATTTTCATTCATAATATATTTTCTCCTTTGATTATTGATTATTTCTTATTATTTGCTATAAGTGTTGCTGCATCGATAATTAAGCTTATGCTGCCATCACCGAGAATACTACAACCTGAAAGACCCATTTTCTTCAATCCGTAATGGTTAAAGAGTACAGGGAAAGGTTTTACAACAACCTGATATTCACCTAAAAGTTCGTCAGCAAAGAAACAAGCATTTCCATTACCGCTTTCGACATGAATAAGAAGACCTTCTGTGAATGATTTTTCGCTATCACCTATACCAAATACTTTATGTAATCTGTAAATCGGGTAACATTCACCGCGAATCATAATCATTTCAGCACCATTTGTGTTTTTAACAATTGATGATTCATCCGTAAGTCTGAACAACTGTTTGATAGATGTAATAGGTAAAGTAAATACATTATTACCAAGACCAATATTCATACCATCAACAATAGCAATTGTAAGTGGAATTTTGATTGTAAATGTTGTACCTTCATCTTTAACGCTGTTAATAGAAATCGAACCATTGATTTGTTCAATATTCTTTCTTACAACATCCATACCAACGCCTCTGCCTGAGAATTCAGTAACAGTAGTGTTAGTTGAGAAACCTGGTGCCATAATAAGCTGGAACGCTTCTTTTTCTGTGTATTCACTTTCAGGTTTTGTGAGAATTCCTTTTTCTTTTGCTTTTGCAATAAGTTTCTGAGCATCAAGTCCTGAACCATCATCGGTAATATCAATTAAGATTTCGCCACCTGCATTACGGGCATGAAGAGTAACTGTACCCATTTCCGGTTTACCTAATTCTCTACGGCGTTCAGGTGATTCAATTGCATGGTCAACAGAGTTTCTTACCATGTGCATAAGTGGGTCAACAATTGCATCGTTGATTGTTTTATCAACTTCTGTATCTTCACCTATTGTAACAAGTTCAACTTTCTTGTCGAGTTTCTTACTCATATCACGGACAATTCTGCTCATCTTGTGGAATGTACCCTGAAGTGGCACCATTCTTATAGACATAACAATATCCTGAAGTTCGTCTGTTAATTTATCCAATTCACGAAGAGATTTTGTGAAGTTGTCGAGTTTTAAATCCTGAATATCAGGGTTACGAGCAACCATTGATTCAGTAGTAACAATTTCACCAACCAGGTCCATAAGCTTGTCAAGTTTAGCCTGATTAACACTTAAGAGACTCTGTTTTGCATTTTCTTTCGCTACTGCTTTGTTTGCTTTTGGTTGCGGAGCTGTTGCCGCTTTTACTGCTGCAACTTCTTTTGAAAGAGCTTCAGTTTTAATTTCTTCAATTCCTGCAGCTTTTAATTCTGCTTCTATTTGTTCAGGTGTTTCAGTTTTTGCTTCTTCTGTTTTAACTTCTTCACCTTTTACAACTACTTCGTAACTCTTTACACTTAATGCTGATTCAACTGTTTCAATTGCTTCCTGTAAAGCATCTGCAGGTTTAATTGTTATAAACAAACCTTTTTTCTCTATTTCAGCCGCAGTTTCAGGGTCATTTTCAATATTGGCAGGAACAGTTTTTACAGAATCGCATACTTTTTCAAGTTGAGTGACAATCATAAAGCCACGGATATTTTCCATCTGACAACCATCATCAAAGAAAATATGAATTGTTTCAGAATCCTCATCCGCTTCAATTGGTGCTGCCACATCTTTCTGTACATCGCCTTCAGCAGATGTTTCGGCAGGTGCTTCTCCCTTTAAAACTGCTACCTGACCGTGAATTTTGTCAATAAGTTCACTAGGATCACTTGGTTCATAAACGCCTGTACGAATCTGATTAAGTTCATCCTTAAGAAAATCTGATGACTGAAAAACCAAATCAAATATTGTATCAAAAACAATTTTCAACTTTTCAGGACTCTCTCTGAGTATGTAGAAAACATCTTCAATAGAATGTGCAAGGTTTGACATACCTTCAAAGTTCATCATTGCTGCAGAACCTTTGATTGTATGTGTAATTCTGAATATAGTGTTTATATTGTCATCATCAATATTACGAGCTTTTTCGGAGTCAATAAGGACTTCGTCCAATTCTTCTAACATAGTATCAGTTTCATGGACAAAAACATCCAACATGGCTTCCATTCCGGGTTCAACTATTCCCATATTGTGAGACCTCCTTAAATTTCTGTGATTGTAATTATAGCACAACTTTATATCAAATTACAATACACCTATAATATATTTATACCATTATTTTGAAAAAAATCAAGAGTTTTTTAGATATTTTGACAAAATACCTTGATTTTTTCTCTTTTTTTGTGCTATATTTATAATTGTATTATTGTAGAATATTTATATTCATACAAAGAGTTTTTAAAAAGGAGTAGTTTCGTTGGCTGACGTATTAAGAATTGTCACACCGTATGTAAATAAAAATCAGTCCGCTCAACTGAAACCACAAGTCGAGCCGACTGTACCTTTCAACATACAGGACCCGACTAAAGTTATTCAGACTCATAACCAGAGTGAAATTTTAAAACACAATACAAATTTCCTTGAGGGACAAGACGCCCCTACACTTTTACTCACTCTTTTAAGAGACCCCGCAGTAGCGGCAACTTACCTAAAAAACATTTATCTTCTTGAAGAAACATTTAAGTTACTTTCTGCTAAAAACACAACCACAACCGAGCAGATTGAACAATATGTAAATGGTATGTTTGTACCAACAGAAGATATAGCAAATGAAATGGTGCGTCAGGAAAAAGAATCTTCAGGTTTCAAAGGTGAAATCTTCGATTTATTAAGAAGACTTTGTTCAGAAAACCCCGATAACACCCCGCTTTTAAGAGCAGTCGCAAATGAACTTAAATCCATAAACAATCTTTTATATAAAGATGATATATTGGGTGCAGTTATTAACAATCTTACTTTTTTAAAGAATAGTGTTAATACAAGCCCTGATTTAGTAGGTAAACTTACAAATCTCATTATTAAATTTTCATCAAATGAAGCTTATGAAAATTTTCCCCAGTTAAAAGCGGACACACTTTCTGTTTTAAAAGAGATTGAAGAAAGCATTCTTTTTACACCGAAACTTGCAAAGAATGTTTCTATTACAATATATAATCTTTCAAGATTCAACGATAGTATTGATTATTTCAAAGAAGCAACTTTCAACTTGAAAAGGCTCATAAATCTTGATGATCGCCGTGAACTAACGAGACTACTTGATGAATTCACTGCAAAATATAATACAGGTGGATTTCACCGTTTAACTGCTGAAACTTCACCTTTCCATTCAAAAGTTATAGATTCTCTTGTTTCTTTACTGAATTTCCAGTCATCAACAAGTAAAGAGAGTCTTATGGATGTTGCAAAAACAGAAAAAATTCTGCACAGTCTTTTATCTTCACCTTGCAACTTTACTCCATTATTACATTATATAATACCATCTGTTCTCGGAGATGTCCGTTCATTCGCAGAAATGTGGATAAATCCACAGAGTGACGAACACGACTACCCCGAAGGAAGTTCTAAAGGTAAGGGTATACATTTCCTGATGGTTATGGATATAGATGGTGTTGGTCGGTTCGAAGTAGAATTTTTCGCCCACGAAACTACAAAACTCATTGATTTGAGTCTGTATTGTCCTAAAGGTCTTGAAACACAATTCACGACTATGGTGCGTTCACTGCCAAATCTGCTTCGTAATGCCGAATATAAATTGGGTAAAGCAAAAGTAGACACAATGAAAGAACCACGCTCTCTTATGGATGTTTTCAAGTCGCTTCCATACAGGCGCGTTGGTGTCGATGTTACTATATGATAATAAAATCTGAGGAGGTTTTTTTATGAAAAAATATTTTAACAAAATGACAATCAGAGGAAAGCTTATGTCCGCATTTGTCGGGGTTACTGTACTGGTACTCTTGATGGGATTTCTTACAGGCAAATCTACATCAGCATTAAACAACGGCTATTATGATGTTGTTGTAAACGATGGTTTTGCACAAGGTGATATTGGCCGTACAGTACAGGCTTTCTGCCTTATCGATGAATACATTCATGACTATATTTCTTATTACGATGAAGAACGACGCGATTTCTGCCGTTCACAAATGGCGATGTATCAGGAGCAATTTGATACATATTTTGCAGCTATTGAACCTACGTTAAAAACTAAAGAAGAAAAAGCGCTTTATGAAGACGCAAAAGCAGCATTTGCTTTATATGGTAACGTTGCCGCTGATATTATGGCAGCCCGTGAAACAAGCGACGATAAAGAGCACATAATAGAACTTCAGGCAAGACTTATTGACGAACTTGATGTTGAGTACGATAAAATCGACTCTGCTTTAAATAAAATTCTTGAAATTAAAGTTGCGGATGGTGATGCAACAGTAGCATCTGTTAAAGCAGAAGGTAACAAAATGGCTGTGTTTGTTATGATTCTTGTTATTATCATCTGTGTAGTTTCTATCACTTACGGCTTCGTTCTTTCAAATATGATAGGAAAACCTGTAAAGAAATATGCCGAAAGACTTGAGTTACTCGCAGAAGGTGATTTAGACACCCCTGTTCCTTCTACAAAAGCAGAAGATGAAACAGGTATTCTTTACAAGGCAACTGTTAAGATTACTGAAAATATGAGAAACATCATAACTGACCAGGGCAAACTTTTAAGCGCTATTGCGAGTGGTAACTTAAATGTATCTTCAGAAAATCCTGCGGCATATAAAGGGGATTTCCAACCACTCCTTACTTCACTTGACAAAATTGTTGTTGACTTGACAGATACAATGTACCAAATTTACCAAGGTTCAGAACAAGTTGCAAATGGTTCAGACCAGGTTGCAAGTGGTGCTCAGGCACTTTCACAAGGTGCTACCCAACAAGCAAGTAGTGTACAGGAACTTTCAGCTACAATCGTTGAAATTTCTGAACACATCAACCACACTGCTAAAAATGCAGTTGAAGCAACAGAACAGGCAAATATCGCTTCAAGCGGTATCAACGAAAGTAATGCACAGATGCAAGAAATGGTACTTGCTATGAACGACATTACAAATACATCTAACGAAATTAGCAAGATTATTAAAACAATTGATGATATTGCATTCCAGACAAACATTCTTGCACTTAACGCAGCAGTTGAAGCGGCAAGAGCAGGTGCAGCAGGTAAAGGCTTCGCAGTTGTTGCTGATGAAGTTCGTAACCTTGCAGGTAAATCTGCAGAAGCTGCTAAGAGTACAACAGTTCTTATTGAAAGTGCAATTAAAGCAATTGAAAATGGTACAAAAATTGCAGATGAAACTGCAAACTCACTCTTAGAAGTTGTTGAAAAAGTTAACAATGTTTCAACAAAAATTGACGAAATTGCAACTGCATCTGAAGAACAGGCAACAGCAGTTACACAGCTTAAAGGTGGTATTGAGCAAATCTCTGCAGTTGTTCAGACAAACTCTGCAACTAGTGAAGAAAGTGCATCTGCTTCAGAAGAACTTTCAGGTCAGGCTCAGATGCTCAAGCAAATTATCGGTGCTTTCCAGCTTAAAGATGTTTCAACACAGGCTTCTATGGAAATCCCGGAAATCAACAACTACGACCCATCTAACGAATATAATTTCGATAGTTTTGACGACAAATATTAATTTATGGTTATACATTTAACTAAAATACAAAAGAAAGGATGGTGCAATTGAGTCAGACAAAATCAAAACAGGCAGTAGCTCTTAAATATAATCAGGAGCAGGATATGGCACCTATTGTTATAGCATCCGGCTATGGTGAAGTTGCTGAAAGAATTATTGATATTGCTGAAACAGAAGGTATTCCCGTTTATCGTGACGACAGTGCTTCATCCGTTCTTTGTATGTTGGATGTCGGAACACAGATTCCACGCGAACTTTATGAAACGGTTGCTATAATTTATGCACAGATTCTTTCAACCGCTTCACAGACAAAGCAAAACACAAAACCAAAAACTAATAAATAACAAAAAATCTCTGTATCAATTGAGATACAGAGATTTTTTACTGTTATGAATTTATCCAATCATCTTTTTTCTTTCTTCTTTTTCTTTTTCAGGAAGAGTTGCATTATAAAGAATTGTCCATAATGCTATAAATCCGAATGTAATTGGAATAAAATAAAATGTTGAATTCAAAGTTATTATTTCAACTTCCGCAATAAGTGATGCCCACGCACTATCTATAAAATCAGTTATTGTTATTTCACCATTAACCAAAGGACTGACTGCATTTTCAAAAAGCATCTTAACCATTAAAGAAAAACCTATTCCAGCAAATGATGCCGCAATCACTTTTCTGTTATCTTTACAAGCAAATGCCAACACAACTATCACTATTGCTGTAATAAGTGTAAGTGCTATAGCAATAAATGTTGCTATAAGTGACGGAATCATTTGGGCTACTGTTTCTGCAATTTCTGATGAATTACCGATATTTTTAAACCGCATAAACAAGTCGAATAAATCATAAATTGAAACATTATTAGCCATACCTGTCGGTACAGTTTCTAACCCAAACTTATCCATAGCATTTGAAAGTGTCTCGTTACCTAAAAGTTGGCCTACGGTAAATAAACTCTGAAGTGCAGTTGAAGAAAAATAATAATAAATCATTGGTGAAAATACTACAAGCGGTAAAACCGCCAAAGCACAAAGTGCTGAAACTATTTTATAAACATATTTCATTTAACTTTCCTGCCTTTCAATTATTTTCCCCAGGATGAATTAAGTTGAACTGTTCTGTTAAAAATCATTTTTTCAGAAGTCGAATCTTTATCGACACAGAAATAACCGTTTCTCATAAACTGGAATGAACTTTCCGGAAGTGCATCTTTAATAGTTTCTTCAATAAGACAATCTTTAAGAACAATAAGTGAATCTTTATTTATAACACTTGGGAATTCTTCATCTGAAACAGATGCAGGGTCTTCAACAGTAAAGAGTCTGTCATAAAGACGAACCTCTGCTTTGAACGCATTAGGTCCTGCCCAGTGAATTGTACCTTTAACTTTTCTGCCGTCAGGTGAATTACCACCTTTTGAAGCTGGGTCATAAGTACAGTGAATTGCTGTAACTTCACCATTTTCATCTAAATCATAAGATGTGCAGGTAAGGAAATATGCACCTCTGAAACGAACTTCATTACCAGGGAAAAGTCTGAAATACTTTTTAACAGGCTCAATCATAAAGTCAGATTTTTCAACATAAATTTCTTTACCAAAAGTAATTTTAGCTTTACCTAACTCTGGTTTTTCAGGGTGAACATCAACTTCCACTATTTCTGTCTGACCTTCCGGATAGTTATCAATAATAACTTTAAGTGGGTCTAAAACAGCCATAGCTCTTGGTGCAGATGCGTTAAGGTCATCTCTTACACAAGATTCAAGAAGTCCGTAATCAACAACACTGTAAGCCTTTGAAACACCTACTTTTTCTATGAATGTACGGATAGAAGATGCAGGGTAACCTCGTCTTCTCATACCGCAGATAGTAGCCATTCTCGGGTCATCCCATCCACTAACCATTTTTTCTGTAACAAGACGGATGTTTTTACGCTTACTTGTAATACAATAATTGATATTAAGACGAGCAAACTCAATCTGTCTTGGTGGTTCTTTGAAACCGATTTGCTCAATAAACCAGTTATAAAGTGGTCTGTGATTTTCAAATTCAAGTGAGCAGAGTGAATATGTTACTTCTTCTTTTGCGTCTGACAACGGATGTGCAAAGTCATACATAGGGTAAACACACCATTTATCTCCTGTCTGGTGATGCTCTACATGAGCAATTCTGTAAATAACAGGGTCACGCATATTCATATTTGGTGAAGCCATATCAATTTTTGCTCTTAATACTTTTTCACCATCTTTAAATTCACCTTTTGTCATTCTCTCGAATAAATCAAGGTTTTCTTCTACACTTCTGTCTCTGTAAGGACTGTTTTTGCCAGGTTCAGTAAGAGTACCACGGTATTCTCTGATTTCATCTGCAGAAAGGTCACAAACATAAGCCTTACCATCTTTAATAAGTTTTATTGCACACTCATAAATAAAGTCAAAATAACTTGAAGCGAAAAGACATTTATCCCATTTAAAGCCTAACCATTCAATATCTTCTTTAATTGATTCAACATATTCAAGGTCTTCTTTAGCAGGGTTGGTATCATCAAGTCTTAAATTACAAACGCCACCATATTTTAATGCTGTTGTAAAGTCAATGCAAATAGCCTTTGCATGACCTATATGAAGATAACCATTTGGTTCAGGTGGGAAACGGGTCTGTACACGAGTGTTCACACCCTCTCTTAATTCTTCATCAATAATGTCGTGAATAAAGTTTGACAATCCTTCAGTATTTATAATTTCTTCCATATCTGACACCCCTTAAATTGAGCTTAATCTTTTAACTACTTCATCTTTACCTAAAAGTTTCATTATTGAATAAAGGTCTGGTGTATTTTTTCTGCCTGTTACTGCTAAACGGATAACAGTTGAAACATCGCCTACATGACCTTTGAAATTTTCAGGATTTTGTTTATATTCTTTAACATTTGGTGTAAATCCTAAAGGAGAACAAAGTTCTTTGATTTTATTAAACCAAGTGTCTTTATCATCATTTGTGTCATACACTTTAGTGTATTCTGCCAAAATAGCTTTTGCATCTTCCATATTTATATTTTCAGGAAGGTCAAAATCAGGAACATAATATTCATTGAACATATATGAATAATAGTCCTTAACCTCACACCATTTTGCAATATCTTTTCTCGGTTTTGCACTTTCACGGTCAATATTTACCATTTCAGTCGAAAATGCTTTATCTTTTGTAAACACCTTGTAGAAATCTTCATCATATTTCTTTGCCCACTCGCTTACTTGCTCGTAAACTGCATCTGCTTTCATAACAGAAATTACATTTTTACTTATATCGTTTAATTTAACAAGGTCGAAAAGACAACCTGATGGACTCATCTTTTTAAGATTGAACGGGAATGAATAAATATCTGCCGTAGGATTAGCTCTGCGCCATTCTTCAAAATTTGAGTTAATTAAAGTTAAGAGATATTCTAAAATACTCTCTTTCGGGAAACCTGCCTCAAAGAAGTAACTTACCGCTGCTTCAGGGTCTTTTCTCTTTGAAATCTTTCTCTTGTTACCATCTTCTTCATCAAGTTTCATAACCTGTGATACATGAGCATATTTCGGAACTTTAAAACCACAGGCTTTAAAAATTGCAATATGCTTAGGCACTGATGACAACCATTCTTCTGCTCTTATAACATGAGTAGTTCTCATAAAGTGGTCGTCACAGATATGTGCAAAGTGATAAGTAGGAATTCCGTCTGATTTAAGTAAAACTTCATCAATCACATTTTCAGGCATTTCAATTTTACCACGAATCATATCTTCAAACATAATTCGTTTATCTTCACTACCGTTTGAACGGAAACGCAATACATAAGGTTTATTTTCTTTAAGATTTTCTTCAATCTGCTCCAAAGTCAAATCACGGCATTTTGCGTATTTACCAAAGTAACCGGTTATTAATGCACCGTCTTTTTCTTGTGTTGCTCTGAGGTCAGTTAATTCTTCTGAAGTACAGAAGCAAGGATATGCAAGGCCTTGCTCAACTAAAGATTTTGCAACAATATGATAAACAGAAGCTCGTTGACTTTGTGTATAAGGACCGTAATTACCGCTCTCAGTTCCGAAACCTGTTACACCCTCTGTAAATTCAACACCGAAATCTTTAAAGCCGTCAACTATTGCAGAAACACCATCTGTAACTTCACGCTTTTTATCAGTATCTTCAATTCTTAAATATGAAATGCCGCCACTTGCATTTGCTGTAAGCAAATTTACAAGTGCTGTGTAAAAAGCACCTATATGAAGATAGCCTGTAGGGCTTGGTGCAAAACGCGTAACTCTTGCACCCTCTTTTAAATCCCTTTCAGGGTATTTTTTTTCTAAATCTTCTAATGTTTCTGTTACATCAGGGAAAAGAAGATTTGCTAAAATTTTGCAATCGTAGTTCATAATAAACTCCATTCGTTATAATAGAAAATAATATATCATCTTATTATCGCAGAAAATCCAAAAAGTATCAAGGGATTTATTAAAAAAAGTACAGATAATTTTAAATTTTTATGAAACGAGAAAATAGGAAACAGGAATTAGGAATTAAGAATACAAAAAAATCATCCTATCATTTAAAGTAGGTTTTAACCCAACTAAAAATGATAGGACAAATTCTTTTTATACGATTCTAATTCCTAGTTCCTAATTCCTAGTTCCTGAGCAAGCATCAGCGTTTCACGCTGGTGCTTGATTTATAAGCACTCTTTGAACTGCCATTAACTGCTTTTACTGTGTATTTATATTTCACACCACTTTTTGCAGTTTTATCTGTATGGCTTGTAGTTTTCGGAGTACTTACTTTCTTCCAACTTGACCATTTTTTTGTTTGTGTATTGTATTCTGAACGGTAAACTATGTAACTTGTTGCACCGCTGACTTTGTCCCATGTAACTTTTATACCATTAGCCGCTTTTGCTACCGAAACAGTTGGTTGTGAAAGATACATAAGCCCACTCTTTGTCACATAACTGCTCTTGTAATCACCGTTAACAGCTTTTACTGTGTAGCGATATTTAACACCGCTCTTAACACCTTTATCTATACAACCAAAAACATCTTTACCACAGGTGCCTACATTTTCCCACTTAGACCATTTACCATTTACATATTCAGCTTTGTAAACTGTGTAATTTTTAGCACCTGCTGTTTTACTCCAGGTAATTTTAATACCTGTTGCTGTATTTTGGAATTTAACTGTTGGTTGTGTAAGGAAGAGTGTTTTTGAACCTGATTTATTATGTTCACCTTTAAATCCGTAAACAAATGCTTTTACTGTGTACTTATACTTTGTACCACTCTTTACATTTTTATCTGTCCATGAGGTCATACTTGAATCAGCATTACCACGATTTTTCCAACTGGACCATTTTTTAGTTTTTGTATTATATGTTGAAGAATAAAGTGTATAACCCTCTGCATTTGCAACTGTAGTCCAGGTAACCTTTATACCACTGCTTACATTTGCAACTTTCACCGTTGGCGCAACATTATACTTTAATGTTTCAGTTGAAGTATATTTACTCTTCACTTCGCCATTTACTGCAACTACAGTATATCTGTACTTTGTTCCGAGTTTTACTGTTTTATCTGTATAACTTGTACTTGTTAAACCTGTTTTGATTTTTGACCAACCAGACCATTTTTTGTTTGTTGCGTCGTAAACTCTTCTGTAAACTATATAACTTTCAGCATCTTCTATAACATTCCAGGTTACTTTGACACCTTTTGCATTATCAGATATTTTAACTACAGGGGTAGCCAAAGATGTTATAAACTTATAATCATAAGTAACAGCTATTTCACTGTAATCATTAGCATTGCCGATTGCATCCATTGAAGCAACTGCGTAGCAGTAAGTCTGACCCACCACAACATCTGTGTCAGTAAACGCTCTTGTCTGTGGTGCCACAACTGCTATATTTTTATAAAAATATTCACCGGCACTATTCTGCACGAGTTTTAATACCATATAACCCTCTACACCTGCAACTGCACTCCAGGTAAATTTAATACCTTTTTCAGTTGATTCGTGTGAAAGAATTTTGGGTGCTGCTAATCTTTCAACTTTTGGAATAATAACTGTTTCGCCTTTTGCGCCACAACGATTACAATACTTTGATTTTTCACCAGTTGTATCATAAGTAGGATTTTTGTCAATTACATAATCACCTGAGAAATCGTGACCTAATGCAAGAATTTGCTCATCAGTTGTTTTCTTACATACCGTACAAGTACCAGTTTTAACACCTGATTCAGTACAGGTTGGTTGTTTTGTTACTGTTGCAACTGAGAAACTGTGACCTGTTGCTTTAATTGTTTCAGTCATTGTTGTGTTACAATTTGCACAAGTATATGTCTTTGTTCCAGCAGTTTCACAAGTTGCAGGAGTTGTTACTACACCAGAGTCATATTTATGACCTAATGCTTTGATTGTTTCAGTTTTTGTACCTTTACAATTCGCACAAGTGAAAGTTTTTACACCTGTATTTTCACAAGTTGGTTGTGTTGTAACTACACCAGCATCATAACTATGACCTAATGCAGGAATTGTTTCCTTTACAGTTGTGAAACAACCCATACAAAAAGCACTCTTTTCACCTGCTTCTTCGCAAGTTGCTTTTTTTGTTACTGTTTCTGTTGTGTAATTATGTCCTTTTGCAGGAATTGTTTCTGTTCTTGTAGCTTTACAAGCTGAGCAAGTGTAAGTTTTTACACCAGCCTCTGTACAAGTAGCTTTAGTAGTTTCTTTACCACTATCCCATGTATGTTGACAAGGAAGTGATGCTGTAATTTCTGCAGACTCCTGTGACTGGTCACTTTCTGTACCGTTCATAGTAACAGAAACTTTATATTTGTATTTTGAGTTGTTAGTAACAGTGGTATCTGTGTAACTGTTTGTTGTAGCAGTACCTACTGAACTGTAAGAACCAAAACTGCCACCAAACAACCAGTTATCAGTGTAAACGCTTCTGTAAATTGTGTACTGTGAAGCACCTGAAATTTTATCCCATGTAACTTTAATACCGTTATCAGTATTTTCTACTTTAACATTCTTTGGAACTGCTGCTGTAACTAAAGATTCTTTACTTTCAAGTTTACCGCCATAAGTAAAACGACCACGAACTACAAGACGGATATATTTACCCATATCTGAAGCAGCGATTGTGTATGTATTACTTGTAGCGCCACTTATTTTTTCGTAAGTAATATTTCCTTCACTGTCTTTTGTACCAGCTTCCCATTGATACTTAACATATTTAATAGTACCATTGTATGCTTTTTCCGGTGTAACCTTACTCATATCCGCAGTAAGTTTTTCGCCTACCTGGAAGTTACCAAGAACGCTTACGCTACCTGTAATAACTTCGTTTACTGAGTAATGGTTTGGTGCAGAGAAAATAGAACTTTCCCAGACATCATCAAAATTGAAACCTGTTAATTTTGTTCCTGTCATATCAGAAGATTTCTTGCTTGTTGCAGTAGGTGCAGAACTACTACTGCTACCACCGAAACCACTTGAAGCACTACCACTTAAATAGTAGCAGTTTTTAGAAGAACCGCTTGTATAACCTGCAATACCACCTGCGTGTGTACCTGCGGTAATTGTACCTGTATTATAAGATGTTTCTGTTGCACCACACTGACCTGCAAGACCACCTGCATAAGATGAGCCTTTTGAAGTTGATGAAGTTACATCTGCTTTGTTATAACAGTCTACAAGACTGCCTGTTGCTTTACCAGCAATACCACCAGCGAAAGCATTACCGCTTACATTACTGCCTGTATAAGTTGCAGTTACAGTACCTGATTTGTGAGAAAGAATTTCTGAACCAATCATTGAACTGTTGTTACCAACAACACCACCTGCATATACATTAGCAGAACCAAATCCCCAGCTTGCAGTACAATTTAATGTAGCAGAAACTTCACCAGAAGTTGAACAACTGTCAATTGTAGCAAACCAACCGCTTACATTACCAGCTAAGATACCCGCATAAACACTTGTTACACTACCTGAAGTATTATTTAATGTAACACTACCCGTAACTGTAAGGTTTTTAATAGTACCTGAAACCTGACCAAAAAGTCCTGCATAAGTACCAGCTGTGTTGACTTTTAAACCTGAAATTGTTTTACCATTACCCTCAAATGTACCTGAAAAGGCACTTGACTGGCCAATTGGTGTCCAACTGTCATAGCCACTCAAACTGATACTTTTTGTAAGTTTGTAACTACCATTGAGTGGATAGTTATCATTAGTACCAATTGCCGCTAATTGTGCTGCATCACTGATTTCAATAACATCTGCCGCAGAGGCTATTGTAACAGGAAATGCTGCAACAACAAAAACTAATGCCAATAAAAGTGATAATACTTTTTTCATTTCTTTTTCTCCTTTAGTAATATTTTAATGAATGTACTTATTCGCACATACTACCACAAGAAGCATTATAACACTAACACTTCAAATAAACAATAAGCAAAATCAACAAAAAGCGAGTGTCACCATTCGTAACACTCGCTCTTTTATGCGTCAATTCAAAGTAATTGTGTTGAGTTTCTCTGCATTCGCCTTGTTAAATGAACAAATTTCGCTACCATCCTGTGAATAACTGTAAATTGTTTCCCCGATGTAAGTCACTCTGTTTACTGGCTTATAATATCCATAATCATCACTTTTTTCTACAACATAATTATTGAGTTTTTTAAGCTCGCCTTTTGTTGTATTTACCTGTAAAGCAATAACATTATCAGTTTTATAAAACTCTGAACGGTAACTATTATCTTCTGTGTGCATATACTCTGTAGTCACTCTGTATGGAATATACATTATAAGATTTTTAGAATCCCAACAAACTGCCTTGTGGTCATAGAATGCAGAACAATCTAAATATCCCCAGAGATTATCTCCGTTTTCCTGTGGTTGCACCTCAAATTTTGCGACTTCTTTCGGATTTTTCTTATCGCTCACATCAAAGAGTGAAACTTTCATTCCGTTTTTTGCACCATCTTCGTCACCATTCACACCAATACCTAAAAGATAATTTTCTGTAACAGGGTGAAGGTAATTTGAAAATCCCGGTATTTTAAGTTCACCTAAAACCTCTGGTTTTTCTGGATTTTTTAAATCTATTACAAAGAGTGGGTCTGTCTGTTCAAAAGTTACCACATAACCTGTATCACCCATAAAACGAACAGATTTAATTGTTTCGCCCTTTGCAAGACCTTCAATCATACCTACAATTACCATTTCATTGTCTAGCACATAAAGGTTGTTATTCGCACTTTCAAAACTACCGTTAGTTGTAGCAATTCTTAAATATCCGTTATATTCATCAACACTGAATTGATTAAGGGCAGTGCCCGGTACTTTACCTTTTGTTTTATACTCTATTTTGTCACCTGAAATATCGAATTTTAAAATTTCGGTTGAGTAAAGTGCAGAGTCGTCAATCATAAATATTTCTGCTACTGCTCCGTCTTTTGAAGAAATTGTTTCTTCAAATCTGCCACTTGTTACATAAAGATTATTTTGTGTGCAGTAAACATTTTCGCCACCGCCTAAAACCGCAGTTGAGTTGAATGTTTCTTTATGATTTGTTGCATCAAGTGTAGAAACAACTACATAAGAACTGTCTTTTACTTCGCCCATTACACAAATGTCTTTTGACGGAATTCTGCAAGCAGTTTCACCACAATAAACCTCTGGTACACAGTAATCTGTAATTTTTATGTTATCGAAATAAAGTGGAACATTGTAGTTAGAAATAAGCACTATTTTATTACCGATTTTTCTTGCAGAAAGGTAATCACCATCCTGATAAACACGCCATTCTTCAACCGGTTTTTCTTTATTGCTTATATTGTAAGAAACAGCACAAGTAATCATTTTGTAATTATTATAGCGATATACTGATTTATTTTCTGATTCTTCCCTGTCTTCTTCACCATAGTAAGAATAGCAGTCAACAATTGCAATAAGTCTTTCGTTATCCACAAAAATTTCTTTGACTTCTGAATACTCAATTTTTTCGTTTTCGTGTTTACCAATCTGAATAGCACTTTTTTCTGTCAAAGCACCATTTTTACCTGTTTCGACAATGAAAATTTTATTTATAAAATCTTCTTCTGTCATATTTTTATAAAGTTCTTCATTCGGGTCATAGCCTGATGTAATATAAATACTGTCTTCACCCGCAACACCTGTTGTTGCTTCAAGCTTTTCGTTGTATTTATATTTATAATCCAAAAAGTTTTTATACTCCCAGAAAGATTTCTGTGAAGGTACAACATAAAGGAATTTACCGTCATTTTTTATAATATCTGCTTCGTTTACGCCTTTTACCTGCTCATTTGTTTCACCATGTTCTTCCCTTGTTGTAGAACTGCTTGTATACTCTTTAAGTTCAAAATAATCATCGGTAAGTGCGTCAGAATCCATGGCTCCACCAGGTACTGCACCAGTGTTCATACTACCTTCAGGCATAGCATCATAATCCCAAACCGCTTCTTCTTTAGTAGCACCAATTGAACCGAACATATCTATTGCATAATTCAACTTCTGCATTTTCTGGTAATTTTTCTGGTAACCCAAAAATAAATTTTCAATTTCAGAATAATCTTCAACTACTACATTTTGTTCGTTGTCAGGCTTCTGTGCGGAATGCATACCGCCCATAAAATGCTGCCACGGTTTTGCAATAAATACACTTGTAACAACAATTGCGAAAACTGCCGCAACTGCTATCATCTTTTTAAATAAAGATTTATTTTCTTTCTTTAAATTCTCCGTTTCTTTTTCGAGAATTTCTAATTTATTCACTTCTTTTTTCAGCAAATCCTTAATGTTATCTTTACTTAAAGTTTCGGGTAATTCTATATTTTCGCTATTTTTAAGAGTTTCGTTTAATTCTGAAAGTTCCTTTGTAGTTAAAACTTCTTCGGTGTTAATTTCATTTAAGTTCATATCTTCATTTTTCATAAACTCACCCTAATACCTTTCTTAATTTTTCAAGTGCTCTTTTTTGCTTTGAACGGATTGTTGACGGAGAAAGATTATAAATCTTTGAAAGTTCTTCACTTTTAAATCCGCCGATTATAGAGAGTAAAATAATTTGTGCGTCCGGTGGCGTCAATGATTTTAACGCTTCAACCAGTTCAATACTGTTAAAAGAAGACTCTGTGCTCTCATCTTCAATTAAAAATATGTAGTCATCCTCAGGTAATAAATCTGGGTTTTTCTTATTCTTTTTAAGTTGGCTTTTACATTGATTAGAGAGTATTTTAAAAAGCCACGATTTAAAAAGTGAATCGTCCCTTAAATTACTAATTGATTTAAATGCAGTTATAACTGTCTCCTGAACCGCGTCTTCAGCATCTTCTTTTGAATTCAGCATATAAAGTGCAAAACGATACATATCTTCACTATAAAAAGAATACAATTCTGAAAACGCAGTAATATCACGGTCTTTTGCTTTTTTTACTAAAAAGGATATATCCATTTTTCTCACGCCCCTTTTACTCTCTAACTATATGAGTATTTTAAAATGCATTTTGTTGCAAAAATTTTATTTAAGGAAACAGGAAGCAGGAAACAGAAAACAGTTTTTATTTAGTTAACTATAAATTTTAATCTCTTTTAATCTCTTTTTATTCTTTAATTCATCGCAAACAAATAAAATGTGCAAGTGGCAAGTTATATGTAATAACACAAATTTTCCGTTTTTAAAATCTATCACCTAACAAATCCCTATTCCCTGCTTCCTGTTTCCTGATTCCTGTTTCCTATTTCCTGTTTCCTATTTCCTGTTTCCTATTTCCTGTTTCCTATTTCCTGTTTCCTATTTCTTTTAATATATCAAAAACCTCAAAAATTGTAAACAAATAATAATTTTATTGCAATACAATATATATTGTGTTATAATATCTAGTAATTGTTTTGAAATTTAAAAAGAAAGGTCTAGTGAAAATGTCTTTTTTCAAAAAACTTTTTGGGGATTACTCAACAAAAGAAATCAAGAGAATTTCTGGTCTTAAAGACAAGGTTCTTAATTTAGAAGAAGAATACTCTAAACTTACTGACAGTGAACTTCAGGCAAAAACACCTGAATTCAAAGAGCGTCTTAACAACGGCGAAACACTTGATGATATTTTGCCGGAAGCATTTGCGGCTTGTAGAGAAGCGGCAACCCGTGTACTCAATATGAAACACTACCCTGTTCAGATTTTAGGTGGTATTATTCTCCACCAGGGCAGAATTGCAGAAATGAGAACCGGTGAAGGTAAAACTTTAGTTGCTACTTTACCTGCTTACTTAAATGCACTTTCTGGTGAAGGTGTTCACATTGTTACTGTAAACGATTACCTTGCAAAGCGTGACTCTGAGTGGATGGGTAAACTTTACAGATTTATGGGACTTTCTGTTGGTCTTATTATTCACGAAAAAGATAATAACGAAAGAAAAGAAGCATATAATGCGGACATTACTTTCGGTACTAATAACGAAATGGGCTTCGACTATCTCCGTGACAATATGGTTATGTATAAAGACCAGCGTGTTCAACGCGGTCATGCATTTGCTATTGTCGATGAGGTTGACTCAATTCTCATAGACGAAGCGAGAACTCCGCTTATTATTTCAGGTATTGGTGAAGCATCAACTGACCTTTACAAAGTTGCTAACGATTTTGTTAAAAGACTTAAAATGGTTAAGGTTAAAGAACTTGACGACAAAACCAATGCAGAAGAAATTACTGAAGACGGCGATTATCTTGTTGACGAAAAAGCAAAAACCGCTACTCTTACAAAACAAGGTATTGCCAAAGCTGAAAAAGCATTCGGACTTGAGAACCTTATGGATGCTGACAACCTTACAATTCAGCACCATATAAATCAGGCTCTTAAAGCGCACGGTACAATGCAACGAGATGTTGACTATGTTGTAAAAGATGGTCAGGTTCTTATTGTTGACGAATTCACAGGTAGAATTATGCTCGGCAGAAGATATAGTGAAGGTCTTCACCAGGCAATTGAAGCAAAAGAAAATGTTAAAGTTGAGCACGAGAGCAAAACTCTTGCAACTATTACATTCCAGAACTACTTCCGTCTTTACAAGAAACTTTCAGGTATGACCGGTACTGCAATGACTGAAAGTGAAGAATTCAAAGAAATCTATTCACTTGATGTTGTTGAAATCCCTACAAATAAACCGCTTATCCGTCAGGATAATGATGATGTTCTTTACAAAACAGAAGAAGCAAAATTCAATGCTATTATTGATGTAATTACAGAATGTCACGAAAAAGGTCAACCTGTTTTAGTTGGTACCGTAAATATTGAAAAGAGTGAAAAACTTTCACGCCTTCTTAAAAAGCGTGGTATAAAACACGAAGTATTAAACGCTAAATTCCACGAAAAAGAAGCAGAAATCGTAGCACAGGCAGGTAAATTTGGTGCAGTTACAATTGCTACAAATATGGCTGGTCGTGGTACCGATATTATCTTAGGTGGTAACCCTGAATTTATGGCAAAACTTGAAATGCGTAAAAAGGGATTCCCTGATGAACTTATTGCAGAAGCAACAGGTTTTGCTGAAACTACTGACGAAGAAATTATAAACGCACGAGAAACTTTCAGAGAATTAGAAGCAAAATTCAAAGAAGAAACAAAAGAAGAAGCAGACAAAGTTCGTGAAGCGGGCGGTCTTTACATTATCGGCACAGAGCGTCACGAATCAAGACGAATTGACAACCAGCTCAGAGGTCGTGCAGGTCGTCAGGGTGACCCTGGTGAAAGCCGTTTCTTCCTCTCTGCTGAAGACGATTTATTAAGACTTTTCGCAGGTGACAGATTCTATAACACACTTGATGCTTTCAAATCAATCGGCGATATGCCTGTTGAAGCAAAACTTTTCACAAATACAATTGAAAGTGCACAAAAGAAAGTTGAAAGCAATAACTTTGCTATTCGCCGTAATGTTCTTAAATATGACGATGTTATGAATAAGCAAAGAGAGGTTATTTACGGTCAGAGAAACAAAGTGCTTGATGGTGCTGACATAAGTGCTACAATTCAGAAGATGATTGTTGACACAATTTCTGAATCCGCAGACTTCTACTGCCCTGCTTCAAATAATGTAGATGACTGGAACTTTAAAGGTCTTGCTACAAAATACAACTGGCTCATTACTGAAGATGATATTAAACATCTTACAAAAACTGAAGATGTTGCAGAACTTCTTCTCGATAAAGCACAAAAACTCTACGATGACAGAAAAGCAGAGTTTGGTGAAGATTTAATTAAAGAAATTGAAAGAAGTGCTCTTCTTCGTAATGTTGATATGCGTTGGATGGACCACATTGACGCTATGGATCAGTTAAAACGCGGTATTGGTCTTCGTGCTTACGCACAAAAAGACCCTGCTATTGCTTTCAGAGAAGAAAGTTTCGATATGTTTGACGAAATGACAAACGAAATAAGAGAAGGTACTGTTGACTTTGTTCTCAAGGTAAGAATCAGAAAAGAAGAACCTGTTGAAAGAAAGCAGACAGTTAAAATTACTGCTACATCTGGCGGTGACGACCAGACAGTAAAAAAACAACCTGTTAAAAAAGCACAGAAAATAGGCAGAAACGACCCTTGCCCTTGCGGTAGCGGTAAGAAATATAAGAAGTGTTGTGGTCAGAACGAAAATTAAATATTTTCGTTCTCAGTAGCAAGTATGCAAGTGTTCAAGTTGCAAGTATAAAAGCAAAACCTCGGATAGTTGAAAAAATCAATTATCCGAGGTTATTTTATTTCCTGCTCTAAATCTCTAAAATATTCTGATTTAAAGAAATCTTCTATCGATATATTTAAACCATCACATAGTTTTTTAATTGTTGATATTGTTGTGCTGTTATTTCTGCCACCTGTTATATTACTTAGGGTAGATTGAGTTACACCACTAATAGTAGCAAGTTTATTTACTGTAATATTATTCTCATCACAAAGTTCAATAATTCGCAACTTTACTGCTTCGCCGATATTCAGAAATAACACCTCCAACTCAAAACTTCAATATTATATTAACCATTTTGAGTTGCAATTGTTACCTCTTTTGAGTTATCGCTATGTTTGAGGTGGGCTTCCTCAACTATTAAAATGCTTTTTTATTCCCTTGTAGATATAGTATGGCTTTGTGAAAAGATACTCTCCGTTTGTATTTGCTGCAATTAAATCATCAATGAATTCCTTGTATTCATTTTCTGTAAGTGTTCCTGTATTTTCATCAACAAGCCACTTTACATACTGACTATAGTTATAACCCATTTCATTTTCTTTGTACTCAGTTTCAATTACATTATGTATTACCAGTTCATTTGCAAATAAATTAGTTTTTGCAAAAAAACTGTAAGTTCTTCTTCCCATCCAACTATCAATGTCATCCATCCACCCTTGTTTTGTAGTTGCGTATGCATGTATTGTCTTTGTAATCAAATCTTTATTTTTACCATTAAAAGTAATACTATCAAAATCCGCATTCACGCAAATTATCATTCCACCTGGTTTTAATACCCTGTGAATTTCTTTTATAAAAGTTATTTTATCAGCAATACATTCAAGTACATCTTTTACGATAATTAAGTCAAATTTATTCTCTTCAAAACCTAACCCATCAGCACAATTCATAACCATAAGTTCAACAGGTGTTTTATATTCAACCTCGTTAAAATTTTTATCGGTTATATCAATACCAATCGCTTTATCTACTTTATCTGGAAATCTATTGATAATATCTTTTAAATAACCTGCATTTCTGCAACCAATATCTAATATATTTGCATTGTCTGCTAACTCAATCATTTCATAAATTTTTTCATTTATTGAATATGTATTATATTCCATTTGCTTTTCCTCCTGAAAATAAAAAAATGTTGATAGCTTATGAGCCATCAACAGTATAATAAAAAGGTTAATTTCTTTTCATCATTCTTCAGGCACATAAGCGAATAAGCCTGTACCTGATAAGATACAAGCTATCTTCGTCTGCGTCGAATAATGAATGAAACCATAAACCTTTACCTCCAATCTTTTCTAGATGATAACACAATCTATAATTATTGTCAAATTAACATTTTATACAAAAAAATCCTATCATTTTCAGTACCAACTAAAAATGATAGGATAATTTTTATTTTAACACAATTCCGAATTACGCATTACGAATTCCGAATTATTTTTTCCTCGCACTAATCTCCGCTACCATCTCTGCCTGACGCTTTTCAGTAAGAGTGTAGAAGAACATCGGAACTGCACAAGCGAACATACTGATTACGCCTGAAAGGACAAGCATATTCCAAAGTGTTCTTGCACCTTCTGCTGAAATGTAACCTGTTTCAGCATCAATACCTGCAGCTGCGAAAGAAATAACGCCGATAAATGCACCAACTGCCATACCAATTTTGTTAATGAGTGTCTGCATAGCAAAGCAGATACCTTCACCGCGTTCGCCTGTTTTCCATTCGAGATAGTCAACAGTATCACCAATCATAGCATAAGTGATGATATTGTTAACACCCTGTGGAATACCAAGAAGAACAAGTGCGATAGCACAAACTACTAATTTCCAAGGTGCGTCATAACCTACAAAGTACATAACACCCATTACAATACCACCAAAAACGTGAACCGCAACATAAGCCCATTTCTTTGTAAACTTCTTTGACATCCACGGAACGAGAAGTGAAGCAACAAGTCCACCAGGTACAACAAGAAGTGTAATTAAACTGTACATACCTTCGTTCTGAAGAACATATTTTGCAAAGTAAAGACCACCTGTGTAGGTGTAAACCATTCTTGCACCACCAAGAATACCGGAAATAACAATAAGAAGAAGTTCTTTGTTCTTGAAGAGAAGCTTTAAGTTGTGACCAAGACTTGGTGGGTTATCGTCTGCAGTAAAGCGTTCTTTTGTGTGTTTGAAACCGTAGAAGAACATTGGAACTGCTGCGACAACAAGTACAACTGCTGCAATGAAATAAGTCCATTTAAGAGTGTCAGCATTCGCAAATTCCTGACCTTTAATAACTGTACCAACAAAGGTCTGTGCAGCTTCTTCAACTGTAAGACCCTGATTTGCAACTAATTTTTCAATTTCTGCTGCTTTATCAATCGCAATTTGCTTTAAGCCTTCAGCTGTATCAGGGTACTTATATTTACTTGTAACTGCTCCTGTAATAATAGGAACAAAAACAGTAACAATACCTGCACCTAATGTACAAAGAAGACGGGTAATTGTAAGCATATTACCACGAACTACTGTATCGTTTGTCATACAGGTTGAAAGTCCCCAGTAAGGAACATCGGCAACAGTATAAACAACAGACCATATAACATAAACAATCGCAATAATTATGAATGACGCTGTTGCCTTTGCCTGAAATGCAGGAAGGAAACAAACAATTGTCATAATAGCAATTGGTATTGCCATCCATTTAAGGTAAGGACGACATTTACCCCACTTTGTTCTTGTTCTGTCAACAATACTACCCATAATAGGGTCGTTGAATGCGTCAAAAATACGAGTACCGAGCATTAAGTAAGCAACTGCCATTGAACCTGCAACTGAACCTATTGTAACACCATCAGCACCAAAAAGAAGTGCGTCTGTTAAGAAAATTGTCAAATAGGAACCAATAATTGTGCAGATAAAGTTCTGACCGAAACCAGCAATACCATAAGCCAATGCTTCTTTCGGTTGAAGGTTTCCGTCATTTGGTGTAGTGCCGTAAACCTTATGAAGTAAATCATTGATTTTCATTTCTTCACCTTTTTCTTTATATTTTTTTTATAAAAATTGATTACTCAATAATTTCCGCTTTTTTCATTACGATTGGTGTAACAGGAGACGAAAGTTCACCACCACGGACAACTCTTTCTGTGTTAAGGAAATCGTCAACTGTTTCCATACCTTCAATTACTTTACCAAATGCTGCGTACTGACCATCTAAAAATGTACAGTCGCCATAGCAGATAAAGAACTGACTGCTTGCAGAGTCAGGATTCATACTTCTTGCCATTGAAACAACTCCACGGGTATGAGAAAGTGTATTGTTTACACCGTTCATTTTAAATTCGCCTTTAATATTCTTATCGCTACCGCCACAGCCTGTGCCTTCAGGGTCACCGCCCTGAGCCATAAAATCTTCTATAACCCTGTGAAATGTAAGACCATCATAAAAACCATCTTTAACAAGAGTTTCAAAGTTTTCAACTGTAATCGGTGCGTGCTGTGGGTAAAGTTCTACAATAAAATCTTTACCATTTTCCATTGTAACTTTTACTTTAGACATTTTTCTTTTCCCCTTATTTCATCTTAAAATATTCCTGATTTTCAATAACATTTTTCATTGTTGTTGTCATAACAGTTTCGTTGCCTTTATTATCCTTGATAGTTTCAACAAGAACACCTGTTACTGAACAACGATAGAAATAATCTACATCATCAATTTTACCGGTACTTGAATCGACTTTAAGAACAACCTTACCTTTATCAAGAACAACTTTTGTAATATCCATTTCTTCTGCTTCACTAAATTCAGGGATATTGAAAACTTTACCATAAGGTAATTTCAAACGCTCATCATCTTCATAAATCGTTGCAGGATATGGATTTTTCTCATCGTAAGTGTAACTGTCCATAGTAACAGTTATTATAAACTGACCATTACTTTCTTTAATTGTAACCGCCTTAATATCTTCGTAAGATAAGTAGCAGGAGTAAGGTCTTGTTGCCACAGGGAAATAACTGTAATGACTTGAACTTCCGGTATCTATAGTTTTACTTGATTCTAAAGGTTCATATTTTTTGAGAGCATTTGCATATAACTCTTCATATTCTGCTTTTTTACCTAAAAATATAAACATTGATTTCTGGTCTTCTATGTAGTCAATAAACTCCATTTCAGATGTATCCATAATACTTGCAGGATTACTCTTTATTGCTATTTTTGCAGATTTACAAGTAGAAGTTGTTTTTCTTTCAAATCCCGGTTGAGCTAATTTAACCGTATTCAATTCATTTTTGAAATACTCTAAAATCTCTTCGTTTGTTGCACCGATTTCAAGACCACTTGCTATTCTTAATGCGCGTCTTGCATCTTCAGTACTGATTTTACCATCACCATTCAAATCGTAATCAATGCCAGCCTCTGGTTCATCAAGTTTTGCGGCAATTCTTAAAACTTTTGATGCTTCTTCAACTGTGACTTTATTATCACCGTTAAGGTCTCCACGGTTAAATTTTGCTACAAAAGCCTCAGTATATTCCTTCGTGAGATTGGCATTTGCTTCTTGGGAACTATCTGCCGCAAAAGCATTAACCGAAAAAGCAGTTACAAAAAGACAAACTGCTAAAAGTAAACTTAATACTTTTTTCATAAATATCTTCCTTTCTTAAATCCAAATGAGATTCATTCTATTTAAACGCCGCTTTTATAAACTTTAAAGTCTGTTCTATTATAAAATCATCTTTATTTTCAATATCTTCACCCATATAAACTTTGAAGCGTTCTTTATAGTAGTCGCAAGAAATTGAAAACTGTAACATCATAAAAACATTATTAAGTAAAAACGCAAAAAACTTAGGGTCAATATCTTTTCTTGCATCACCAGAAAGCTGTGCTTTTTCAATAACTTCAGTATAAACCTTTGCAGAAATTGACTCAACCCTTTGTGCTAAAAGTCTTGAAAACTCTGTATTACTACCGGTTGTAATAGCACAGTAAAGTTTTATTAACTGTGGGTGTTTCTTCGAGAATTTTAAAAGTTCTTTCAAAACACTTTCTGCTTTCACCATAACATCTTCATCTGAAGAAGAATGGTGAAGTAAAAGTTCTTCGAGTAAAGAAAGATTTTCTTTTACAACCATTGCAAAAAGTTCATCTTTATTTTCAAAATATTTATACACCGAACCAACACTTATTTCTGCTTTTTTTGCTATTTGTTGGATTGATGTATTTTCAAAACCATAAGTAGCAAATTCATCTGTAGCAGCATCTAAAACTCTTCTTCGTTTTGCTTCGGGAATTTTATCAAATGCTTCTTTATGAAATTGCATTTCCTGAGAATCCATTTTATGCTCCTTTTGAATGTACACATTAACACTATTATAGAATTTTATCATTTTTAAGTAAAAAAAGCAATAAAATAACAGAAATAAGCATATCCAAAAATATGCCTGCTTTTTTGTTGAGTGTGACTACAACTCGCTAAAAAACCAAAAGGATTTACATAAAAAATCCCATTTTTGACAAATAAATGCTGTTATTTTATGAATTTTTTTACTAGTTTGTTAATTCTTTATAAATTGGTAAAAAATCTTGAAATATATATTGTATTATGATATAATTCGTGTATATATCGTCAAAAAATCTTTATACATACAAATAGTTTTAGGAGGTTAATTATGAAACGTTCTCTTTCTATGAGAGCTATCTCAATTATTCTTGCTGTAATAGTTATCTTCGGTACTTTCGGAGTAGCCGCATTTGCAGCAGAAAAAGAGTTAGGCGGAACTTATGGTTATATTGTTCCAACTGACAAAAATCTTTCAGCACCAAAAACATCTTATACATTTTACGGTAACTCTACTGTACTTTACTTTATGCTTTTCAGCACTGGTAAAGAAAACACTTTTTACACAGTAGAAATCTTCTCAAGTAACGACTATAATCCCGAAAATGTAGTATCAAGTTTCACAAATGCTTATGGTGATAAGGGTACTGCTCCACTTGCACTTACCTGGCCATTCAAAGCAAATCCAAGTGGTACTTATTACGGAAGATGTTACACTTCTATCATTGATGGTGAAGATGAAACTATAGATACATCTACAATCTACGAATTCACAATAAAACTTAATCGTCTCGGAAAAGAACAAGTTACTTTAACTGGTATCAGCAACAGCAAAAACGGTGTTGTTATTAAGTGGAATAATTTAAGTACTGCTACAAAGTACAGAATTTACAGAAAAGCCAATAACGAAACCAGCTGGACTAAACTTGCTGATGTAAAAGCCGGTACAAAATCTTACACAGATAAAACTGTTAAGAGCGGTGTTAAGTACTCATATACTGTAAGAGCTTACGACAAACTTTATAAAAGTCTTTATGACAAAAAAGGTCTTACAACTGTTTTCCTTTCAACTCCGACTCTTACACAACCTAAATCGAGTTCCGATATTTACCCTGTTGTTAAATGGTCTAAGGTAGCGGGCTCACAAGGATATTACATCTACAGAAAAGGTGGTTCACTCAACAATTCAACCACCTGGAAAAGAATTGCAACTATAAAAAATCCTTCAACTGTAAGTTACACAGACAAAACTGCAACGAGTCCTGACTGGCAGTACACTTACACAGTAAGAGCTTACAACGGCAAATATTTAAGTGCATACAACACAACCGGAATAGATTACAACTACGCTACTGCACCGGTATTAAAATCAGCATCAGCAGTTAATGGTGGTATTAAAGTTACCTGGTTAGACACTAATAATGCTGCTAAGAAATTTTACATTTATCGTAAAGCTTCTGGTGAAACTAAATGGACAAAAATAGGTAGTTCAAAGACCACTTCTTATACAGATAAAAATGTTACAAACGGTACTACTTACACATACACAGTCCGTACAGCAACTGCTACAAATACCAGTTCCTATGATAAAAAAGGTATTTCAACTCTTTATATCCAGACTCCTTCACTTTCAAAAATATCCATTGCAAAAAATGGTGATATTACAATTAAGTGGACATCTGTAAAAGGTGTTAAAGGTTATAATGTTTATAAAAGTGTAAATGGTTCAAAATGGCAAAAAATTGCTTCTATAAAAGACTCAAAAACCCTTACTTATAAAGATACTTCTGCTAAAAAATCAGGTGAAAAATACACTTACACAGTTCGTGCAGTAAAAGGTTCTTACTCAAGTTATTATGTAACAAAAGGTATTTCCTCTATGTACCTTAAAACTCCTACTGTTACTGCAAAAAACGAATACACAGTAGAACAGGGCAGTTCAGTTAAAGTTTCCTGGAATTCAATTGCAGGTGCAAAGAGTTACAAAATTTTCAGAAAATCTTCAACTGATAAGTCTTGGAGTGTTTTGGCGGATAATTATACAGATAAAGTTTATTACGACAAAACTGCAGAAAGTGGAGTTAAATATTACTATACTGTAAAAGCTAAAAACGGTTCTTACTCGAGTGGTTACACTTCAACCTCTCTTCTTACAGTTCTCGCAACACCAATTCTTAAAGATGCTATTCTGACAGATACAGGTGTCAAAATTACTTGGGATGCTGTTGGTGGTGCAACAAATTACATTATATTCAGAAGAACACTTTCAGGTGCATGGGAAAATATAGGAACTTCGAAAACTACCGAATATATTGACTCTACTGAAAATTCTCTTACAACACCATATATTTACACAGTTCGTGCAGTTTCTGGTGATTTAAAGAGTAATTATATGATTAACGGTGTCAAAAACTATGTTTCAGTTGATTCGGTAGATGCTATATTCGAAAACAATGTTGAAGCAGATACAGCATTTGTTAATTTGACATGGGTTGCTTCCGACTCAGACTCTTATGAAATTTATCGTTCTGATAATGGTAGTGCACCTGTTCTCATTACAACAGTTTCTGCTGCAGATGCACAGAACTTTATTGATGATGAAATAGTTCGTGGTGCAAATCATATTTATACTATTAAACCAATCAAAGAAAACAAACTCTCAATTTCTATTGACTCAGAAACAATCAAATGGGATTTCCCTCCTGTTCCTGTAGTTAAAGTTCTTGCAGTTCCGGCTTACGCCAATACAGAGAATCCTGACAGAATAGAAATCTTCTGGGAAGCTGTTGAAACTGCTGAAACTTATGATATTTACAGAAGAACTGAAGATACCGACTGGGTATATTTAGCAACAGTAGATAAAGACAGTGAACTCACTTATGTTGATATTGATGTTGTTGCTGACCTGACTTATTACTACAGTGTTAAGGGTGTAGCTTCTGACCGCGACAGTTTATTTGATAATATCGGTACTGAAGCAATGCTCAACGGGCCTGTTGAAGAAATTCAGGATATGTTCGTTCAATTGACCGACTCACCAAGCGGAAACGGCAAAAAACAAGTTACTCTCGCGTGGGCACCAAATGAAAAGGCTTCACTTTATAAAGTAATGCGTAAAACTGGTCCTGATGGTGAATGGGAATTTATGGGACTCTTCTTAAGTTGTGATGTATTGGTATTTACTGATGATACGATTGAAGAAGGTGTAACTTACACTTACACAGTCCACACTTACGCTCCTGACAGGCCAAGCATCAATAATCTCGTTGGTAAAGAAATTTGCTGGTCAGATGGTGGAACAGAAGAAGATACTACTGTTCCGGATACAACAGTTCCTGATACAAGCGAACCGGAAAGCACTGTACCTGACACTACAGTTCCGGATTCAAGCGAACCGGAAAGTACTGTACCAGATACAACAATTCCAGAAACTACTCTTCCAACAACAAAACCGGAAGAAAGTACTGATGATGGTAGTTTGGATATCCCTGATGCTTAATTATTAAATAAACCCGTTACAAGTAGTTTTCTTGTAACGGGTTTTTATTAACTCTACGAATCATAGGTTGAATATTTTTACAATGCATATTACAATACTTGCAAAGGAGTGGTAATATGAATGCACAAAAATGTGGTAAATTCATCACTGAACTGCGAAAAGATAAAAATCTTACTCAAAAAGATTTGGCAAACGAATTGAATGTTTCTGACAAGGCTATTTCTCGTTGGGAAACCGGCAAAGGATTTCCTGATGTTGATTCATTACAAAGTTTAAGTAAATTTTTCAGTGTTTCAATAAATGAGTTGTTGGCAGGTGAAAAAGCTGAAACAAAAACAATGGAACAAATTGCAGAAGAGAATATAATTTCTGCAATGGTTGAAACTGAAAAAATAAAAAATACAAAAAAATCAACTATCATACTTTCAATAATAGTCGCTTTAATATTGCTAATACCACTTTTAAAAGGCAGTATAGAAAGCATTATAGATTTATTAGGGAAATATACTCTTGTTAATGACCCCTGGCTTATAATCTTTAATTTATTTATATCTTTGTGTATTTTCTTTACGGGATTAGTCGTTTATAAAGGTCACTACAAACTTTTACACAGTTATCATTATCGTAATGTAACCGACTTCAATGGATATTGTCACGAACTGGGCAAAGAGGTGATGTTTATGAGCCTCCCACTTTTAATTTCTACTATAATGGAACTATGGGTTTCAATTGAAATAATTGCTCTTCTTTCTAAATTAGTTTTAAGTATAGGATTTATAATCTGCTTTATATTCATCTTCAAAACACAAATAAAATACAATGGTGGTTTATTCTGATGCAACAATCCCCTTGATATTCATAGAAAATATCAAGGGGATTGATTTTTTATTATTAATCTTCTTGTTGTGCTGCTTTAACAAGTTCATCCGGAACCGCTTCACCGTGTTTTACAAAGAGAAGCATTATAATTGCAATTGCAAATGCTACCGGACTGTAATAGAAGAGTGATATATAACTTCCTGAGAACATTCTTACGAAACCATAAAGGATTGGTGACGCAATCTGTGCAGAGAATGTTGCTGTGTAGTAGTAACCTGTGAAAGTACCAACCTTTTCAACACCACCGATATCAAGAACAAGCGGAAGTGTATTAACAGTAACAAACATATTAGCTGCACCAGCAAGAATAAGAACAGGGAAAATAAGAACACGAAGTATCTTTGTAACATCATCAACAGTTTTCTGAATATCTGAAACAGCGCTTGCAAATGTTGTTTCAGTGTCAGAAGCAAAAATATCATCGGCTACTTTTACAATAATATCATAAATACCCTCGCCTGCATTTGCTTCAAGGTAGGTTTCAAAATCAACATAATACTTATCAGCTTCGGTTGATTTTCCTGAACCTTTTGCCTGAACATACTCAGCGTAACCTGCCATAGAAAGTTCTGATTTCTCATCATATTCTATGCCTTGCTCTTTAGCTTCAGTTTTCTTTTCAGCGTTATAAGCATTGATATGGTCATCTATTGCAATATAAGCATTGTTCACCTGAACATAATCATTTACTGAAAGATTCTTGCTACCGAGCATTCCAATGAATACACCAAAGAAAAGTATAAACGCAACAAGGAAAACTGCAAGACCTGCAAGAATTGTTTTCTTTCTGCCGAATTTCTTACCGGCTTTACCTGCTGGAAGAGCACCAATAGCTGCAGCAACCGCAAAAAGAAGCATTATAGCAGTTGCTTCAGAAGTAATCATATGAAGAATTTCTTGTGCAAAGAGTGAGAAGAATGTTGTAATAGCATTTGCTGCACAGAAAAGGAAGAAGAGACAACCAAGCATAAAGATAAGACTCTTTCTTTCACCCTTTGTAAGCTTTGTTGCTTTAAGTGCTGCTTTTTGTGCTTTTGCTGCTTCTTTTTCTGCTTTTTTCTTTGCTTTTTCATCAGCATACTGATTAGCATCTAATTTGAGTTTAATACTTGTATCTTCTTCCTTAACAAAGAAGAGAAGAACGAGCATACCTAAAATCATTATTACTGAACCAATAATGAAAACATACGGAAATGAAACTGTCTCATTTGCTTTTACTTCAGCTGTTGTTAAGCCTGTGAATACTGAACAAAGTAAAATAGCAATTGTACCTGCAATCATACCAACCGCAGAACCTAAACCACCCATAAGGTTAATAACCGCATTACCTTCTGAACGAAGTGATGGTGGTGTCAGGTCAGGCATTAATGCTACAACAGGAGCACGCCACAAAGACATAGAGAACACGAACAAAATAACTGTAATCATTGTAAGTGGAAGTGCCAAATCGCCGCTTGTATTTAACGCAACAAACGGAATAAGAGCAAATAACACAGCAGAAATCGGTGCACAAGACACAATAAACGGACGGCGTTTACCTAATTTTGAGTGACAGTTATCTGAAAGTTTACCGAATGTTGGTTGGAATATAACACCGAAAATATTATCGAATGTCATAATAATACCGATAAAGAGCGGTACTAATGTAAATCCACCGCCGAGAGCAACTGTGCTCTCACCTTGTGCTGCTGCGAAATCGCCAATCCACGGAATAGCGTTTGCAATAGCGTTACTCCAGTCAGAAACCATTGAACTTTCCGAAAGAATTTTATTAAGAATTTTTGTAATATATGGGTCGTATATAGCCCACGCAATTGATGTAGCCAAGAAGCCGAAACCGGTTAAAATCGTCTTTTTGTAGTCGAGTTTTAAACCGTCTTTTGTTTTTTCAGCCATCGAACCTACCTCCATTCATAAATTAATAGAATAATTATATCATAACAATTTATAATTTCCAATTATAAATACTATTAAAATTCATTTTTGGAAGTTTATCCAAATAAAGCGTTTTTAATTTGTGCAAATAAACTTATTTATTAAGGTGACGAGAGTCGAACCCCGTACGCCTAAAATTAAAATCTTTCGGCACATTAAGCCGTTTTTTGTCTTGTTATACGCCAGTATGACTGCGCCAAAGAAACACCTTACTGCACCAAAATCTTTACAATTTTAGGTGTGAGCAGTTTTGTAAGACAAAAAAACTTTCAGTAACAAGGAAAAACTCGCAGGAATACTGGCGTATTTCAAGAGTTTTGACGATGTTAGTGGGAATTTTTGTCTTCCAAAACCGTGCGGTGTTAGGCTCCCGTCACCTTACTTCTGTAAGCTTCTGCCTCCCAGTTCACAATAAAATCTGTAAGTTCATCTGTCATTGGTTTACCACCACCAAAACTTTCTGCAAAACACGCAATTTTAAGTGCATCATTAAAGAGCATTGAAGCGTTATCTGAGCCTTTTTCACTTACATCAACAGCATAAGCACCACAATTTTGCACCAATATAATTTTCGGTAAAAATCCGTTTTTATCTTTATATTCATTTACTTTATCAGGAATAGTTTTTTCATCTTCAATATAAAGCGGATAGGGTTTGCAATAAACTATCTGGTCAGGATTAAATGGTTTGTAAATTTTTTTAAGACTTTCTTCACTCTGTGCAACACGCAAAGATTCAACTGATGGGTCATAACTTATAACACAGTCATCCGAAAATGTTTCGTTTAAAATATTGAATGTGCTCATACTTTTGTCACCATCAAATTCACCCGATGACAAGTCTGGTTCTCTTATAATTTCATTTCTTATTTTACTTGTAACAAAACCTAACTTTTCGCCTAATTCTTCTACTGTGTTACCCGCTACAAAAATGCCATGATTTTCGAGCAAAATTATATCGGCAGGTTTCCCTTTTGTACTTTTGTATTCTTCCATTAAATCAAAACATATTTTTGAAAGAATATAACCAGGTTTACAAACATCAACCCAGATAATACTGTCCCCGAATAATTCTTCTGCTTTTTTCTTACCATTCTCAGAACAGGTAAGACCATTTATTAATGCCGGATGCAAATGCAAAACAAAAGTATATTCAAAAAGACTATGAAGTGTAGTTTCAACACTTGGTCTTTTGTTTTCTTCACCTTTTTCTTTTGCATCTGACAAATCTTCTAAAAACAGTGCTTCTCTTTCTTTATCATTATCAGGATAAGTTTTTGAGAAAATTTCTTTTAATTTTGCCCTGTTCATTTTTACAAATCCATCTTTTGTAATAGTAGAAAGACTTGTACCGGAGCCTTTGATGTACATCACATCCCCGTCTTTTGCAGATGTATTACCACCACCAGCCAAAACAAGTTCTTCATTACTTCCGTAAAAATTTGAAAACTCAACTAATTTTTCTAAAACCATTATTATCTTCTCTTTCCTTTATTATTTCTTTTGTTTTGATTTTTATTATTTTGTCTTACATTATTTTTTCTACCATTTTGTTTTGCGTTTTGTCTTGCTTTTTCAACCCTGTCTTTATACGATGGAGCAACAAGACAATTTTTAGAGTGACCTATTAAATCCTCACGATGAGCAATTTTAAGTGCCTTTCTTACTAAATCGGCATTTTTGGGGTCTTTACATTGAAGTAGTGCTCTCTGCATTCTTTTTTCTTCTGCAGAACGCGGAACATAAACCTCATTTAAAGTAAACGGGTCAAGTCCTGTATAAAACATAACAGTTGATGCAGTACCCGGTGTAGGATAAAAATCCTGTACCTGTTCAGGATTATAATTCCATTTTCTTATAAATTCAGAAAGTTTTATTGCATCCTGCAATTTACTGCCGGGGTGACTTGACATTAAATAAGGCACTAAATACTGCTCTTTATTAAAACTTTTTGTGAGTTCAAAATATCTATTTCTGAATTTTTCATAAACTGAAAATTCAGGTTTACCCATAAGTTTCAATACACTTTCAGAACAATGTTCAGGTGCAACTTTTAATTGCCCACTTACGTGATCTTTTACAAGCTTTTTAAAGAAAGCACTGCCTGATGGTGATTTATCTGCTAAAAGATAGTCAAATCTTATACCGGAACGGATAAACACTTTTTTTACTTTCGGCAATTTTTCAATCTCAGTCAGTAACTCTATATATTCACTGTGGTCTGCTTTTAAATTCTTGCAGGGAGTTGGTGCTAAACATTTTCTTTCTGCACAAACACCATTTTTTAATTGCTTATCACAGGCAGGTTCTCTGAAATTAGCGGTCGGTCCGCCAACATCGTTTATGTAACCCTTAAAATCCGGCATTTCAGTTAAAAGTTTTGCTTCTTCTACTACACTTTCAATACTTCTTGAACGGACACTTCTGCCCTGATGGAAAGCGAGTGCACAGAAGTTACAACCTCCAAAACAACCCCTGTTATGAGTAAGCGAAAACTTCACTTCTTCAATAGCGGGTACACCACCAAGACTTTCGTAAGAAAAATGATAATTTCTCATATATGGCAAAGAATAAACTTCATCAAGTTCTTCGCGTGTCAATGGTGGCATCGGAGGATTCTGCACAAGCATTTTATCTCCGTAATATTCTACCAACGCTTTACCAGAAACACTATCCTGATTTTTATACTGCAAAGCGAATGCTTTTGCGTACTCTTTTTTGTCATTTTTTACGCTTTCAAAATCCCAGCTGCCACCGACTTCAAAATGGATTTTATCGTTTCTTTGTCCTAACCACACAGTTCCACGGACATCACGGATTTTTTTCACAGGAATATTTTTATTTAAAAGCTCCGCAATTCTTCTTAATATATTTTCACCCATACCGTAGGTTAAAATATCTGCACCCGACTCTACTAAAAGACTTTTCATTACTGTGTCATCCCAGTAATCATAATGACCAAATCTTCTTAAAGATGCCTCAAGGCCGCCTAAAATAATTGCTGTCTCGGGGTACGCTTCACGAATTTTTTTCGAGTAAACCAAAGTGGCTCTGTCAGGTCTCAACCCCATTTTACCACCTGGTGAGTAATAATCGTAATTCCTTTTTCTTTTTGCGACAGTATAATGTGCAACCATTGAGTCAATATTACCCGCGGACACAAGAAACCCGAGTCTTGGTTCACCGAAACGCTTAAAATCGTTCACAGAATGAAAATCGGGTTGTGCCAAAAATGCAATATTAAACCCCATATCTTCTAAAACTCTTGTAATAATAGACGCACCAAAAGACGGGTGGTCAACATACGCATCACCCGAAACATAAACGAAATCAGGCTGTACCCAACCACGCTCTTCCATCTCTTTTTTAGTTGTAGGTAAAAACATTCTGCCTTCCATTTTATTTACCTTTCATTCCAATTTATAAACCTAATAATTTTTCTGCATTCTTATAAAATATCTTATCTTCTTCATCTTCAGTAAGTTCCATAGTCTTAATCATACCAATATCCCACGAAGGTGAATTCCAAGGGCAGTCTGAACCAAAAAGAATTTTATCAATATCTTTTTTATCAAGAATTCTTTTTGCCATATCTTTAGGCATAGTACCATAACCAAAAGCAGTATCAAAATAACAATTATCAATATCACAAAGATATTTTAAAACATCTTCACCCATTGAAAGACCTCCCCAGTGTGCACATACAACAGGTGTTTCTATGAGTGTTGCAACCTTTCTCAATCTCTCGGGTGTTGCTTTATATGGTGGTGCAAAACCGAAATCTTCACCCGCATGAAAAATAAGCACGAAGCCCAATTTTTCTATTTTTTTATATATCGGAAAAACCCTCTCATCATCAACAAAAAATTGTTGATAATCAGGGTGCAATTTAATACCTTTCACACCATTATCTTTTAACCTTTCGAGTTCTTCTTCCCAATCTTCTGAAAATGGGTAAACAGAACCAAAAGGTATAATTTTTTCACTCTTCAAAGAAATAGCGAAGTCATTAACTTTCTTTTGCTGATTTGCGTTTGTCGCTATTGAAAGTGCTACACTTTTATCTACTCCGTCTTTACTCATAAGATATAAAAGTGACTCTTTCGTGCCATCTGTCTGTGGAATAAGTCCTCCTGAAACAAAACTTAATTTTTCAATTGTATTCTTAGCTATTTTGTCCGGGAAACAATGTGTATGAAAATCTATAACCAATATAAATCACCTTCTATATGATAATCCAAAAACTGAAAAATTTCAATAATTTTCATCAATTTCTACATTATATATCTTCCCCGCTTCTTGACAAATTATAGTGTGTTTGATAAAATTTATATTTGTATTAGATTTTTACTTTTCCTACGCAAAAGGGGTGTGTATTTTGGAAATCGAAAGAAAAACAGGCTTCAATAACGATATGTATATTGAAAAACAGTCTGAACAAATCAAAAAAAGAATTAATGAATTCGGTGGCAAACTTTACCTTGAATTCGGAGGTAAACTTTTTGACGATTTTCACGCTGCAAGAGTTTTACCGGGGTTTAAGCCTGACAGTAAATTACAAATGCTTTTAAAATTAAAAGACCAGGCAGAAATTGTTATTGTTATTTCTGCAAATGACATTGAAAGCAACAAAGTAAGACGCGACCTTGGTATTACTTACGATATTGATGTTCTTCGCCTTATGGATGCATTTTCAAGCATAGGTCTTTATGTCGGCAGTGTTGTTATTACACAATTTTCTGGTCAACCTGCCGCTATAAAATTCAAAGAAAAACTTGAAACACTTGGCATTAAATCTTTCGTTCAATATGTAATAGAGGGTTACCCCTACAATGTTCAGCACATTGTAAGCGATAATGGTTTTGGTAAAAACGATTACATTGAAACAACACGACCACTTGTTGTTATTACAGCACCTGGTCCCGGTAGCGGTAAAATGTCGACTTGCCTTTCTCAACTTTACCACGAAAATGCCCGTGGCGTAAAAGCAGGTTATGCTAAATTTGAAACTTTCCCTATATGGAATTTACCACTTAAACACCCTGTTAATTTAGCGTACGAAGCCGCAACTGCTGACCTTAATGATGTTAATATGATTGACCCTTATCATCTTGAGGCTTATGGTGAAACAACGGTAAACTACAACCGCGATGTTGAAGTTTTCCCTGTTTTAAATGCTATGTTTGAGAAAATTGAGGGTGTCAGTCCTTATAAATCACCTACTGATATGGGTGTTAATATGGTTGGTTTCTGCATAGAAGATGATGATGTTTGTAAAAAAGCGTCTCACGAAGAAATTATAAGAAGATATTTTTCTACTCTTTGCGATAAGAAAATGGGTCATAAAAATGACCCTGCAATTCAGAAGATTGAAAGTCTTATGAATCAGGCGGGTATTTCCGTTGAAAACACAAGACCAATTGTAAAAACCGCTCTTTTAAAAAGTGAAACAACAAATGGTCAACCGGCAGTTGCTTTAGAATTACCAAACGGACAAGTAGTAACTGGTAAAACTTCTGACCTTTTAGGTGCTTCTTCTGCAGCAATTCTTAACGCATTAAAAGTTCTTGCCGGCATAGATGACAAAGAGCTTCTTATAAAAAGAGAAATTATAGAACCTATTCAGGATTTAAAAACAGACTTTTTAGGAAACAGAAACCCAAGACTTCACACCGATGAAGTTTTAATTGCACTTTCAATGAGTGCTGTTTCAAGCGAAACCGCAAAAAAAGCAATTGCAGAACTTAAAAATCTTTCTGGTAGTGAAGCTCATTCAACTGTTATTCTTTCACAGGTAGACTCCGATACATTCAGAAAACTCGGTGTTAATTTAACTTGTGAACCACAGTACCAAAGCAAAAAACTTTATCACAAATAAGTTAAAAACTCCGTGGCTATTAGCCACGGAGTTTTTATTATTTTTGTTCTGTTTCAGGTGTTTTTTCTGGTTCTTCTTCACTTTCAATCATAAATGGTTCACTTGCAATATAAGCACTCTTAATTTTACCATTTACTGCACGGACTGTGTAGCGATAAACAACATCTTCCTCTGTACTTTTATCAATCCATGAAGATTTTGTTTCTTTTACATCAGCCATCTTCTGCCAGGATGACCATTTACCATCTTCGCCTAAAACCGCCCTGTAAACTGTGTAATTTTTTGCACCATCAACTTTAGCCCATAAAACTTTTATATCTGTTTTATCGCCTTCAAGAATTACCACTGGTGCTGCAATATAACGAAGTGTCGAAGATGCTTTATAAACACTCTTACTTCCTCCATTTACTGCACGGACTGTATATTGGTATTTTGTATTACTTACAGCAGTTGAATCAATAAATGAATTCTTTTCTGTACTACCGAGATTTTTCCATTTCGTCCATTTATCAGATTTATACTCACGGCGATAAACAATGTAACTTTCAGCACCTGTAATCTTATTCCAGGTAACTTTTACACCAGTTGCATTATTTGCCACTTTTACAGTTGGAAGAGAAAGGAATACAAGTTTACTTGTAGAAACGAAACTGCTCTTATACTTACCATTTATTGCTTTTACTGTATATTTGTAGGTAACACCAGATTTAACTGTTTTATCTGTAAAAGTTTTTGCAGTTTCTTTTGCTGTACCAAGATTCACCCACTTTGTCCACTTACCGTCTTTTAATTCTGAACGATAAATGCTATAACCTTTAGCACCCTTAACCTGAGTCCAACTACCTGTAATAGCATTTGCTTCATTTTTTATTTTAAGAACAGGCTCAGCGAGATACATAAGTGCATCAGATGATTTATAGGTACTCTTAACCTTTCCATTTACGGCACGAAGAGTATATTTATACTGTTTACCTGATTTAACTGTTTTGTCTGTAAAAGACTTTGCAGTTTCTTTTGTTGTGCCGAGATTTATCCAGTTAGTCCATTTTCCACTTACTAACTCTGAACGATAGATTGTGTAACCTTTTGCACCGGCAACTTTTTCCCAAGAACCAATTATTCCCTCAGCAGTATTAGAAATTGTTAGTGTTGGTTGCTCAAGGAAAATCATACCGGAAGTTGCAATATAACCACTCTTTATTTTATTATCAACTGCACGGATAGCATATCTGTAAGTTGCACCGCTCTTTACTTTATCATCAAGCCAAGTATTTTTTGCTTCGCCTGTTGTACCAAGATTAGACCACTTCGTCCATTTAGAGTTTTTCTTTTCTGAGCGATAAACAATGTAACTGTCAGCACCATCTATTTTATTCCACTTTACAAGAAGTCCTGTAGTTGAAATTGTAACTGTAGCCTTTGGTGCAGGTATAAATGTTATACTGTTACTTTCTTTATAAGCACTTTTAAAATCACCATTTACCGCACGTACGGTGTATTTATATTTAACATTTTTCTTAACTTTTTCGTCTACCCATGAAGAAGCCTCTGCTTTAATAGTACCACGGTTCTTCCATTTTGACCATTTTTTAGTTTTAACATCATACTGAGAAGAATAAACAATATAACCCGTAGCATCTTCATCCTGAGTCCACTTAACTTTGATACCATCTGATACATTTTCTATAGTAACTTTTGGTGTATCAAGAGTGCGTTTTTCTATTATTGCTGTCTGAAGTTCTGCCTTACATACTGTACATTCTTTGTGCTGTTTGCCTACAGTTGTAAATGTTGGTTCTTTGTCTGTAATCCAATCACTTACTTTATGGCCTGTTGCTTTTAAAACTTCACCTTTTGCAATTACCGTCTCACAAGCAGGACAATATTCATCACCTGTGTAACCATCTTCTAAACAAGTTGGTTCTTTTGCATTGATAACTTCTGTCTTTTCGTGAGCATTTAAGTCTATTTCAATTTCTTCAACATCTCTTTTCTCAGTACAATCAGGATTTACACACGCTCTGTACTTTTCACCAACTTTCACACAAGTCGGTGGTACTATTGTGTATTCTGTATCAAATGTATGAGTTTTTCCATCAGGTTGAACTTCTTCTGTTAATTTATAATCGCAATCACCATTTTTACAGAATTTTGCAATTTCACCCTTAACAGTGCATTGCACCGGAATGGTAATTTCCCAACCACCTAAATTATGTGAAGTTCCATCTGCCGGAATTACTTCTGTTACTGAATGTGTACAACCATCATTAAGACATTTTTGTACTTTTTCACCATCTGTAACACAAGTAGCTTGTGTCACTACAGTCCAGTCACCACTCAATTTATGGGCATCTTTATCTATCGGAAGAGTTTCTGTTTCTGTGTGACCGCAACCATTTTTACAACTTCTTGCTTTTAAGCCCTCTTCTACACAAGTTGCAGGAGTCACTTCCCATTCACTCATATTATGAGATTCAGAATCAACCGGAATAGCCATTGTTTGTTTCTCACCACAACCATTAGCACATTCTTTGGTTTTTACACCTTCTGCCTTGCAGGTTGCCGGAGTCGTTACAACCCATTCGCCAGACCAGTCGTGGCTTGTACCATCTGGCTCGATACCCTCTATTTCGCAGTAACCGCAACCATTTTTACAATAAATCTCTAATTCACCTGATTCATTACAATTCGGCGCTTTTTTCTGTCTGAAACCTAAAGTATGAGCATCGGGATTTTTTTCTGTTTCTCTTGTAACTGTTTTTTCGCAAAGATCACATTCACCTGATTCTACACCCTTTGTAACACAAGTTGCAGGAGTTGTTTCTGTCCATTTAGTTATTTCGTGATTTTCAGCATTCACTTCACCGTAAGGTTGTTTACAGATAGTGCAAATAGCCTGTTCTTTACAAGTCGCAGTACCGCCCTGGTGGTGAGTACATTCAATAACAGACAATTTACCTGCTAAATACTTAACATCGTAACTATCAGTTACATCTTCACCAGAAGCATTTTTTATAACTGCTTCTGAAACTTCAATATCATAATCTTTGACCGTAGCAGTATTTTCAAAATCTTTTGCAACAAGAGTTGCTGATATTACTGCATCACCAGTAACAAGACCATTATCTGCTTCATATTCAGTAAGTGTCGGTTTTTCACCATTTACAACTACAGAAACATCTTTTGCAGTTATAGTTACTTGTTTTTTATTGATTGTAACAGTTGTTTCAGGAAGAAGTTCTGACAACTTATAATTTGAAGACTTTTCACCTGTGAGCACTGGTGAACCTGTGAAAACAACTTCTTTATCATTACCAGCGAGTGAATCATCTACATTTGCTTTAACATCGTTAAAATCAATTGAAACTTTTCCACCATCGGCATCTACAACACCTGTTATATCTGAACCAATAATTTCAACATCTGTTTTTCCGTTATATTCACGGTCAGAAACATTTATTTCTGAAATTGAAACAGTTGCCTGTTCTATTTTATATGAACTTTCAGCTGTACCCTGATAGTTACCTTTACCTGTTACTACAACTGTAATTTCACCAACATTTATAAAATCATCAGTCGCTGTTTCACCGCGTTTATATTTTACCGTATAATCTGTATCAAGAGTTAAGCCATCAACACTGATAGTTGGTTTTTGTTCTGCACCATTATAGACAAAATCCCCTGATAATGTTACCATTTCGTCAGTAATAGTTTTTCTATCAATAGTTACAATTACAGGTTCTGAAACTTCAACATCATTATAGTTTTCATTACCTACAACTCTGTAATACACATTATAATCACCTGCATCTGTAGCAACAGGAAGAGTTGTGCTCCATTCTGCATCTTCTGCTTCTCCTAATTTGTACTCAATTGTACCATTAGCAGCAGTACCCGCTGTTACAAGTGTCTGAGCTTCGCCTGTATAAACTAAATTTTCAATTGCTGTCGGTGCAGTTTCAATTAATGAAGCGGCTTCATTTACTTTTACCAAAAATTCTGTAGTTACAGGTTCTTCATTACCATCTGCTTCAACATAAGCTTCATCCTGAGGGTTATAAGAAACAGTATAGCTGTATTCACCTACACTCAATGTATTTAAATATGAAGCGTTAAGTGTAATTTTATTATTATCTGTATCTACTGTGTAATTATTGTTATCAAGTTGTACTCCATTACATTTGATAGAATTTACAGTATTACCATTGAATGTTACACTTATTTCTTCATCTGAATTTTCGTTATAAGTGTACTCAATAGTTTGATTTTCTGATACTGAATCACTGTAAAGAACAATACCATCACTACTGATATATGTTACATTACCAACATTATCAGTAATTTTTGCATAAATTACATTTTTAGAGTCAGCATCGAGTGAAACTGCTCCATCATTTCCAATGGTCTTCCACTCAATAATTTCAGATATATCAGAAATTTGCTCGGCAGAAACATAATATTCAACAGAAGCAACGCCACTACCATCTGCATCATCAGCAGTAATAGTTAACTCTTTTTCTTCTTTAAAGAACAACACAAAGCTTATTGTATCAAGAAGTGTTGACCAGTTATTGCTTTCACCAAGTGTAATTAAACCTGTCGGAGCGGTTGAATCGAGTTTAGCACTCAAATCACCACTTACATTGACAGCATTTTCATTTTCAGATGGTTTTAAATAAATAGTTATTCCATTTTCGTCTGTTACATCATCCTGAGTAATTTCAAGGGCATCGCTGGTAAATCCATCATTCTCACTTAACGAAACAGAACTACCATCAGCAGGGGTTACAAATGCACTGCGAGCCCAACCAGATTCATTCTGATTTTCGTATTCTATAGTTGCAAAAACATCTGAATCGACACCGCAAGTGCAGACACCAACTATTTCATCATTTTCAATTTTATAGTTTTCTATATTATGAACATTACCATCTACACTTTTATGAAACATAATGTCTTCAGGTTTTGTTGTTATTTTTTCAGGATTATCACAAATAACAATTACATTTTCAGCAAATGCGTCTGGATCTATAATTTCAATATTTGAACTATTTAAATCTATCGTTTTAAGGTTCTCACAATTTGAAAAAGCACCTGATAAAATGCGTGTTATTTTATAACTAACCGTATTAATGTCGATTACTCCTGCCAACACTAAATTTTCATCTGTTCCAAGCCACTCTTTAACATAACATTCTACGGCTACTTCATCATATTGAAATATTCCAACACCCTCCAGAGTGTACTCCTGCATTTCACCATTTTCCGCATTTGCTGTTATTGGTGCAGAAACGCACACACCTATAACAAAAACAATCGCTAAAAGTGAACTAAGTAATCTTTTCACCAAAACACTTCCTTTTTATTTTTGAATAATTTATTACATATCTATACATTATAATTGTACTAATTTTTCAGTATAAAGTCAATAGCTTTTTAGTAGCAAGTGTGCAAGTATGCAAGTTGCAAGCAGGTATTAGGTTTCAGGTATTAATAAAAAACAAAATACCCTATCATTAACGGTTTATCGAAAACCAAAAATGATAGGATAAATTCATTTTGATAACACTTGCATACTTACTACTTGCACACTTGCAACTGATTATTTAAGCGTCGCTAACATAACCGCCTTAATTGTATGCATTCTGTTTTCTGCTTCCTGGAATACAACTGACTGCTCACTTTCGAAAACATCATCAGTAACCTCAACTGCAGTTCTGTTGAACTTATCGCAGATTTTTTTACCGATTTCAGTCTTTTTATCATGATAAGACGGAAGACAGTGCATAAATATTGTATCTTTACCTGTGTGTGACATTAATTCTTTATTAACCTGATATTTTGACAAATCGTTGATTCTTTCTGCCCATACAAGTTCAGGTTCACCCATTGAAACCCACACATCAGTGTAAACAACATCAGCATTTTTTACTGCAGAAACAGGGTCTTCTGAGAAAGTTAAAGTTGCACCTGTTGATTTTGCAATTTTTTTACATTCACCAACCAAATCGGTATCAGGGAAATATTTCTTTGGTGCACACGCAACGAAATTAAGACCCATTTTTGCACAACCAACCATTAAAGAGTTACCCATATTGTATCTTGCATCACCAAGGTAAACAAAATTGATACCTTTTAAGTAACCGAATTTTTCTTTGATTGTAAGAAAATCTGCAAGAATCTGTGTCGGGTGAAATTCGTTTGTAAGTCCATTCCATACAGGAACACTGGAATATCTTGCAAGTTCTTCAACAACTTCCTGACCGTAACCACGGTATTCAATTCCATCATAAATTGAAGAAAGTACTCTTGCAGTGTCTGCAATACTTTCTTTTCTGCCTATCTGAGATGCAGACGGGTCAAGGTAAGTAACACCCATACCCAAATCCCTTGCAGCAACCTCAAAACTGCAACGGGTTCTGGTACTTGTTTTTTCAAAAATAAGTGCAATATTTTTACCTTTTAAAACTTCGTGTGGAACACCTTTTTTCTTTTTCTCTTTAAGGTCTGCCGCAAGGTCTATAAGGTATTCTATTTCTTCACTTGTATAGTCAAGCAACTTTAAAAAATCTTTACCTGCTAAATTCATTTTTTACCCTACCTTTACTGCCTTTTTTATAACCTGAATTGCTTTTATGAGCTCATCATCTGTAATATTAAGCGGTGGTAAAAGTCTCACTTTGTTTTTCGCCTTTATAGGAAGAACACCGTTTTCCTGACAGATTTTAATTACTTCGCCTGCGTCTTTCTCAGTTTCAATACCGAGCATAAGACCGAGACCTGTAACACTTTTCACACCATCTGCATTTTCGAGTTCTTTGATAATATATCTTGATTTTCTGTTTACATCTTCTAAAAATCCATAGGTAAGGCGAGAAATAACATTTACTGCACCTGCACATGCAATCGGGTTACCGCCGAAAGTTGAACCGTGAGTACCACTTGTTAAAACATTCTGTGTTTTCTCTCCGAACATAACTGCACCTATTGGAAGTCCGCCACCTAAACCCTTTGCAGTTGTAACAATGTCAGGTGTAATTCCGTAATGCATATATCCATAAAGTTTACCGGTTCTGCCGTTACCAGTCTGAACTTCGTCAACAATCATTAAAATATCTTCTTTTTCACATATTTCTTTGATTGCAGTAACAAATTCTTTTGTAAGTGGCACTACGCCACCTTCACCCTGAACAGTTTCAAACATAATTGCCGCTAATTTATTTTCTGCTACTGTCTTTCTGAGCATTTCAACATCATTGGCATCTGTATAAACAAAACCGTCTGTAAGCGGTAAAAAGTCATTATGAAAAACATCCTGACCAGTTGCCGCAAGAGTTGTGATTGTTCTGCCGTGGAAACTGTTATTTAAAGTTAAAATTTTATAATAATCTTTACCTTTTTTCTCAAATGCGTATTTCCTTGCAGTTTTAATTGCGCCTTCGTTTGCTTCCGCACCTGAATTACCGAAAAACACTTTTTTCATACCGGTTTTTTCGCAAAGAAGTTCTGCAAGTTTCACACAAGGTTCTGAATAATAAAGGTTTGATGTGTGCTGACAAACAGTAAGTTGTTTTGCTACTGCACTTACCCATCCTTCGTCACACATACCAAAAATATTAACAGCAATACCGCTACCCATATCAATGTATTCTTTACCATTTTCGTCAACAACTGTTGAACCTTTGCCTGAAACTATCTCAATAGGAAATCTTCCGTAAGTATTGGCAATATAATATTGATCTTTCTCCTTAACGCTCATTTTTATCCCCTTATCTTTCGTCATCATATTCTTCGGTAACCATTGTACCAGCACCCTCATCTGTCAACAACTCTATGAGAATTGAGTGTGGAATTCTACCGTCCATTATAATTACTTTTTCTACACCTTTTCTTATTGCATCTATGCAACATTCAACTTTTGGAATCATACCGCCTGAAATAACGCCCGTCTGAAAAAGTTTTTGTGCATCTTCAATATTGATGCATTTAATAATAGAATTCGGGTCATCTTTATCTTTTAAAACACCCGCAATATCTGTCATAGAAATAAGTCTTGTTGCATTCATAGCACCTGCTATGTAAGATGCGGCAGTATCTGCATTTATGTTATAAACATTACCCTCGTTGTCACAACCAACAGTTGAAACAACAGGAATATAACCTTTTTCAAGAACATCTAAAACAGGGGTAACATCTACTTTTGTAATTCTGCCGACAAAACCTAATCTTTCGTCTTTGACTTCTGCTTCAATCATATGGCCGTCAAGACCCGAAATACCAATAGCCTTACCGCCGTTAATCTGAATAAGATTAACGAGTGTTTTATTAATTTTACCTGCAAGTACCATCTGTACTACATCTGCAGTTTCTTTATCTGTAACACGAAGACCATCAACAAACTTACTCTCTTTACCAATTTTATTTAAGGTTTCTGTAATTTCAGGGCCACCACCGTGAACTAAAACAACCTTAACACCTATAAGATGAAGAAGAACAATATCTTCCATAACCTGTTGTTTTAATTCTTCGCTTACCATAGCGTTACCGCCATATTTCACAACAACAATTTTGTCGTGATATTTCTGAATGTAAGGCAAAGCCTGTGTAAGAATTTCTGCTCTGTCTAAATTTGTAACATTTTTATCTATCATGTTCTGTAATCTCCATTGATTTTTACATATTCATAAGTTAAATCGCAACCCCATGCAGTAGCAGAAGAATTGCCATCGTTTAATTCAATTTTAGTAACAATTTCTTTTTCAAGAAGAATTTCTTTCGCTTTTTCTTCAGAAAATTCTACACCTGCACCGTTTTTGCAAACGAGAATTTCACCTTTATCTGAAATAAATGAAACATCAATTTTAGTAACATCCACATCAGCACCACTGTAACCAATAGCACAGAGCACTCTGCCCCAGTTTGCATCCGCACCGAACATTGCGGCTTTTGTGAGTGATGAACAAATCACACTTTTTGCAACTGTTTTAGCAATTTCTTCAGTTTTTGCACCATTTACCTGACACTCAAGAAGCTTTGTAGCACCTTCGCCATCACCTGCAATCATTCTGCAAAGATGAACAGTAATTGTGTTGAGTGCTTTCATAAAGGTGTTAAAATCTTCGCCATTTGAGGTAATTTCTTCATTACCTGCCATACCATTAGCAAGAACCGTTACCATATCATTTGTTGATGTATCACCATCAACACTTACCATATTAAATGTATTTTTAATATCAGTTGAAAGTGCTTTTTGTAACATTTCAGGTGAAATAGCACAGTCGGTTGTGATAAATACAAGCATTGTTGCCATATTAGGATGAATCATACCTGAGCCTTTAGCAATACCACCGATTTTACATTCTTTACCGCCGATATTAAAAGAAACTGCAATTTCTTTTAAAACTGTATCAGTTGTCATAATACCCTCTGCGGCATCCTGACTGTTATTGCCTAAAGAAGATTTTAATTCTTCCATACCGTTTTTTATAGGTTCAATATCGAGTGGCTGACCGATAACGCCTGTTGAAGCAACAACTACATCCTGTTCAGAAATATTCATTACTTCTGCTACTAATTTACTCATACCCTCTGCAATTTCAATTCCGTTTGCATTACAGGTATTAGCATTACCACTGTTACAGATAACTGCTTGTGCAAAACCATCAGCAATATGATTTTTAGTAACTACAAGCGGTGCACCTTTAACTAAATTTGTTGTGTAAACTGCCGCTGCCGCCGCTCTTTTTTCACTAAAAATCAGTGATAAATCTTTTTTTGTTTTATTTTTTCTTATACCGCAGTGAATACCACCTGCAGTAAAGCCTGTTGCGGCACAAACGCCACCATTTATAATTTCCATAACTACTTTCTCCTGAATGAGATTATTTTATAACTAAACCAGTTGTTTCATCCTGACCTAAAACAATGTTAAGACATTCTATTGCGGCACCTGAAGCACCTTTGCCTAAATTGTCATATCTTGCAGTAAGAATAATTCTGTCTTCATTACCGAAAACTGAAATTTCCATTGAATCAAAACCTGAATATGTACCTGCAGAAATAAATCCGCTTTCGTCATTATTATCTTTAAAATTCACAATAGGTCCCTGATATTTTTCTTTATAAATGTTTTTTATATCCTCAAGGGTAGTTCCATCTTTTAACATACTCTTGAATATCGGTACAGTAACTTCCATACCCGAATAAAATGGTGCTACCACCGGGCAAAAAGCAGGTGCATTTTCTATATTGCTTATTGCTTTCATTTCTTTTAAATGCTTATGTTGTTGAGTAAGACCATACTGTCTTGGTGCATCTAAAAGTTCATCTCTTTCTGCATCTTCATAATCTGCAATCATCTTTTTACCGCCACCGGAATATCCTGTAAGCGAAAAGCATGAAAGATTTTCATTTGCATTTAAAATGCCACTTTCAACAAGCGGATATACAAGTGCTATAAATCCGCTGGCATGACACCCCGGCACTGCAATTCTCTTGCTGTTTTCTATTTTTTCTCTGTGCTTTTCTGAAAGTTCTGGAAAACCATAAGCAAAATTTTCATCTGTTCTGTGAGCAGTTGAAGTATCAATTATAACTGTGTTGTTATTTTCAATAAGACTTACAGATTCTCTTGCCGCATCATCAGGAAGACACAAAAATGCAATATCTGCACTGTTAAGTGCTTCTTTTCTTGCAGCAATATCTTTTCTTTTTTCTTCAGAAAGCGTAATAATTTCTATACCTTCGAAATTTTCAAGTCTTTCAAAAATTCTGAGACCGGTAGTCCCCGCTTTTCCATCAATAAATATCTTCTTTGCCATTTATAAACTCCGTAACATACTCTATTTGTTTTTCTACTGATTCATAACCTGTTGAACCTGCAGAAATTCTCTTTTTAATACAGGTTTCAAGTGAAATTTCTTCATATAAATCCTCAGCAAACAACTCACTGATTTTCTGATATTCTGAAAGTTCCATATTATCAAGAACTATATTTTCATCAATACATTTAGCAACAATCTGACCTACAATTTTATATGCAGAACGGAAAGGAAGACCTTTTTTAACAAGGTAATCTGCAAGATCTGTTGCGTTTATAAAGCCTTTTTGTGCCGCTTTATACATATTATCTTTTAACGCAGTCATTGTAGAAATCATCGGTGCAAAAATACTTAAGCACCTTTTAACAGTTTCAATTCCGTCAAAAATTGCTTCTTTATCCTCCTGCATATCTTTGTTATATGCAAGTGGTAAACCTTTTAAAGAAGTTAAAAGTGACATTAAATCACCATATACTCTACCTGTTTTACCGCGTACCAGTTCTGCCATATCAGGATTTTTCTTCTGTGGCATAATACTTGAACCTGTTGTATATGAATCATCTAATTCAACAAATTTGAATTCCCAAGAAGACCAGAGAATAACTTCTTCTGAAAATCTTGAAAGGTGCATCATAATAAGACTGAAGCAAGAAAGTAATTCAACACAGAAATCTCTGTCCGAAACACCATCAATACTGTTTTGAGTTATACCATAAAACTCTAATTTTTCTGCTACAAACTCTCTGTCGGTATTATATGTAGTACCTGAAAGTGCACAAGAGCCTAAAGGTGAATAGTTCATTCTTTTAACTGCATCAGAAAGACGACCTATATCACGGATAAACATCATTGCGTATGCTAAAAGGTGGTGAGCAAAGGTAATGGGCTGTGCTCTTTGCAAATGTGTGTAGCCAGGCATAATTGCGTCCTGATTTTTCTTTGCTTGTTCTAAAATTGCTTCAATAAGATTATATAAAAGTTCATTTACTTCTACCGCTTCATCCCTTAAATAAAGACGGATATCAAGAGCAACCTGGTCATTTCTGCTTCGTGCTGTGTGAAGTCGTTTACCAACATCGCCTTTTCTCTTTGTAAGCTCTGCTTCAACGAACATATGAATATCTTCTGCCTCCATATCAATAGGAAGAGCACCACTTGTAATATCATCACATATTGAAGAAAGTCCATCAGTAATTTCCTCATAATCTTCTGTTGATATAATACCTTGTTTTACAAGCATTGAAGCGTGTGCAATTGAACCTTTTATATCCTGCACATACATTTTACTGTCAAAGTGAATGGAAGAATTAAAATCGTCTGCCTCTTTATTAAGAGCTTTTTGAAATCTTCCCGCCCACATTTTATCCATAATAATAAAAGTCCTTTCAATATTATTAACCACTGACTGTTTCCGATGTTTCTAATCAGTGGTTAATACTAATTATTTATACAATTACTTATCTAAACCATTTTTCTCTTTCATTTTTGCCATAACCTTGATTGGAAGACCATAAAGGTTAATGAAGCCTGCTGAATCCTTCTGGTCATATACTTCATCTTCATCAAATGTAGCAATTTCAGGGTCATAAAGTGAGAATGGAGATTTAACACCTGCATTTATCATATTACCCTTGTAAAGTTTAAGTGTAACATCACCTGTTACAGTTTGTTGTGTGCTCTTAACGAATGCTAAAATTGCTTCTGTAAGTGGTGTAAACCATTGAGCATTGTAAACGAGTTCTGCTAACTTCTGAGCAACAAGCGCTTTGTAGTGAGCAGTTTCTTTATCAAGACAGATTGTTTCGAGAACCTCGTGAGCTTTGTAAAGAATTGCTCCACCAGGAGTTTCATAAACACCACGGCATTTCATACCAACAAGTCTGTTTTCAACAATGTCAAGAAGACCAATACCGTTTGCGCCACCGAGTTCATTGAGTTTTTCAACAATCTCAACTGCACCCATATCTTTGCCGTCAATAGCAGTCGGAACACCTTTTTCAAAGTGGATTGTTACATAAGTTGGTTTGTCAGGTGCCATTTCTGGTGAAACGCCCATTTCAAGGAAGCCTTCTTTATTATAAAGTGGCTCATTCATCGGGTCTTCAAGGTCAAGACCTTCGTGTGATAAATGCCAGATGTTCTTATCTTTTGAGTAGTTTGTTTCTCTGTTTATTTTAAGAGGAACATTATGTGCTTCTGCATATTCAATTTCTTCTTCACGAGATTTAATATCCCACTCTCTCCAAGGAGCGATAATTGGCATATCTGGTGCGAATGCCTTAATAGCAAGTTCAAAACGAACCTGGTCATTACCTTTACCTGTACAACCGTGGCAAATAGCGTCTGCACCTTCTGCTAAAGCAATTTCTGCAACTCTTTTACCAATAGATGGACGAGCAAAAGCTGTACCTAAAAGATATTCTTCATATTTTGCACCAGCCTGAACGCATGGGAAAACATAATCTTCAATAAATTCTTTTGTAAGGTCTTCAACATAAAGTTTTGAAGCACCTGTTTTAATAGCCTTTTCTTCAAGACCTTCTAACTCACTTGCCTGACCAACATTACCTGAAACTGCAATAACTTCGCAGTTGTTGTAATTCTCTTTAAGCCAAGGAATGATGATTGATGTATCAAGTCCGCCAGAATATGCTAAAACTACTTTTTTAATGTTTTTCTTATCCATTTTTATTACCTCCGCGCATATTTGCAACAATATTCATTTGATGTGCATAATATTACAACTTTATTATAACTTTGTCAACACTTTTTTTCATAAATATTTACAAATATCTCTATTTTGGTCAATTTGTACTTTATTTTTGAATATTTATGCACACTTTTATGTATATTATGAATTATATGCATTCTCCCACCTTACAACTACAGCCCTTTCATTTTCCAAAAACGAACATTTTCGCGAATTCCTTGAAATTTTTAGGGTATTTCTATTGATTTTTTTAGTAAAATGTGTTAAATTAATACTATTAAGTAGATAAGTTTTGTGTATTTTTCTACACATAGTATCATAAGTGGTTTTTTGTTCGATATGTTGTTAAACTTTATGACAAAACAACGACACAATTCTTATTATCATTTTTGTTGGAGGTTTTTTCTGTGGATAAAAGAACTCTCTTGGCAGTTGATGATGCCGAAATTAACAGAAAAATACTGTCAAAACTCTTTTCTAATGACTTTGATGTATTAGAAGCTTGTGACGGTAAAGAAGCACTTGATGTAATAAACGAGCACGATGGTAACATTGACATTATTGTGCTCGATATAATTATGCCAGAATATGATGGTTTCTATTTTCTCGAAAAAATAAAAGAAACCGAATTTGCTTCTATTCCTGTAGTTATTGCTACAACAGACAATTCTCCGGAGGCAGAAAACAGACTTTTAGACCTTGGTGCAACTGACTTGATTTACAAACCATTCAATCCACAGAATGCTGTAAAAAAAGTTAATGCAATCCTCGCCCGTTATGAAGCAGAAAATCAGAGAATAAAATCTACTGCTTCTTCTTTAGAAGACCGTCATTCAATAGTAATGCGTCAGACTAACACATTCTCTGCTGAATACAACTTTTTAACTGGTAAAACTTTTATTGACCCTGAATATTCAAACTATGTACACAGAGATTTCTGCAACATTGATATTTTTGACCCGACTACAATGATTGGTCTTATTTATCGTCCTGACCTTGATGCAGTCATTTCTTTTCTTAATTTAGGCGACATTCACGAAACTATTCAAAAATACATAAACATCAGAATTCTTACAGATAACAATATTTACGAATGGTTCCGTCTTGCTCTTACAATACATATTGAAAATGGAATTAAAACAAGAGCAATTCTTACATTCAATAATATCAATAATGAGATGGAAGCAATCAAGAAACTTGAAATTTTCTCATCTATTGACAGACTTACAAAAATCCCTAACAGAAACACATTTGTTGAAAAAACACAGACAATTATTGAAGCAAATCCTGAAACAAAATTTGCAATTGTCCGTTTTGACATTGAAAGTTTCAAAATTATAAACCAGCTTTTCGGCACATCTGAAGGTGACTCAATCCTTAAATTTATTGCAGTTAAACTTCAGGAAATTATTGAACCTATTAAAAACGGTACTTATTGCCGTATTACTTCTGACTTATTCGCATTTTCCATTCCTTATGAAAGTGAAGAGTTGCTCAACTCTATAATTGATACATTGGTTGCAGCAGTTAAAATGTACCCTCTTAACTTTGATATCACACTTTCATTTGGTATTTACATTGCAGAAAATTCAGAATACTCTGTAAGACATATGCTTGACAGAGCCGGTGTTGCTCAGAAAGCAACAAAAAACAATTATAAATCTCATGTTTCCTATTTTGACGAAGCACTTCGTGAACAGGAAGAGATTGAAATTACAATTGTTTCAGAAATGAAACGCGCACTTGAAAATGGTGAGTTTAAAATTTATCTTCAACCTAAAGTTGATATGAGAACCGGCGAAATTATCGGTTCAGAAGCACTTGTGCGTTGGGTTCACCCCGAAAAAGGTCTTATTTCACCAAGAAGTTTTATTCCTATTTTCGAAAACAACGGATTCATTACAGAACTTGACTACTACATTTTTGCAACTGTATCCAAACAACTTGATAAATGGCGTAGCGAAGGAATTCCTATTCTTCCTGTATCTGTTAATGTTTCAAGAGCAGACCTTTATGACCCTAACCTCTTCCCTAATATTGTAAAAATAGTTGATACATATAATATTCCACACGAATTTATTGAATTTGAACTTACTGAAAGTTCATTCATTTCAGACAACCACAAGTTAGTCGAACTTACCTACAACCTTCAAAAAGGTGGGTTCCATGTACTCATGGATGACTTTGGCAGTGGTTACTCTTCACTTAATTCCCTCAAAGATATTAAGGTTGATGTTTTAAAAATCGACATTAACTTCTTACCAACCTCAACTTCTGATGAAAGAGCCGGTAAAATTCTTACTTCTGTTGTTTCAATGGCAAATGCACTTGACTTAAAAGTTGTTGTTGAAGGTGTTGAAACAAGAGACCAGGCAGATTTCCTTATAAGCATCGGTGCTTACGAAGCACAAGGATATTACTTCTTCAGACCAATGCCTGTTGAAGAATATGAAGTTGCATTAAAAAAACAACTGGAAGCAAAAAAGTGATAATATAACATCTGGATTTTGTATTGGAGTTTTTACAATGAAAGAAAATTTTTTAATTGTTGATGACGCAGAATTTTCGCGTAGTGTTATGAAGCAGGCACTGCTTAATGCAGGGTTTGATAATATAATTGAAGCAACAACTGCTGACGAAGCAAGAAAGATAATTGCGAACAGTGACATTGACTTGACTATTCTTGACATTATGCTTCCTGACAACAGTGACTTAAAGTTGCTTTATGAACTTTTAGCAATAAAAAAAGACACAAAAGTCGTTGTAATTTCAGCAATTAACAAACCTGAAATAACACGAGAAGCCCTTTTAGCAGGTGCGCGTGGATTTATAACAAAACCATTCAATGAAACTGACTTTTTATGTAAAGTAAGAATGGCGTTGGAAGATTAAAAACACTTTAGGGAACAAAACAAGTTTCAAAAACTTGTCTTGTTCCCTAAATTTTTTCTATAATCCAGTAAATAAGTCCATAAAGACTTGCGGCACCGCATCCGTAAACAATTACAGGTCCTGCTAAATTGAACATTTTAGCTCCTGTACCTAAAATATGTCCTTCCGCTTTGAATTCAAGTGCGGGTGATACAACGGAATTTGCAAAACCTGTTATAGGTACAAATGTCCCCGCCCCTGCAACTTTACCGATTTTATCAAAAACACCCACCGTTGTTAAAATTGCAGTAATTACAATAAGAGTGACACACACAAGCATTTTCGCTTCTGTAAGTGTTAAAGAAGTCATTAAATAAAGTGTCCTTAATACCTGACCGAAACAACTTATTCCACCACCAAATAAAAATGCATTTATAAGATCTTTTTTAAGTGGAGATTTTGGGGTAATTTTTTCTACTAATTTACTGTACTGATAATTTCTCATAAACTCACCGACTTTAGTTTATGTAAAATTTATGAGCATATTCAATTTTTAAAAAATTTGAATATGCTCATTTTGTTACAGAATATAAATTATAATATCTCTACGACCCCAGTTAACACACTCCTGTTCACTGTCCATATAAAGGTCAACTGTCCAGTCAGTACTGTTAACAAAACCACCTGTGTCGGCTGCTATACAATAACCGTACACTCTTTTGCCATCTGCAGAAACAATATACATTTCTGTGCCATAAGGAATTTCATTAGGGTCAACTGCTATATAACCAGTTCTTACCTTTTCACCTGTTGATGTTATACCACCAGGAATACAATAAGCTGTTGCTTTTGCGTTAATTGCTTTTTTATAGTTTGTCGGAACACCGTTTGCGCCAATATTGACATAAGACGGAACCGCAAGGTCACTTATAGGAGTTGAAGATGGTGTTGTTGAAGGTTTTATATTTGCCTTTGTACCAACTTCCAATACTTTATCGACCGGTCTTTTTGTAATTTTTGATTCTTTTACAACTGAATCAATGAGAACACCATCAATATAAGATTCTTTATAAGTGATTTCTCTTACACCATTCTGACCTTCTACTTTAACTCTTGTTTTACCGGAAGCAAGCTCGTCAGTATAAACATATTTAGTGGTGTAACCGAGTTTTTCGGTGACTGTATAGACTTTTGTTTTAACTTTAATAACTTCTATTTCAATACCATTCATAAGTGGTGTATTTTCGCCTGGTTTTGTAAAATCGTCATCACTTATATTAAGTCCTGATTTTGAAATAGCGTCACCAACAGTTTTGCCTGAAACAGTTCTTTCATAAACTGCTCCATCAAGTATAATCTTAACATCGTAAGCACCGTAAATTTCAATTTCAAGTCCCTCTGACAGAGGTTCATCTAAAGAATAGTTTACTGATGCACCATCGGGAAGTTTAATTTCTGCAGTTTCAATTGCATCTTTAACTGTTCCCGAAGCGAAAACCGCGTAAGTTGAACCATCATAGTTTGTAATAGAAACACTTACGCCTCTGTTGATTGTGATTAACGAACCATCTACACCAGCTTTGAATTCTGATAAATCAAGTGTGTCACCATACGCTTCATTGAATAAAAAGTCTGTTTCTTCAAGAATTTTTTCGGGCTCTGTTTCTGATGTTGAAAGGTTCATAACCTTTTCACCGTCTTTAATTACTAAATCGTAAGATTTTGACGGTTTAGCGAATGCAGTAACTGAAAGGAAAAATAACACTACCACCATAAGAAGTGCAACACTTCTTTTAGGTAATGGAACTGACCATTCGCCTCTTTTTATAAATGTCATGGTATAAATACTCCTTAAACTAGCAATTCTTTTAAATAACATTTTTGTAAGAATTACTGTTAATAGATATTCTTGTTCACAATTAAAAACTGAGTTGCCAACCTCAATTAAAAACTATAAACAAAAACACCTTTTTTCTTCCGTTTATCCTATGGCAAGGTGTATTATACCCATTTTTTTGTGATTGTCAAATAATTTGACACCTTGTAAATTGTTGACTTTGCACAAATCAAGTGTCTGAAATCGACCACTTTCCCCTTTATATTGTATTTTACTCAACAACTGTCGGATATTATAACCTACATTTTTTGTCAAAAGTGCAAAAATTACAATTTGTAACTTTTTGTAATCAAAATATAGTGTAATTTTACATTTTTTATTGACATATACACAATTTAAAGCAATAATATTATATACAATAATATATAATTCAAGGAATACATTATGAGAATTGAAATACCTGAAAAAATTAACAACATTATAAATATTTACGAACAAAACGGATTTGAAGCCTACTGTGTCGGTGGTAGCATCCGCGACAGTGTAATGGGAATAGAGATTGGCGACTGGGATATTACCACTTCTGCCTTACCGCAAGAAACAAAAGAACTCTTTAAAGATGAAAAAATTATAGAAACAGGAATTAAACACGGAACTGTTTCTATTATAAAAGACCACGAAGCAATTGAAGTTACAACTTTCAGAATTGACGGTGAATATTCTGACAACCGCCACCCAGAGCAAGTATCATTTACAAGAAATCTTAGTGAAGATTTAAAAAGACGCGATTTTACTGTTAACGCTTTAGCATACTCTCATCGTACAGGCCTTGTGGATTTATATGGTGGACTTTCTGACATTGAAGAAAAAATAATAAGAACTGTCGGAAATGCCGAAGACAGATTTAATGAAGACGGACTTCGTATTATGAGAGCGTTGCGTTTTGCCGCTACACTCGGTTTTACAATTGAAGAAGAAACAAAAAAAGCAATTCACAAACAAAAAGATTTATTAAAAAATATTTCTGTTGAGAGAATATCTGTTGAACTTACAAAACTTCTTATGGGAAATAACGCTTTTAATATTCTTATGGATTTCCCTGATGTATTCTCAGTGCTCATTCCTGAAATTGAACCTTGTATCAACTTTAAACAGCATGGTAAAAAACACGCTTACGATGTCTGGGCTCATATCTGTCATACTGTTGATACAATTCCGAATGATAAAATTTTAAGAATTACTATGCTTTTGCACGATTTAGGAAAAGTGCCGACACACAAATTAAATGAAAATGGTGACAGTACTTTTAAAAATCACGCAACAGTCGGTGGCGAAATGGCAAAAGAAATTTTAACAAGACTTCGTTTTGATAAAAAAACTATTAACCGCGTTTCATTTTTAGTAAGTCACCACGATTTTGAACCACCTGAAACAAAAATTGAATTAAAGAAAAAAATGAAAGTTTTAACACCCGAAGATATAAGAACTTTACTTATTATTAAAAAAAGCGACCGCGGTGCACTCTCTGAAAGTTACAGAGATATAAGTAAAGGAACTGAAAGAGTTTTAATGTGGCTTAAAGAAATAGAAGAAAATAACGAATGTGTTACTATAGGTCAGTTAAAAATAAACGGAAACGATTTAATAAAACTTGGTTTCAGAAATGATGAAATCGGCAAAAAAATAGATTTCCTTTTAGATTGTGTTATTGAAGAAAAAGTCCCGAACACAAAACAAGCACTTTTATCTTTTTTAAGTTGACATTGCTATTATAATAGTATAAAATAATGGTAATTATAATGGTATACTGTGTGCCATAAAAAAACGGAAAAAGGTGATAAAATGCGTAATTCATATCCACTTAATTTCAGTTGGAAATACTCCCCTACATTTTCTCCTGAAATGACAAATGCAAAATTCAATGACAAAGATTTTGAAACCGTTGATATTCCTCACGCAAATAAAGAACTTCCTTTAAACTATTTTGATGAAAAATGCTATCAGTTCACCAGTTGTTACAGAAAAGAGTTTGATTTACCTAAAAAAGACGGTAAAAGATATATTCTTCATTTCGAAGGTGCTGCCGTTTATTCAAAAGTATATTTGAATGATGAATTTATAGGTGAATATAAAGGTGCTTACAACCGTTTTTCTTTTGATATTACAGATGTTGTAAATAAAAAGAAAAATGTTTTGGTAGTTGAACTTGACTCAAGTGAGCGTCCTGAAATTCCACCTTTCGGTAATGTTGTTGACTATCTTGTTTATGGCGGTATTTATCGTGAAGTATGGATTGAAGAAGTAAGTGAAATCTATATTTCCGATGTCTTTGTAAGAACATTAAATATTCACCAGCCTAAAAAAGTACTCGATATGGATATTACTTTCTCAGAAAGTACCGAGGGCACTCTTAAATTCCGTTTAGAAAAAGACGGTAACACAATCGGTGAAAAAGAATGTAAAGTAAAAGGTACTGTTATAAATGCTAAATGGGCAGTAGAAAATGTTAAGCTCTGGGATATAAACAACCCTGAACTTTATAGTCTTTATGTTTCATTCAACAATGAAGATGAATACAAAGTTCGTTTTGGTTTCAGAGAAGTTAAATTCAGAAAAGATGGTTTCTACCTTAATGGTAAAAAAATTAAAATCCGTGGTCTTAACCGTCACCAGAGTTACCCTTATGTTGGTTACGCTATGCCCCAGAATGTTCAGAAAGCAGACGCCGACTTACTTAAATATAAATTAGGTGTAAATTTAGTAAGAACTTCGCACTATCCTAACAGTGTTCACTTCCTTAACCGTTGTGACGAAATAGGTCTCTTGGTATTTACAGAAATGCCAAGTTGGCAATTCTTAGGTGAAGGCGAATGGCGTGATATATGCCTTGACAATGTCAAGAGAATGGTTATCCGTGACAGAAATCACCCGTCAGTAATTCTCTGGGGTGTCCGTGTAAACGAAGGTATGGATTGTGACGAATTTTACACAGAAACAAATAAAATGGCTCGTTCACTTGACAATACCCGTCAGACAGGTGGCGTAAGAAATATGCCACGGAGCCATTTACTTGAAGACGTTTACACATATAACGACTTTTCACATTCAGGTGGAGCTATTCATCTTTTACCACCTGCAATTGTTACAGGTCTTAATGCTCCTTACCTCGTAACAGAGCATAATGGTCATATGTACCCTACAAAATCATTTGACCGTGAAGCATTAAGAACGGAACACGCTTTAAGGCACACAAGAGTTCTTAATACTGCTTATGGTAACGACAGAATCAGCGGTGCTATTGGTTGGTGTATGGCTGACTACAACACACATAAGGACTTTGGTAGTGGTGATAAAATCTGTTACCACGGTGTTACTGATATGTTCCGTGTACCAAAACTCGGTGCTGCAGTTTATCGTTCACAACAAGAGAACGAACCATATTTAGAAGTTACTTCCGCTATGGATATCGGTGAACACCCAGGCGGTGTTATTGGTAAGGTTTATGTATATTCTAACTGTGATTATGTTAAACTTTATAAAAATGGTAAATATACAAGTACAATTTATCCGAACCAATCACCATTTAAAAATCTTCCACATCCACCGGTTATTGCTGCTGACTTTATAGGTGATGCCTTAACAGAAGTTGATAAATTAGACGCTACTACTGCTTCCCTCTTAAAACCTGCACTTGTTGCGGCTCAGACTGAACAATGGAAAATGCCACCACACAATTTCCTGAGAGTTGGTGCCGCTATGATTACCGGCAAACTTTCAATTAACTATATGGTTGACCTTGTTACAAAATATATAGGCGGTTGGGGTGAACAACAAATCACTTACCGCTTTGAAGGTTACAAAGACGGCGAATGTGTTGCTACTGTTGTAAGAACTGCAGTAGAATCTCTTAATTTAGAGGTTAATGCAGACTCAACTTTATTAAGACAAGGCGACACTTACGATGCTACAAGAATTGAGTTAATCGTGAAAGACCAGAACGGCAACAGAGTGCCTTTTGTTGACAGCGCAGTTAAGGTTACTGTTGACGGCCCTGCTACTGTTATCGGTCCTACAGAATTCCCACTTATTGGTGGTGACAGAGCATTCTGGATAAGAACAAACGGTAAAAAAGGTAAAATTAAAATTACAATAAATGCATCAGGAATTGAAGAAAAGACAATTGAATTAGTTTCTGAATAATTTTTAAAATACTCTTAATTTAGAATAGGAATGAAAATCACAATGGAAAAAAAGCCATATTATATTACAACTGCTATTGCTTACACATCTAGAAAACCGCACATCGGCAACTCTTACGAAATCGTTTTGGCCGATGCTCTTGCGAGATTCAAACGAATGCAGGGTTATGATGTATTTTTCCAGACTGGTACTGACGAACACGGTCAAAAAATTGAAGAATATGCAGCTGAAGCAGGTATTTCTCCAAAAGAATATGTTGACAAAGTTGCTGGTGAAATAAAAGGCGTTTGTGATTGCCTTAATACAACTTATGACAAATTCATAAGAACAACTGACGAAGACCACGAAAAATCAGTACAGAAAATTTTTGAAAAGCTCTACAATCAGGGCGATGTTTACAAAAGTGAATATGAAGGCTGGTACTGTGTACCTTGCGAAAGTTTCTTTACAGACTCTCAGTTAGTTGACGGCAAATGCCCTGACTGTGGCAGAGAAGTAAGAAAAGAAAAAGAAGAAGCATACTTCTTTAAAATGAGTAAATATCAGAAACAATTAGAAGAATACATTGAACAGAATCCTGACTTCATTTATCCTGAAAGTCGTAAAAAGGAAATGATAAATAACTTCATTAAACCAGGTCTTCAGGATTTATGTATTTCCCGCTCAACTTTTAAATGGGGTATTCCTTTCCCTAATGACCCGAAACATGTTATTTATGTTTGGGTAGATGCGCTTCTTAACTATATCACAGGTCTTGGTTACAATCCTGATAATCAACCTGATATGTACAAAAAATACTGGCCAGCAGATGTTCATATTATTGGTAAAGATATTCTTCGTTTCCACACAATTTACTGGCCAATTATGCTTATGGCATTAGGTGAGCCGTTACCAAAACAGGTTTTCGGTCATCCTTGGCTCCTCTCCGGTGAAGATAAAATGTCAAAATCCCGTGGTAATGTTATTTATGCGGATGACCTCTGCAACCGCTTTGGTGTTGACGCAATCCGTTATTATCTTCTTTCAGAAATGCCACACGCACAGGATGGTTCTATAACTTACACTACAATTATTGAGCGTTTCAATTCTGACCTCGCTAATACTTTAGGTAACCTTGTTAACCGTACAATTGCTATGAATAACAAGTATTTTGATGGTGTAATTCAATCACCTGATTGTACTGAAGAGTTAGACAAAGAATTAAAAGAAATGGCTCTTTCTGTTCTTCCTGAGGTTACAAAACTTCTTGACACTTACAGAATGAGCGACGCAATTTCAAAAGTATTTGAACTCGCAAAAAGATGCAACAAATACATTGATGAAACAATGCCTTGGGCACTCGCTAAAGACGAGGACAAAAAAGCTCGTCTTGGCACGGTTCTTTACAATTTACTTGAAAGTATCCGCTTTATTGCAGTTTTATTAAAACCATTTATGCCAACTACAAGTGATGCTATATTCTCACAGATTAATTGTAATATTGATGATTTAGATTCACTCGGAAGTTTCGGTAAATTAGTAGCTGGTGGTAAAGTCGGTGAAGCAACACCTCTCTTTAACCGTCTTGATGTTGAGAAGACTTTAGCAGAAATCGAAGCATCTCTTCCTGAGATTAAGGAAGAAGATGAAGAAAAAACAATTATCGGTCTTAAAGAAATTGAATTTGACGATTTTGCTAAAGTTGAACTCAGAGTTGCAAAGGTTATTGACTGCGAACCAATAAAAAAGGCTAAAAAACTTTTAAAACTCACTCTCGATGATGGTACAAAAGAACCTAGAACAGTAGCATCTGGTATTGCTCAGTGGTATAAACCAGAAGACCTTATTGGCAAGAGCGTTGTTATTGTTGCAAACCTTAAACCAAGAACACTTTGCGGTGTTGAAAGTAAAGGTATGGTTTTAGCAGGTGAAATTACTGAGGATGATATTAAAGTTCTCTTTGTTGACGGTATGCCTGCAGGTACAATGTTAGGTTGAATTTATGGACTTCATTTTTGATACTCACGCACATTATAACGATAAAGCATTTAATGAAGACAGAACCACTTTGCTCGACTCTTTCTTGGAGTCGGGCATTTTGGGTGTAGTAAATTGCGGAACAGATATTGAGTCTTCAAAAAAATCAATCGAACTTTCCGAGCAATATGATTTTATGTACTGTGCGGTAGGTTTTCATCCCGAAGATATAAGTAAAGCAAACGAAAATTATCTCACTGAAATAAGAAAACTTTCAAAGCACAAAAAATGTGTTGCAATTGGTGAAATCGGTCTCGATTATTACTGGACCAAAGACAACAAAGAAGAGCAAAAAAGAATTTTCACAGAACAGGTTATTTTAGCAAATGAATTGAATTTACCTGTTATTGTTCATTCAAGAGATGCCCATAATGATACACTTGAAATTCTCAAAAAGTACAAACCAAAAGGTGTACTTCACTGTTTTTCTGGTAGTGTTGAAGTTATGAAAGAAGTTTTAAAACTCAATATGTATATAGGTCTTGGCGGTGCAGTAACTTTTAAAAATGCACGAGTACCTTTAGAGGTTGCCGAAAATCTGCCTTTAGAGAGACTTCTTTTAGAAACCGACTGCCCTTATATGACCCCTGTGCCATATAGAGGCAAAAGAAATCAGAGCACTTATATCTCTTTTGTAGCAGAAAAAATAGCAGAAGTGAAAAATCTTAAAAAAGAAGAAATTCTCACAACTGCTAATAAAAATGCTTCAAAACTTTTCAATATCAACTTATAATTTCTTTTAGACTCTCCCCTGCGTTTTCTTTATCTATGATTTTTATAAATCCGTAATAGCCATACATTGAGTCTATTTTTTCTAAAAACTCTTCACTTACACCGTAGTTAATAATTACTACGGTGCATTTTTTATGTACACCTGTAAAATCAAGAAATTCTCTCAGATTTTCAATACGGTTAAAAATTTCGTCATCTTCTTTATGAACGGGTAATAATAATGTAAAATACTCTTCTTTAAATGTTATAAATTTAAAAATACAAAATCTTAAAACACTTAAAATTCCTATTATTGCAAATATGAGAGTAAATATTTCTGTATTCAAACCACCACCTCCTATAATGCATTTTATTCCATCAGCACTAATTTGGTGATTTTTATTGAAAATCGGGTATTTTTATGATAAAATAATTGTGTATGTAATTAAATTTCTTTTCGGAGGGTATTATGGAAAGATTATTGACAAGATGGGGTAAAGTTTTAGATAAAAACTGCCCACTTAACGATTATCCAAGACCACAATTCAAACGCGACAGTTTTATTTGCTTAAATGGTATATGGAATTACGCTATTTATGGTGAAAACAAAAAATTCAGCGGTTTCCAGGGAGAAATTGTTGTTCCTTTCAGCCCTGAATCAATTTTAAGCGGCGTTGAAAAGTTAGTTCAACCTACTGACACTCTTTACTACCAGAAGCTTTTCAACTTTACAAAAACAAAATCAAAAGTACTTTTACACTTTGGTGCGGTAGATTATAAATGTACAGTTTCTTTAAATGGAACAGTTGTTGGTGAACACACAGGCGGTTATTTACCATTTTCATTTGATGTTACTTCTTTAATTTTAAATGGCGAAAACGACTTGAGAGTTACTGTTACTGACCCTACTGAAACAGGTACTCAGGCTCGTGGTAAACAGACATTTAACCGTGGCGGAATCTGGTACACACCACAGTCAGGTATCTGGCAGACAGTATGGCTTGAAGAAGTTCCTTACGACTATATTACAAATATAAAACTCACCCCTGATATTGATAATGATGAATTACAGATTGAAGTAGCATATTCAAACGAAGTAATGCCAGAAATTGGCGTTATGGTTATGGATAAAAACAAAATGATTGCTGCTGCAAAACTCACAGATGGTAAAGGTACTATTAAACTCGAAAATTACGAGCTCTGGTCACCAGAAAATCCTTATCTTTACGATATTAAATTTGCCGCAGGCGATGACAGAGTTGACAGTTACTTTGCTATGAGAAAATTCAGCACAGGCGTTGATTCTGATGGCACACCGAGATTTATGCTTAATAATAAGCCTTATTTCTTTAATGGTCTTTTAGACCAGGGCTACTGGTCAGACGGTCTTTACACAGCACCTAGTGATGAAGCTTTGATTTATGACATAGAGACAATGAAAGATTTAGGCTTCAACACATTAAGAAAGCACATTAAAATTGAACCCTTGCGTTGGTATTACCACTGCGACAGACTCGGTATGATTGTATGGCAGGATATGGTTAACGGCGGTGGAAAATATAACTTCCTTGCTATTGGTACTTTACCATTCTTAGGTATGCTCTTTAACAACAAAAAAGTCGGCAGAGTACCTGACAGTAAACGCAACTATTTATTCTACGCAAGAACAGACGAAAAAGGCAGAGAAGAATATTTTAAAGATTCTGAAGAAATGGTTAAACACCTTTACAATGTTCCTTCGCTTGCTCTCTGGACTCCATTCAACGAGGCATGGGGACAATTTGATTCAGTCAAGGCTTGTGAATTTTACAGACAATTAGACCCAACAAGACTTATTGACCACGCAAGTGGATGGGTTGACCACGGTGCAGGAGATGTAAATAGCTTCCACATTTACTTTACACCATTTATGTTCCCGAAATTCAACAAAGAAGACAAAAGACCAATTGGTCTTACAGAATTCGGTGGCTACTCTATGAGATTCAGAGGTCACACATATAACAAAGAAAAATTCTTTGGTTACAGAAAATATTACGCACAGGAAAAATTTGACGCTGCAATCAAACATCTTTACGAAGACCGAATTTATAAATGTATGAAAGAAAAAGGTCTTTCTGCAACAATTTATACAGAAGTAAGTGATGTTGAAGACGAACTCAACGGACTTCTCACCTACGACCGTGAAGTTATAAAAGTTTCCCCTGAAATGATGAAAGCGGCAAACGAGAAGTTAAAACTTTAAGTTTTAACTTTCGTTTGCAGTGGCTAGTATGGCTAGTTGCAAGTGTTATAAAATTTACTCCCACTATGGTAGGGGCAGACCTTTGGTCGCCCGTAGTAGTGGGAATAGTTTTTTATACAACTAACTAATCGAGTTCAAAGCGTGATTTGTATTCAACCCTCAGTTGAA
>SVPQ01000051.1 GCA_015065845.1 Oscillospiraceae bacterium
CTGATAATATTTTTCTATGGAAAGACGAAAATATCGTTGCGTTGGCTATGATAGCACACAAAACAGATAAATACGCAAGGATAAATACTGTTGTTACTGACCGTGAGTTTCGTGGGAAAGGGTATGCCAAAATGCTTATTGCAACGCTTACAACTCAACTGCTTAGTGAGGGAGTTGTTCCTATGCTTTATGCCGATGCTAACAATCCAACTTCAAATGCAGTTTATCAAAAAGTGGGATATACATATCAGGGTGAAATAACAGAGTTTCAATTTCAAACGCAATAATCAATCCGAAATTCTGTATCGTACATTCAAAAAAGGTTGACATTTTTAAATGTTTTGTTATAATATAAATGAACAAGGAACTATCCGATAAACGGGTAGTCCTGCAATGGATTAAAAGAAATTAACCGCTTAGTTTGCAGACAGGGCGGTTATTTCTTTTTTATTATATCAATAACGAGTGCAATTATAGAAACAATAAGAGAAAGTAATAAGAACAATTCGCTGTATGTAACCATGAGCACCGCCCTCCTTTCATTCGGAGGGAAAAGAGTGCCCTCCAGAATAGGAGGACTAACCGCTTACCGTATGGGATAGTTCCAGGGGAGTTAAACTCCAAAAGGTATTATAACATAGAGTGTTAAGAAATTCAATATAAAACAGAACAAAAATTCTCGGGTGCTTGAAAATATGTCGAGAATATGTTAGTGTTAACATAAAGATTTGTTCAGTTTTGGAGGCGATTATGGAAATCTGGGATGGATATTATAAGGATGGTACATTGGCAAATGTTGATTTGGTTCGTGGTAAGCCTATTCCTGATGGGCTTTACCATCTTGTTTGCGAGGTTTTGGTTCGTCATACAGATGGTGATTATCTTCTTATGCAGAGAGATTTGAAGAAAGATATTTACCCAGGCTTTTATGAAGCAACTGCAGGTGGTTCAGCGCTAAAAGGCGAAAATAAACTTGATTGTATAAAGCGTGAATTATTTGAAGAAACAGGAATAGTTTGTGATGATTTTAATGAGTTTGCCTATTACACTTTTGATGATGATAAATGTTTATTCTATTGTTTCTTATGCACTACCGATTGCGATAAAAATAATGTTAAGTTACAAAAAGGTGAAACAATATCATTCAAATGGATTAACGAAAATGAATTTATTGAGTTTGTTAATTCGGATAAGATGATAGATACACAAAAAAGACGTTACACTAATTTGTTTAAAGAAAAAGGGTATTTAAAATAAAAACAGAGGACGAAACTGTCCTCTGCTTTTTTATCTTCCCTCTTCAAACTTTACATTAGATGGATATTTGCTTTCATTTATTTCTGATTTCATTTTAGCTACTTGCTCTATATCAATGTCATAAATATTAGCAATAGCTAAAGCGTAATAAATTACATCCCATAACTCTTCATCTATTGTGCCATTAATATCGGTGTTGCTTTGCGCTTTCAAATCTTTTCTCATTGCACGAGAAAGTTCCCCGACTTCTTCAGATAATTTCAAAAAATAATCCTTTAAAAGTTCAGGATGATAGTCTTTTTGTTTTATATAGTTCTGTAAATATTTAATAGTTGTTTTTCCATCCATGAGTTTAATTTCCTTAAAAATTTTGAAAAGCGAAATTATAACACTTCTCTTAAATACAATCCCGCCGTTTTCTTGAACGGAGCAGATTGTTTGTTTTTGCAAAGCTTTAAAATTTCTTTGCATTCACTTTTACTCTCGTTTGTAAAATACATAGTAACAAAATCACAATTAAGATTGATTTTATCCATAATATAAAGTGGAACGGAGTTGTGTAAAACAGAATACATTTTATCGTGACACAAAACATCGAACTCAATGTTTTTTCTGTCAGTTATTTTTCGTTTACCACTACAATTACCACAACCATCTTTCTGTTTTAACGGACAGTTTCTGAAAAACATAAGTGGCAAGTTGCCGTAACAGTAAGCGCCAATTTTTACATTTGAACTAATGTTATCAATGGCTTTAGCACTTAGTTCAACTGACAAGGTTAAATCCTTTACACCAGTGTGTTCGTAGAATTCTATTGCTTCGGAGTTTGCAATATTAAGCGTATGCCCACCGAATGCATTGAGTCCTGCATTTTTTATAATCTCAATACCACCAATATTGCCACTAATAGCGTTTTTGAAGCCGAAAGATTTTAATTCTTGTAAGTTACTTAAAATCTTTTCTTCATAAAACGGATAAATTAAATCGGGTAATTCAATTATAACCTTCTCTTTGATTTCATCTAAATCTTCTTTGTGACTTAAAACTTCTTTTATAGGGAATATAAGGTATTCGCAACAGTCAAAATCGGGTGAATATTGTCTAAATTCAGAAAACCTTGCTCTTAATGTCGGGGTTTTCTTTTTATTGCTTTCTTTGAATTCTGGTGAAACGTCAAAAATTTCTTGATTTGTGCTATTAAATTCTAAATCTAACTTCTCAACACATTCACGCCTTAAAGCATTAATTACTGATAGAGAAAGCGTTAAATTTTCTGGGTTGTTGAATTTTAAATCTTGCAAATAGTAAGGTGTGCCACCTAATTTTTTAAGATTTTTTTCACAAAGCTCAAAAGAAAGCGGTTTATTTATCGGAATTTCTCCACCAGTACCGGTAGCAATTACAGTTATTCCGTTTGAAGTACATTGTAATATAGAGCTTT